>JBKQRT010000317.1:0-19175 GCA_052143895.1 Acidimicrobiales bacterium | reverse complement strand
GGTGGCCGTGCTCCGGCGCCAGGTGGACCGCCCGGCCCTGCGGCCGACGGACCGGGCGCTCCTTGCCGGCCTCAGTCGGATGATCCCCGTGTGAAGCGCCATCGGTTCTTCGTGCAGCCCGACACTCTGCTGTGCTGGCATCGCGACCTGGTTCGTCGCAAGTGGACCTACGCGAATCCCACCGGTCGTCCGAAGGTCCCGGCCGGCACTGTGCAGCTCGTGGTCCGCCTGGCCAGGGAGAACCCGATCTGGGGCTATCGCCGGATCCATGGGGAGCTCGCCGTGATGGGCGTCGATCTCTCCCAACGAGCGTCTGGAACATCCTCCAGCGTCATGGTCTTGATCCCTCGCCGCGCAGAAATGGACCGACCTGGGGAGAGCTCCCGAAGGCCCAGGCCGCAACGATGCTGGCGTGTGACTTCTTCACCGTCGACACCGTGCTCCTGCGGCGGCTCTACGTCCTGTTTTTCATCGAGCTCGATAGCCGCAGCGTGTACATCACGGGGATCCCGGCCGACCCGGCCGGCGCCTGGGTCGTCCAGCAGGCCAGGAACCTGACCCACGAGCTCGCTGGGGGAGCCCAGGCGGCCAAGTTCCTCATCCGGGACCGGGACGCCAAGTTCACGGCCAGCTTCGATGAGGTCTTCCGCTCGGAGGGTGTTCGGATCATCCGCCCCCAATCGGTGCTCCCCGCGCCAACGCCTTCGCCGAGCGCTTCGTGGGCAC
This sequence comes from Acidimicrobiales bacterium, assembly GCA_052143895.1. Lineage (GTDB taxonomy): Bacteria > Actinomycetota > Acidimicrobiia > Acidimicrobiales > RAAP-2 > Bog-756. The sequence goes on along the minus strand of JBKQRT010000317.1, from coordinate 18,449 downwards.
CATCCGTCGGGAGTGCCTGGATCGGATGCTGATCGTCAACCGTCGTCATCTCGAGACCGTGGTCGACGAGTTCGTCGACCACTACAACCAGCATCGGCCGCATCGATGCCTTGGTCAGATACCGCCGCTGTCGATCACGCCCCCGTCGATGTCAAGGGAGTCCCCCGCCAATTTGCGACTCCGTCGCACGGATCGGCTCGGAGGTCTCATCCACGAATACCGCCTGGTGGCGTGACATGGATGGGGTTCTTGGCACCCACAGGTCTGAGCGGCGAATCTTCCCGGCGCTGGAAGGTGCGCGCCCCAACGATCGACCAACGCAACAGAGCCGCCGTCAGTCATCACGTCAGCTCCTTTGCATGGACATCGGCCCACTGCAAGATGGCGTCGGCTGTTCGCTGATCGAATATCACTCCCAGGTGGCCGACGTTCGGTATCTCGAGAAACGTGTGAGGTCGGCTCGGTCGTGTCGAACTCTTCGACACCAGCCTGTCCCTCGCCCCAGTGATCACCAGGATTGGTGGACGTGGCCCAGGGATAGCTTCCACACCCCTCAGATAGGCGCTCTTCGTCGCCATCTCCCGCATGACCGGCAGCGGGCCAAAGCGTGACAGTGAGTGGCCTTGGTGCGGTGTGCCGATGGACACGAGTGCATCGATCGGCGCTCCGAGTGCTCCTGAGTGCTCGGCGACCAGACCTCCCATCGAATGCCCGACCACCACGATCGTGTCGTGGATCTGGTGCAATTCATCGATCAGGTTGACCAAGCGGCTGGCTGAGGTGGCGATAGGGCCAAAGGCCAGTCGCTCGTTGAAGTACTTGGTACGCCAGCCCTGTTCACGAGCACTCCGTCGGATTGGGGTCATCGGCCACTCATTGCCGGGAGCAGCGAACCCTCCCACGAACACGAGGGCCCTACTCACCGCTCGGGTCTCCGACCGGCGGGTGGCCTTCTGTTCGCTGGCCGGACTCCCTGCCCCGACAACTGCACCACGGCATGCCCCACTATTCCGTCTGCGATCACTGACCTGGTGGAAATGCTGACACAACCATTACTGGCTTGCCATCGTCACATTTGACGGTTGCCATCGCCGTCGGGCTCTGTGGGTGCCGAAAACCTCATCTGGACCATTGACCTGGGCCTTCCTTTGGAAGAGATGAGGACGCGATTGCGCCTGTTCGCCCGTTGACCAGACCCCGCCGGTGCCAAAAACTGGCCGTGGAACTGGGCTGTTACTCCGGACGCGGCGGGGTCGCGATTTCATCCACTCCCCTGCTCTAACCCACGAAAAGTGGCGATCTGTCTTCCGAGCTGGTGGCCGGACCGACGTGGTGGGGTCAAAGCGTCTCAACCGAGCCGCGGTCAAACGAATTGCTTCCTGAGAGAAGTCGCTGGTCAGCGACGCGGATGGCATTTTTGGCACCCACACGGTCAAGCGGACCAACTCGTGGCTGTCCAACTCCGCAGGAACACGGACCGCAAGGTGATCCACCGACTCGCTCAGTTCGCCCTGGCGATCGTCTGCATCCTCACCGCCAAGCTCATCGACTGGCGAAACCGGTGGTCACCAATGTCATCGCCAATCGCTGAGCCATTTGCATTGAACGGTATTGAGGTTAGGACGCCAATCGATATGGTTCTCGCGATCTTGCGTCGGGTAGCCTATTCCGCGCACCCACAGCACTGAGCGGACATTGAACAACAGGAGTCGAATCCGAATTGCTCGACCCGTCGTGGCGCGTCTCGAAAAGACACCCGTTGCGGCGCTCGGGATCCGTGGCGCGCCCATCGGTTCGGTGCGTGTAGAGCAGATCCGCGTGTTCACAGCCCAATACGCGCACCAGGTGCCCTCCAACGAGCCGGATGTGGTGAATGGACGTCACTTCCGGCTCGGCACCCGCCCCTGTTGCAGTGAGGGAGCGAACCCGCTGGCGGGCTGGCGGCGTGAGCGCCCACGCCGTGGTTGACCGAGGTGGCAGTGCCTCGGAACCCATGCCCCAAAGCCGCCTCTCTGCTCTGCCGCCTGAATTGGACCGGCGGTTCGAAGCCGTCGTCCTTTGGAATGCCACCCAGACGATCTCCGCGCGCACCGCACGAGATCTGGTGGCCCTGTGTGAGGCGGGTGCGCCCGTCGGCTGGCTCACCCCGGGGCGCGTCGACGAGCTGGCCGCACGACTGAGTAAGCCCTCCGCAGGCGCGGCTGCGCTCCTCCTCGCCGACAGCGGTGGCACCGGCGCCGCCACCCTCGACCACTCGGGCATCCACCACTTGGGGAAGCCGCAGCACGACGTGGATCTCGCGGTCATCGATCACGCCGGAGAGGCTTTCGCCGAGACGCTGGCCGGGCTGGGACTTGCGACCATGACGCTCCCTCGGCCGGCCGGCTCCCCCAGAGTCAGCGTCGAACTGGCCCGGGACCCGGCATTGCGAACGACATGGTCGAGACTCAAGCAGCTCCTGCTGGTCCACGGCATCCCCGGCGTGTCCCACCTCGCTGATCTCGCGGTGGAGGCGGCTCGACAGGCCGGACTCGACGATCCTCGAGTGGTGGTCGACGGGAGAAGGGTGGAGATCGCCCTCGAGGACGCCGGAGACGTGGCGATTGGAGTGCTCGAAGAGCTGTGGCGTCGGGGAGTCGACCCGCAGGCGGTGCTGGTGGTGGTCGACGGGTTGTCGGGCGTACCCCATCGCCCGGCGCCCGAGGTCGTCCCCGACGTTCGGGCCGCGACGGTGGTCCTGGTGAACGGTGGCCGGGGTTCGCCACGGTCCGGGATGGTGGCACTCCCTGGTGGCACGGCACGTCTGCACCAGCTGCTGGCCGACCAGCTGCGCCGGCGGCGACGGGCCCTCCCCGAGGCCACCACACAGGCGGGCTGGTCCCTCGTCATCGAGGGTTTCGATCTCGAGAACCAGCGCGTCCACGAGGCGCTTCTCAGCCTGTCCGACGGCCACGTCGGGATGAGCGGTGCGCCCCTTGCCAGCGGTCCGAGCCGGCACCCTTGGGTGATCGCCAACGGCATCTACGACGGGAACGGCGCCGACACCCACCTGCTCACCGGGCCCGTCGCCTTCGAGCTTGGCGAGACGGCCGCCGGTCCGCCGCTGCGGCGGGTCCTCGATCTCCGGACCGGGGTCCTGCACGAGCGGGCCGGCGCCGAGCCAGACACCGTCGAGAGCGTGCGGTTCGTGTCCCTCGCTCGGCCGACGACCGCCGTCCTGCGAGCCCGGTTTCCGCATGCCCTCCGCGCCGGCCCGCCGCTGCTGCCCCCGGCAGACGACCTCCCCCGCGATGAGGGCCGCGTCGGCAACGCGAAGTGGATCCGGGTCGCCGCCTCCGCCGGCGGGATCGTGGCGGCGGCAGCTCAGACCCGGTCCACGGGGCGACGTCCGGTGGACGGCACGGACACCCGCAACGCGGTCCTCGACCGCGTGGCTGTCTACCGCTCGGACGCCGACACCCTCCCCGATCCCTCCCCAGGCGTCGACGCGGTCGCCCAGGCCGCCACCATCGGCTTCGACCGACTAATGGCCGAGCACCGCCAGGCTTGGGCGCAACGGTGGGAGGACGCCGATGTGGTCGTCGAGGGAGACGACGAGCTCCAGCTGGGCATCCGCTTCGCGCTCTTCCACCTGATGGCGTCAGTGGCTGACTCCGGGGAAGCGGGCGTCGGTGCTCGCGGCCTGACCGGGACCGGCTACCGCGGTCATGTGTTCTGGGACGCTGACACCTTCGTCCTCCCCTTCCTGGCCGCTACCCATCCAGCGGCAGCCCGGTCGATGCTCGAGTACCGCCTGCGGCGGTTGCCCGCCGCCATCGAGGCGGCGCGCGAAGCGGGCCGCGCCGGAGCTCGCTTTCCGTGGGAGTCCGCCCACACCGGTCGAGACGCTACGCCGACGAGTGCCCGGGACCGGTCCGGGCAGGTTGTACCCATCCGCACCGGCCAACTCGAGGAGCACATCGTTGCCGAGGTGCCGTGGGCGGCGTGCTGCTACGTGGACTGGTCTGGGGACGACGAGTTCGCCCGTGGGCCCTGCCGCCGGATCCTTGTGGAGACGGCTCGATACTGGGCATCGCGGATCCGTCTTGAGCTGGACGGACGTGCGCACATCTACGGAGTCATCGGGCCCGACGAATACCACGAACCGGTCGACGACAACGCCTTCACCAACGTGATGGCCCGGTGGAACCTGCGCCGCGCCGCCGATTCCGTCGATGCGGCCGGCGCGGACGATGGCGTCGATGTCGACGAGCGGCAGCGCTGGCTTGAGCTCGCCGATGCCCTGTCCGACGGTTACGACGCCGACACGGGCATCTACGAGCAGTTCGCCGGCTTCGGTCGGCTCGAGCCGTTGGTCATCGCCGAGCTGGCCCCCCGTCGTCCGATCGCCGCCGATCTGCTGCTCGGGGCCGATCGCACCCGGGGCGCACAGGTGATCAAGCAGGCGGACGTCCTCATGCTCCACCACCTCCTCCCCAACGAGGTGGTGGCCGGCAGCCTCGAGCCGAATCTCCGCTTCTACGAGCCCCGCACCGCCCACGGCAGCTCGTTGTCCCCGGCGATCCACGCCTCGCTGCTGGCCCGGGCACGCGACTTCGAACCCGCTCTGCAGGCGTTGCGTATCGCGGTGCGCATGGACCTCGACGACCTGACGGGCTCCGCCGCCGAGGGCCTGCACCTCGCCACCATGGGCGGAACCTGGCAGGCACTCGCCTTCGGGTTCGCCGGGCTCCGCCCGCGCGCCGGTATGCTCCACATCGACCCGATTCTGCCTCCCTCGTGGTCGGCCCTCGAGCTGCGCGTGCGGTTCCGAGGCAGCAGGGTCCGCGTCCGCAAGGAACGGGCCCACCTCTCCATCTGGGCCGACCGGCGCATCTCCATCGTCGTCGACGGCACGCCGTTTGCCATCGGACCCGACAAGCTGGCGTTTCGTCGTCGCGGACCTCACTGGGAGCTCATCTGATGAAGAAGGTCATTGCCGCTATCGACAATTCGGCCGCAGCGCGGCCCGTGCTGACCATGGGCAAGGCCATGGCCATGGCCCTTGGCAGCGTGCTGGATGTCGTCCACGTCATCGAGGATGGCGACGAGACGGCGGGGGCTTCGGCAGAGGCGGCTGGCGTGACTCTGCGCACGCTCTCCGGTGATCCGATTGAGCAGCTCGCCCTTGCGGTGGCCGAGGAGGACGTCGTGGGTCTCGTCCTTGGAGCCCGTGGCAGCCCCGGTGGTCCCCTGCCGGCCGGGCACCTCGCGCTGACGATCGCCGACCGAACCGACAAGCCAGTGGTCGTGGTGCCACCCGATGCCCAACCGCCCAACGGACTACGCAGGGTCCTCGTGGCGATGGAGGGCACCCCGGGTAAAGCCCGCGCCCTCCAGCGGACCATCGAGCTCTCGACCGACGCCGGCCTCGAGATCGTTGTGGTGCACGTAGACGAGGAGATCCCCAGCTTCACCGACCAGGTTCAACACGAGACCGAGGCCTACGCGCACGAGTTCTTTGCTCGCCACGTCGTAGGCGCACCGGAGGCCCGGCTCGAACTCCGCATGGGCGTTCCGGCCATCGAGGTACTTGGCGCCGTCGAATCGCTCCGCCCTGAGCTCGTAGCCGTTGGATGGCCCCACACCACCGATCCCGCCCGGGGTTCAGTGGCTCGCGAGATCCTCGGCCGGAGCCCCGTCCCCGTCCTCCTCGTTGCCGTGCCCTAATAGTCAGCCGGCCTATCGTCGTTGCGGTGACCCTGTGGGTGCCGAAAAGCCCATCCAAGCCGTGGCCTGCACGATAGCGTGGGACGTATCGAAATAGCGGTGCGCCAGCCGGTCCCGCATACCAGCGATGGGCACTGTTGCGTTAATGATGACCATCGTTGATCCTGCCTCCAACGGCGCCTTGGACGAACGCCGAATTGGTCAAGCCAATGCCTTCACCATGCATCTCAGTACGGGAATCTCAGCGCTTCTCATGCTCCGCTCCCGGTGGTGCGGCTCAATGCAACAGTGCCCCCACGCCTACCGTGCTGCCGAAGCCATGCCGGGGGCTCGTCTCGAGGTCCTCGAAGGTGCAGGGCACTTCTTGCTTTGGCGGGACGCCGACCGGTTCCTTCCGATCCTCGAAGACTTCCTGAAGTCGACTACGCCGGCACACGTGCCCGAGGCACGTTGGAGGGAACTCCTGGTCAGTGCGCCGACCGACGATGAGCCCGAGTAGCCCAGCCACCAAGCGACGGGGCTCCCTACTTCGACGAGCCGCTGGCGCTCGTGGGCGCGCTACTGACCGCCTTGACGACCTTCTCCGCCAGCTGCGTCGAGGCACCCACGAGCTGCTCGGTCATCTTGAAAGCTGAGTCGATGATCTTGCGGCGAGGCCCGTCTTCGGCATTGACGTCGGGGAACACCCCATTCACCGTATCGAGAAACTTCCGCACCGACTCGAGTGCCGAATCTTCGGCGTCGCGCACCGACTTGATGATCTTGTTCGTGCGCTCGGTCGTTTCGTCTTGCTCCGTAGTGGTCATGATCTTGTCCTTTCCGAACGATGTGCAGGGCACCCCTCGGTCCACAACTCCACACTGACTGGGACGCCCACCACGGACAAGTGCCATTGGTCACATGGGAGCCTGACCCCCTGACGCGGGCGCCAACTCCCAGGCGCTCAATTACCGACTCGGGCACGTCAGGCTCGAGAGGGTTTCGAACATGATCCCATCACTTCAGGCGCTGACCCGGGCCCGAACGTGTGGGTGCCGAAAATCTCATCCACGCCTGCAACCAGGGAGTTTCTCCGGGCGGATCTGACCGTGAAGATGGTCCGTGGCCTGTGGGTGCCAAGAACCTCATCCAGAGCGCTTAGCTGGGAGTTTTCCGAGCGAAACGGGACTGCGAGAATGGCCGTGGCTCTCTCGTTTCTCAATCTCGCCTACCTTCGAACGCTTCAGGTCCTCCGTCTCCAACGGTCTGGCCGCGCCGCACCGCCATCGAGCTCGTCATGCTTCGGCACGAAGTAACGGTTCGGCACTGTTGCATTACTGGATCGTCGGACGCGGGCCGGTAATGCAACAGTGTCTCGGTCGGCTCAGTTGGACGCCTTCCAGGTGTCGCTGAAGCTGGTTCCGGAGGCGCTCAGCGCGCTGGGCGCGGCGAGAACGTGGCTGCCCGAGCGGTTCACCATCTCGATGGCGGTGCTCGGGAAGGCATCGATCGGGGCGGCGGTGAGCTCGGCGGTCGACGCCGTGCAACCGGCCATCGTGGCCGAGCCGAAGTCGGCGAGCGAGGCTAGCGAGCACGAGGTCCCGCAAATCTCGGGCCGTTCGATAATCCACTCCGCCGAGGACTGCGCCGCCGAGAAGGCGATGGGCTCGCTGGTGAACGACCAGTCGGCGTGGGCGTTCGACACGTCCTCAAGCACGAACGTCCAGGCGCCGGCCGCCTCGGTGACCGATGCGGTCATGGAGTCGCCCGGCGATACCGGGTAGGTCGCCCGGCTCAGCTCGATCTCGTCGCCCCCGTTCTGGCTGCTGTCGCCGTACAGCTCGTACCAGGCGTCGTAGCTCGGAGTGCCGCCGAGGCAGTCCGCCTCGGTGCCGTCCTGCTCGACCGACGAGCTGGTGTCCCCGTCGATGCCGATCCACTCCGAGGAGTAGGTCGTGGATGTCCCCGTGCAGGTAACGGCCGGAACCATCCACCTGCCAGTGACCGCGTCGAAGCCCGATCCGGTGCCCGCGTACCCGGACCAGTTGGTCGACTCCCTGGTGGACGGTACCGAGGTGACGGACAGGGTGGCGGCCGTGGTCATGGCCGTGCCGGCCGGGTTGGTGAAGACCGCCTCGTACTCGTCGCCACTCTCGCCGGCCGTGGTGGTGAAGGTGTAGGTGGTGGCCGTGGCGCCGGCGATGGTCGTGAAGGTGGTCCCCCCATTGGTGGAGACCTCCCACTGGACGGTCGGGGCCGGCGTGGCTGAGGCCCCGGCGGAGAAGGTGGCCGTCCCCCCGGCGACGACGGTCTCGCTCGTGGGGCTTGTGGTCACCGTGGGCGGTGTCTCCACCGGGGGCGGCGTGACGACCGTGAGGGTGGCGGCCGTGGTCGTGGCCGTTCCGACCGGGTTGGCGAAGACCGCCTCGTACTCGTCGCCACTCTCACCGGCCGTGGCGGTGAAGGTGTAGGTGGTGGCCGTGGCGCCCGCGATGGTCGTGAAGGTGGTCCCGCTGTCGGTGGAGACCTCCCACTGGACGGACGGGGCTGGCATGCCCGAGGCCCCGGCGGAGAAGGTGGCGGTCCCCCCGGGTACCACCTCGATGCCTGCCGGATCGGCGGTTACCGCGGGTGGCGTGTCCACGGTCAGCGTCGCCGCGGTGGTGGTCACCGCTCCGTAGGGATTAGTGAAGACCGCCTCGTACTGGTCGCCGCTCTGATTGGTGGCGGCGATGAACGAGTAGGACGCCGAGGTGGCACCGCTTATGGCCGTAAACGTCTCACCTCCGTCGGTGGAGACCTCCCACTGGACGGTCGGCGCAGGCAACCCGCTGGCCGTAGCGCTGAACATCGCCGTCCCCCCGGAGGCCACGGTCGCGCTGGTCGGAGCCGTGGCCACGACGGGCGGGCCACTGACCCAGAGTGTCGCCGCCGTGGTGGTGGCCGCACCGGCGGAACTGGTGAAGACCGCCTCGTACTCGTCGCCGCTCTGATCGGAAGCTGCGGTGAACGAGTACGTCTTCGAGGTGGCCCCGGCGGCGGCGGTGAAAATGTGCCCTCCGTCGGTAGAGACCTCCCACTGCACGGTCGGCTTCGGCTTGCCGGCGGCCGCCGCCTTGAACGTCGCCTTCTTGTCGGGCCCGACAGTGATGCTCGCCGGGTCTTTGGTGACGCTTGGTGCCACTGGAGCCTTCGCAGTAGCCCGGAGGGTCGGGGTCAGGTCAGGTACCCCGATGGAACGGTCGGTGAGCACCAGACCGGCCTCGTGGCGCACCGCGGGAGCACCCACCCCACCGGCGCCGGCAGCCGTTCCCCCGATGCCGACCAGGCATCCACCGACCATCAGCGCCGCAGCCACCCTCCGCACTGCCCCCACTATGGATCTCCTCCCGACCCCGGGGATGGCGTCTTGCCCTGCCCGGCTACTCGAGGCGACGGTCCGACCGGTGACCTGCCCCAACTGCCAGGCTACCGGCGATCCGCGCGCTGGCGCCTGTGGGGTCTCCGTTGCGTTAGTCGATCGTTGGGCGCGGTCCTTCCGGTTCCGTTGGGTATCGCAAGTCAGACCACCAGTGCGAGTTCGTCGAACGCTGCAACCAGGGTGAGCCCGAGGAGTGCATCGACCCCGAGCTCGTAGTGGCCTCGCCATAGGTTCTGGATGAAGGCGTGGCCTCGAATGACCACGCTGGCGGTGCGGTCACGTTTGAGGCCCCGCGTGAGCCGGAGCCTGGCCTTCAGACGCCCATGATCAGCCTCGACGCGGCTGTTGGCGTACTGGGTGATGTCATGCAGTGCGGCTAGCAACACCTCGGTGATTGCTCGAGCCACGGCAGGGGCTCGGTCGGTGGTGATCTCGGCTGGCGTCCCATGAGCGCCGCTGGTCGTGGCGAAGAACCTGGTCGCAGCCTTCGTGTCCCGTCTCTTCGAGACGAGCACGTCGATAACCTGGCCGTCCTGGTCGACCGTTCGGTAGACGTACCTCCAGCGGCCACCGACCTTCACGTAGGACCGGACAGACGAACCAGTGGCCGCCGGCGACTTGGCGACACGGTCGGGCTGCGTCCACCAGAAGGGGCGTGAACCTCTGGACCCAGCGGAACAGGGTCACGTGGTCGACCTCAATGCCCCGCTCAGCCAGTAGCTGTGGGTGCCAAGAAGCTCATCCGGGCAATTGACCAGGGACTTCCTCCGGAGCGGATGTGATCGCGAAAATGGTCCGTGGCCCTCTCGTTCCTCTACCTCGCCTTCGGTCGGACCGTGCTGCTCCTCCGTCTGCAACGGTCTGAGCACACCAATCTGGCCGTCGAGGTCGTCATGCTCCGCCACGGGGTGGCAGTCCTTCGTCGCCAGGTCGAGCGTCGGGCCCTGCAGCCACAAGACCGTGCACTGATCGCCGGTTTCGGGCGGCTGATCCCCCGGGCCAGGTGCCATCGGTTCTTCTTTCAGCCCGACACGCTGCTGCGTTGGCACCGCGACCGAGTACGGCGCAATTGGACCTACCCCAAGCCCTCAGGACGGCCGAGGATCCCAGCCGGCACGGTGCAGCTGGTCGTTCGCTTGGCCAGGGAGAACACGACCTTGGAGTACCGCCGCATCCAGGGGTAGCTGTCCGTGATCGGCATCGCTCTCTCCCCCGCAAGTGTCTGGAACATCCTCCAACGCCACGGCCTTGATCCATCGCCGGCCAGAAGAGGGCCGACCTGGGGCGAGTTCCTCAGGTCCCGGCCTCGCCCATGCTGGCCTGTGACTTCTTCACCGTCGACACCGTGCTCTTGCGGCGACCCTCCGTCCTCTTCTTCATTGAGCTCGATACCCGAAAGGTCATCGTGACCGGAGTCACAGCACATCCGACGGAGGCCTGGGTGGTCCAGCAGGCCAGGAACCTGACTTACGAGCTCGCTCAGCGGCTCACCAGTCAAATTCCTGATCCGGGACCGGGACACCAAGTTCACGTCCAACTTCGACGAGGTCTTCCGTTGCGAAGGAATGCGGATCATCCGCACGCCGATCCGCGTTCCTCGCGCCAACGCCGTCGCAGAGCGCTTCGTCGGCACTATCCGGCGTGAGTGCCTCGACCGGATGCTGATCGTGAACCGTGGCAACCTCGAGACCGTGCTCGACGAGTTCGTCGATCACTACAACCAGTATCAGCCGCATCGGCCCCTTAGTCAGTTACCGCCACTGCCGACGACTCCCCCGCAGACGACAACGGAATGCCCCGCCATTTCACGACTCCGTCGAACCGATCGGCTCGGAGGTCTCCTCCACGAATATCACCTGGTCACGTGAAGTGGATGGGGTTCTTGGCCCCCACAAGGTCGTTCTCAATGCAACAGTGCCGGCACGGTCCACTGCCCCTGCCGAAGAATGCTGTCTCAGCCCGACGGAACCTCCAACCGCCTTCCTCCGGGTCGAATGAGGTGTGTCCAGCCCAGTAGTACCGGGTGAGGCTCCTGTGCATGTAGGCGATCGAGCGCGGCTTGCATCACCGAAGTGATCTCCTGATAGCAGGCGGTCACCACCGAGTTGTCGTCAGCAGCCTCAGGCCCATGGGCACTCCAGTCGAGCGGTGGCAGGAACTCCATGGTGATTGCCGAGGGCATGGGGAGCGGTGGTGTGAGGACAGTGGACAATCCGAAGGGCGTGAGGAAGATCGGGAACACCTTGATCCTGAGTCGGTGCAGCCCCAGCAGCTTCGCCATCCGCTCGCCTCTCGTCACGATGACGATGGCGTCGTGTGAGCCGTGGGTCACCACCGGCACAACCGGCACGCCGGTCCGAAGCGCAAGACGCACGAAGCCGTGGTGGTCACCCATGTCGACCTTGTCCCGCTGGGTCCACGGACGGCTAGCCTCCCGGTCGCCCCCCGGGTACACGACGACGGCCGCTTCCATGGTCAGCGCCAGCTGTGCAGCCTGACTATCGGCGGGAATGGCCCCGATGCGGCGAAGGAACGAGCCGACCACTGGCATGTTGAACAAGAGGTCGTAGCCGAGTGCGTAGGCCGGTTGCCCAAGGCCCCGTCGTCGAATGAGTTCGAGACCGACGATCCAGGCATCGGGCATATAGAAGAGGTTGGAGTGGTTGCCCACCACCAGCACGGGGCCGGTGGCCGGCAGGTGCTGCTGCCCCCGGACCTCTGGCGAGAAATAATTGACGTATCGGGTGAACGCAGCCAATTGCCGCGAGAGGAACGCCGGGTCACGCTGGCAGAGTGCCTCATCGGCCGATAGAAGGGCGCCCTTACCCTCCGCCCCGTACGTCGGCGGGTCGACCGCCTCTGGTTCGCCCTGAGGTTCGGACATCTCACTCCCCTGCGACGCCATGACCATGGTGACTCCTGGTTTCGGCACATCTTCGCGCCTCCCGTCGCACATCGGCAGGGCCGTAGGTCCCCAAATCCCCTCGAGGCCCCAGTGACGGACGTGATCGGGCCCTGGGTCAGGCGACCCGGTCGTGGGGGTGATCGACCCGAGCGGAGATCGGCTCGTGGCGGAGGCCCGACGCAACCAGGGAGTCCTGCAGGAACGTGGCGACCTGCCGGGACCAGAGGTAGCCGACGTGGGACCCCCAGTACCAGCTGGTCTGCGGGTGCTCCCAGTACTCCCATAGGCGGCGAGCGTGCTCCGGAAGTGCCAGGCGGTCCCCGTACCCGGCGAAGATGAACCGGCGATCGACGGGTACCTTCGGCGCCACGGCAAGGGGTGAGACGGCTGCGAACAGCGCCTCGGCGTTCCCGCCGATGATGTTGTGCTCGATGGCTCGTGCCCGGACGTGGAGGGGGCTTTGCTCATGGAATAGGGCCGGCAGGTCAACCATGGGTATGCCTGCCACAACCGCATCGAGCCCGTCCTCGAGCCCGGCGAGGAGTGACACCACGTAGGCGCCGAGCGACACGCCGTAGAGGCCGATGGACGTGGCGCCCTGATCGCGTATCCACGACAGCAGGCGGCGGATGTCCCAGACCGCCTGGGCGAACCCGTGCAGGGTGTTCATGAGGTCGAAGGAGAGGAATGGCTCGCCGCTCATCCTGGTCACCTTGCGGGGTCCGTGCAGAGGCAGCACCGGCAGGGCCACGTTCGCCCCGAGCGTACGGTGGAGTTGGGCGGTGTGCAGCCCGGGAAAGTCCATGAACGGGTATCCCATGGCAAAGCCGTGGACGCACACGAGCCACGGGCGGGCGCCGCCACCGCCCTCGACATGGCGCACGATGGCGGCACTCGCGGTCCGGTTTGGCGCGAATCCCACCCACCGCTCGTCGCCCGGCTCGCCTGCTCGGGGGGAGTATCCGCTGTCGTAGGCGATCCGCTCGTAGGCGAGACCCATCGCCCAGCCCTGCTTCGTACTCACGTCGTCCACGGCGAGTGGCGGCGGGGTCCGATGGTAGGAGGCCGGATCGTCGAGCCAGCCATGGGATGCGAACAACTGCCTCGCCTCGACGAGTTCGGCGCTGACGCGGTCGTAGTCAGTTCGTCGCGGGAACCGGCTGGGTGCCATCGCCACGGCCAGGAACGCCTCGTCGGCCGCCACACCCACGGCCAGAAGGGGAGCGAACCGGGAGGAGCTGACGGCATCGACGACCGAGCCGTCAAGTGCCGAGGTGCTGATGAACCGCAGTGCCCGCGGCACCGCCCGGGCGACCCGGACGAGAGCGCGACGTTCGAGGAATCGGGTGATCATGCGGTAGGGCCCGAGGGCGCGATCGACGAGCGAAGGCGATCCGTGCGATGCCGCGCCCGTGGCGGCCGCCCCTGCGGCTCCGGGCGTGGATCCCGAGCCCTTCGTGATGCTGATGGTGTCTGCCACCGGTCACCTCCCCGTGACACGGACTGCCCGAATGATCGGAACATCAACGGGTCGGTCGCACACTACTGCGGCTCCTACTGACAGAGGACCTTCGGCCCTACAGATGCCGTGGCCCACGGGACAGATTTGCGTGGGTGGCCGTGGTGCGGTCGTGACATGCTGCGCCACTGTACGCGGCGATCACGAGGGGTCCGGAGCGAGGCGACGAGTGAGGAGTCGGCCATGAAGAAGGTGCACGAGGCGTTCCCATCGTTCGGGGCGCTGGAGGGACTGACCGTCATTGACACCGGGAGCGTGGTCGCCGCGCCCTTCGCCTGCGAGCTCGCAGCGGAAGCCGGGGCTCAGGTAATCCGTCTGTCCCTACCCGCACCGGATGTCCTCGAGCTCTCCCCGTACCGGCTCGAGAGTCGTGATGTATCGGTGTCCACGTGGTGGGCCCAGGAGAACCGCAACAAACTGAACATGGTCTTCGACTTCACCGGGCCGGGCGCCAAGGAGGTGTTCGGCGAGTTGCTCAAGGGGGCGGATATCTGGATCGAGTCGTCACGGCCCGGCACCTACCCGGATCACCTCGGGATCACCGACGAGTGGGCTCATGGGATCAATCCCCGACTCGTCATCGTGCACATCTCCGGATTCGGTCAGGATGGTGACCCGGCCACCTATCGGCGTACCTCCTACGACGTCATCGGGCAGGCATTCAGCGGGTTCATGAGCCTGAACGGCGACCCGGACGGCCCGCCGATGAAGACGAACCCATTCGTCAACGACTATGTCACCGGGCTCTTCGCCCTCTGGTCGGCCCTGGCGGGGTACATCTGCGTGCATCGGACCGGTCTGGGCCAGAGCATCGACGTGGCTCAGTACGAGTGCCAGTTCAAGCTCTTGGCGTGCGGCCTCATGGACTACCTGATGCTGGGCGTCGAGCACCCTCGGACCGGAAACGACGACCCTTCGGGCGTCCAGCCCTACGGCATCTACCCGACCAAGGTGGGGTACATCAGCATCGGGGCGCTCGGGGGCCCGTTCCTCCGCCTGAAGTCGGTGGTTCCCGGACTCGACCACGAGCGGTTGCAGACGGTGGTCGATCAGATCGTCTACGCCGATGAAATCAAACGGTGTGTGACGGCATGGTTGGCCGACCTCACGGCTGACGAGGCTGTACAGATCCTCACCTCTCTCAACATTCCGTCCAGCAAGGTCATGGACATCCGGGACATCGCAGCCGACCCGCACTACCGGGCTCGCGACATGATCATCGAGTGGGAGGACGAGGTCGGCGGCACGGTCCGCGGCACGGGACTCGTGCCGAAGTTCTCGGGTACCCCCGGTGAGGTGTGGCGCGGCGCTCCGACCCGAGGGAGAGACACCGTTGCGGTTCTGGAGTGGGCCGGCTTCGACGAGTCGCGGATTGCCGAGCTAAGGAGTGTCGGCACCGTGGCCTAGCTGTGTTGGCCTGTGGGTGCCAAGGACCTCATCCGGAACGCTGACCTGGGACTTCCTCCGGGTCAGACGGGACAGCGAAAATGGTCCGTGGCCAGGTTGCCCAAGGCGGGGCGACGCACCTCTCGGTGATGCTGACGAGCCTCGCTACGGACGAAAAGGACCCGGTGCAACGGCTCCGCAGCATTGCTGCTGCCAACATCCAGGCCAAAGAGGTCCAGCGAATGGTCGGTGCCGACACCCTCATGCGTTGGGCCGAGCACCTCTGGCTCAATGCCTTTGGCCTCGGTGTACGTCTCTACTCCACGCTGCATATAGCCGAACATCACCCGGTTGTGCACAACCTCATCCTGTCAAACGTGCCCGGGCCGCCGATCCCCCTGTACTTCGCCGGTGCTCGACTGGCCGGCCTCTACCCGCTTGGCCCAATCACCGATGGGGCCGGGCTGAATGTGACCGTGTTGTCCCAAGAGGACCGGGTGGGGTTCGGGATCGTCACGTGTCCCGATCTTGTGCCGCGGGTCAGGGACTTGCCCGACGCCATCCCCGATGTGCTCGACGAACTCGTGACCCCGGCAACCGGACCCTGACTACGGTCATTGGCTGGCAACGTGTCGCGCGCCTGAGGGGCGGCTGAAGCCACAGGTGGCGTGCGTTGGCCAGAGGGCAACCGGCACGGCTCTGTTGCGTTGACGGAGCGTCGGACGCGTGACATCCGGCTCCGGTGAGATCCGCGCTTCAGATCACCAACGCGAGTTCGTCGAAGGCTGCAGCCGGGGCCAACCCGGAAAGCACCTCGACCCCGAGTTCGAAGCGGCCTCGACACAGGTTCTGGATGAAGGCGTGACCTCGGATGACGACGCAGGCTGTGCGGTCGCATTTCAGACCGCGCATCGGTCGGAACTTCGCCTTCAGGCGTCCGTGGTCGGCCTCCACTCGGTTGTTGGCGTATTGCGTTGTGTCGTGAAGTGCAGCCGGCACGAGTTCAGCGATTGCTCGCGCTAAGGCAGGAGACCGGTCCGTGGTGACCTCGGCCGGTGGTCCGTGAACGCCGATGGCTGCAGCGAAAATTCGTGTCGCCGCCTTGGTATCGCGCTCATTCGACACCAGCCCATCGACGACCTGGCCTTGTTCATCCACCGCCCGGTAGACGTACCACCAAGGCCCGGAGACCTTTACGGAGGTCTCATCCACGAACCAGCGGTTGCTGACAACTTGTCGACACGGCACGGCCGCATTGACCAGGGTCGGCGTGAACCGCCGGACCCAGCGGTACAAGGTCACGTGGTCGACCTCGATACCGCGCTCCGCCAAGAGTTCTTCGAGGTCCCGATAGGACAATCCGTACCGCAGGTACCACCGAACGGCGATCAGGATGACCTCAGGTGGGTACCGGAACCCGGCAAACGCTGAGCTGGGCTGCTGGACGGGTAGGCAGGAACGGTGACCCTTCATTCCGACAGCCTCGTCCAGCCGGCGTCCAGGTACGAACCACACGGTGCCTTGGCTCGGTCGGGCCCAATGCAACAGTGCCTCTGATCACGACACTTGGCCGGGTCGTTACGGAACCGATCGACTCGGCCAATCGATATCGTTAGTTGCCGCCGCCAAACCCAGCCTTCCGTTCCTTCTCGTCGTCGGCCCAGTGAGTGGTCACGTCAATGAATTGTGTTGTGCATGACGGTCCGTCAGCCACCAGCATCTCCGGTCGGGTGCCCGGGTCTGATGAGACCCGTACCAGGGCGGCGGAGCGGGTGCCGTAGTCCTCCGTGTGGACGCACGCCGCAAGAGTATCCGGCCGGCGCACCACGGCGTCGTTCTCGCGTTGGCCCACCTCGGGAGCCAAGGGGATCGTGTGGTCGGCCAGTACGGATGGCAGTGCTGTCCACAGTGACCTCGAGTTGGCGCTGTCCGCCATCGATAAGAGGGCCCACACCCGATCAACCTTGAGCGACGGCTCGCCGAGACCTACGTTCTCGAGCACATGGATGCCGGGGGAGAGCTGACGGACTAAGAGAGGCAAGTCGGAGGCCAGCTCGAGGTAGTAGAGCGACTCTCGGTCCCCGACCAGCAGCCATGCCGGGTTGTACTGGCCCGTTTGCACCCTACGCACCAGCTCAGCGACGCCAGCCTCGGCGCTGCGCTGGCTGGCCAGCATCAGAGGTAGCTCGCCCCGGGAGCGCTTGGTCGGATCTCGTCCCCCGGGAGACGGACGGTTGGTCAGGCCGGCAACCACTCCGTGCTCGTTGACCGCCAGCCAGGTTCCACCGGCCAGATCGTCACGACCGCCAAGGATCCTCGGATTCTCCTTCTGCAGGACGCAGAGCGAGTGCGCTGGCCGGTCCAACCGCTCGTCACGGTTGGCCGCCACCACCAGTGGACAATCCGGGTCGGTCTGCCAGGCGAACACGAGGAGACACACCAGAGCAGGGTATCGGGTGGTCCCGGCGGGCCATGGATCAAAGTTCCGCCGCCAAGCAGAGGCATTTGTCAGTCGGCACCGACGCCGTACGGCGCTCGGTGCACGGCAGAACGCAATCGAGCAACGCAACAGAGCCGTTCACCGACAGCTTCGACGAGGTCTTCTGCTCTGAGGACATCCGGATCATCCGCACACCAGTCCGTTCCACTCGGCCCAATGCCTTCGCCGAGCGATTCGTCGGCCCTGTTCGCCGAGAGTGTCTCGACCGAATGCTCATCCTCGGACGCCGCCACCTGGAGAAGGTCCTCAGCGAGTAGGTCGAGCACTACAACCACCATCGACCGCACCGGGTCCTTGGTCTGACGCCGCTACTGCCGGAGACTCCCGCGCCGTCGACAAGAGACTGTCCCGGCAACTCATGGCAACTTCGGACCGATCGGCTCGGGGGCTCGTCCATGAATACCGCCTGGTCGCACGGCTTGGATGGGGTTCTTGGCTTCCACAGGGTCGGGCTCAATGCGACAGTGCCGCTTGGACTGAGACCGAGGATGGCACCTTGCTGAAACCCTGTGTGAAATGCTCGGTTCGTCGTACAGACGCTTTACCCGCGCTCAGATCGGAGGATAGCGATGCCAGATCAGGCTCAATCAGGCGGCCGTGGCCGACTCAGCGGTGGAGCGATCGCCGCTCTTGTTGGAGGCGGACTGTTGTTGATCTTCATCCTGCAGAACACGGAGAAGATCAGGCTTCACTTCTTGGTGTGGCACTTCTCGTGGCCGCTATGGCTTTATACCCTGCTCGTCGCCGTGTTCGGAGCGCTCGTGTGGATTGGGCTCGGGATAATACGTCGCCATCGTCGCCGCGCTGAACGACGCTCGGATCGACGCGGCGACTGATCCTGCGGGTGCCGAACACGGCTCTGCTGGGTTAATGAATCGTAGGACGCGGGCCGGCCGGCTCCGCTCAGATCCGCGGATCAAATGACCAGTGCGAGTTCGTCGAAGGCTGCGGCTACGGTAAGCCCTTGGAGTGCCTCGATGCCGAGTTCGTAGGGCTCTGTTGCATTGTTGGATCGCGGGGCGCGTGCTGA
>JBKQRT010000316.1:0-19013 GCA_052143895.1 Acidimicrobiales bacterium | reverse complement strand
ACCTTGAACAGGTGGAAGTCGCGGTCGGGTCGCCAGCCGATCCGCGCCTCGAGGGCGCGACCGTACCGCTCCCGCTCGTCGACGGACCCGATCGGCACGGCCCGCCCGTACACCTTGACGTCGCCTTCGGTGCCCGCCCTCTCGCTCACCGTGCTGTGCACGACGGGCCGCGGGTCGGCCAGCAGGTCGAGCGCCTTCTTCGACCGCCACATCATCCCGAGCTCGAGCTGTCCGTCGGCGATGGCCGCCAGCTCGGGATCGGCCGCCTCGAACGCCGACCAGGACACCACCGGTCCCGGACCTCAGGGCTCGGTGACCGCGCCCCGCTCGGCGCCGGTCACCAGTCGGGCGAATTTGGCCAGGGCGCCAGTGGTGTAGCGGGGCGCGGGGTGCTTGAGACCCTGGCGCCGGCGAGCGAGCTCGTCCTCGTCGACCAGGAGGTCGACGGTGTGGGCCACGACGTCGACCACGATCCGGTCGCCGTCGGCCACCAGGGCGATCGGCCCTCCGTCGACCGCCTCGGGCGCCACGTGCCCGATGCAGAAACCGTGGGTCCCGCCCGAGAACCGGCCGTCGGTGATCAGCGCGCAGTCGCCACCGCGACCCACCCCCTTCATCGCACCGGTCACCGCCAGCATCTCGCGCATCCCCGGGCCGCCCTTCGGCCCCTCGTACCGGATGACCACCACCGTGCCCGGCTCGATCGACCCGGCCAGGATGGCTCCCATGGCCAGGTCCTCGCCGTCGAACACCCGGGCCGTGCCGTCGAAGGTCAGCTGATCGATGCCGGCCACCTTGACCACCGCGCCGTTGGGAGCCAGCGATCCGGTCAGCACGGCGATCCCGCCCTGGGTGTGGATGGGCGCAGACAGCCCGTGGACCACGTCACCGTCGGGCGCCGGCGGGTCGAGCTCGGCGAGGTTCTCCGCCACCGTCCGCCCGGTCACCGTCAGGCAGTCGCCGTGCAGGAGCCCGGCCTCGAGCAGCTCCCGCATGACCACCGGCACCCCCCCGATGCGGTCGAGATCGGCCATGTGGTACTTGCCGTGCGGCTTGGTGTCGGCCAGGTGGGGAACCCGGGCAGCGATGGTGTTGAAGTCCTCCAACGCCAGCTCGACCCGCGCCTCGTTGGCGATGGCCAGCAGGTGGAGCACGGCGTTGGTGGAACCCCCGAGGGCCATGGTCACGGCGATGGCGTTCTCGAACGCCTCCTTGGTCATCACCTGCCGCGGGCGGATGCCGGCACGGAGGAGCTCCACCACCACCTGGCCGGACCGGAAGGCGGCGTCGTCCCGGCGCCGGTCGACCGCCGGTGCCGTCGCACTCCCGGGCAGCGACATCCCGAGGGCCTCGGCCACCGAGGCCATGGTGTTGGCGGTGAACATCCCGGCGCACGACCCCTCGGTCGGACAGGCGTTGTGCTCGATGAGGCTGAGCTCCTCGTCGCTGAGGGCCTCCACCGCGTTGGCCCCGACCGCCTCGAAGACCGAGGTGATGTCGAGGGCTCGGTCCCGCAGCCGGCCGGGCAGGATGGTCCCCCCGTACAGGAAGACGCTCGGGAGGTTCAGCCGGGCGGCGGCCATGAGCATCCCGGGCAGCGACTTGTCGCAGCCGGCCAGGGTGACCAGCGCGTCGAACCGCTCGGCGTGCATGACCGTCTCGACCGAGTCGGCGATGATCTCCCGGCTGACCAACGACGCCCGCATGCCTTCGTGGCCCATCGAGATCCCGTCGGAGACGGCGATGGTCACGAATTCGAGCGGGAACCCGCCGGCGTCGCGGACCCCGTCCTTCGCCCGCTTGGCCAACCGGTCGAGGGGGAGGTTGCAGGGCGTGACCTCGTTCCACGACGAGGCCACCCCGATCTGCGGCTTGTCCCAGTCGGCATCGGTCATGCCCACCGCCCGCAGCATCGCCCGTGCCGGCGCCCGGGTCGGGCCGTCGGTGACCTCACTGCTACGCGGCTTGAGGCCGACCAGGGGCTGCTCCGAGGGGTCCGGGGGGCGCTCTTCGCTCATGCCTGCATGGTACGGCCTTCCGGGGGGCATGCGGGCCGGCCGGTCGGTGGAACCGCCCACCGTGCAGGGGCCGGGGCGCGGGTGGCCGTGAATTGCAGAGGACCAGGGGCGCGTGCCCCTGGTCCTCTGCCTGTGAGCTGCGGGCGGGTCAGCCGACGGCGGCCATGCCCACGACCGGCGCGTTCAGCCGGATCCCGCTGGTCGAACCCCAGAAGGTGGCGTCTCCGAAGGAGAACACGCCGCCGTCGGCGGTGGTGATCCAGTAGCCGCCAGCGTCGGGCGTCCTCGCGATCCCCACTGCCGGCTGGCGCAGCGCCAGGTTCGCGGTCGAGCCGTGGAAGTGGGCGCCGCCGAAGGAGAAGACGCCGCCGTCGGCTGCCACCAGCCAGTAGCCACCGCCGCCGAGCGTCGAGGCCATGCCCACGACCGGCTTGTTGAGGGGCGTGCTGCCGGTCGATCCCTGGAAGACGGCGTCGCCGAAGGAGAAGACGCCGCCGTCGGCAGCCACCAGCCAGTAACCGCCGCCGTCGGGCGTCGAGGCCATGCCGACGACCGGCTGGTTGAGGGGCGTGCTCCCCGTCGAGCCGTAGAACACGGCGTCGCCGAAGGAGAAGATGCCGCCGTCGGATGCCACCAGCCAGTACCCCTGCCCGTCCGGCGTCGAGGCCATGCCCACGATCGGCTTGTTGAGGGGTGTGCCGCCCATCGAGCCGTAGAAAGTGGCGTCACCGTAGGAGAACACCCCGCCGTCGGAAGCCGCCAACCAGTAGCCGCCGCCGTCCGGCGTCGCCGCGATGCCCACGATCGGCTTGTTGAGGGGGAGGCTGCCGGCCGAGCCCCAGAACGGGGCGTTGCCGAAGGAGAACACGCCCCCGTCGGCACCGGCCAGCCAGTAGCCGGCCCGGTAGTTGAACAGGTCGAGCTGGCTGGTGACCGAGGTGCCGATCGGGTTGGTGACGGTCACGTCGACCACGCCGGTGCCCGCCGGTGCGGTGACGGTGATCGACGTGTCCGAGTTGACGGTGAAGCTGGTGGCCGGGGTCGTCCCGAAGTTGACCGACGTGGCGCCGGTCAGTTGCAGGCCGGTGATGGTCACCGAGGTGCCACCGGCGGGGGTGCTCGTGCTCGGGCTGACCCCGGTGACGATCGGCCCCGCCGTGTAGGTGAACTGATCACGCGGGCTGTCCGGTGAGCCACCCGCACGGTTGGACACGTTGACGTTGACGGTTCCCGTACCGGCCGGCACCACGGCGGTGAGAGAGGTGGGTGTCCGAACGCTGTAGCTCTGCGCCGGGACGCCCCCGAAGGTCACTGCGGTGACCCCGGTGAAGTTGGATCCGTGAACGGTCACCTGCGTGCCGCCGGCCAGGGGCGCCGAGTTCGGCAGCACGGAAGTGACCGTGGGAGGCGGAATCGTGCTAGACGCCGAGGCGATGGTCACCGCGCTTTGGGTGCAGCCGAATGGGCCCAGCGCTCCGACCCCTGTGATGTTGACGGAGAGCGAGCCGGAAGTTCCCGTCAACACGCTTACGCTCGTCGCGCCGCTGTTGGCGGTGAACGTGCTCGTGGACCCCGGGGCGGTGATCGTTCCCCCGACCGTCACGACCGTGGGAGGGATGGTGTACGTCACCGGCGCGCTGGCGGGGGTCGCGCCCGTCGTCGAGATCGTCGACGTGAAGGTACCGGTCAGCGTGTCTCCGGCGATGGCCGCGGCCAGCGATCCCAGTGCGAACTGGAGCCCGAGTCCGCTGATGTTGAACGTCCCGCCCGCCTTCACGGGATCCGGTGAGATGGAGCCGGTCACCACCAGGCCTGTCAG
Organism: Acidimicrobiales bacterium; assembly: GCA_052143895.1. Taxonomy (GTDB): domain Bacteria; phylum Actinomycetota; class Acidimicrobiia; order Acidimicrobiales; family RAAP-2; genus Bog-756. The sequence goes on along the minus strand of JBKQRT010000316.1, from coordinate 15,176 downwards.
GGACCCGACCGGTGCGACGCACGTCGCACCGAATGGTGCCGTGTCGGCGCCGGCCGGGCCGGCGGCAACCACCAATCCGACCGAGCCGACCAGGCCAGCCGCGGCCAGTGCCACGGCACCACCCAGCGACGCCATGCGAACGGACAATCTGCGTTGTGCTCTCATCGTGTGCAACTCTCCTCAACCTTCATGCGGTGCGAGCCCGTAGGCCGCCTCTCCCAATCCGACATGGCGGTTCGTTGACACAGTTCCCGCCGCCCCCCCTGCGTGTCCGTGCGAACTCCCCCGACCAGGGCGAAACCTAGGGGAAGCCCACCTCGAATGCAACAGGCATCGCCGGCGGTGGGCACCGAGGGTGCCTTCGGGGCGGCCGGCGCGCCCGGCCGGCATCGTGAGACGAGCACGCCGGGGGACCCGTGCGGACCGCCGCCCTACACTCGGGTCGTGACCAGCCTCCGCCCATCGGGTCAGGCTCCGGCCGGGACCAGGGCCCGACCAGAGGGCGTGTTCGCCGAGGACGAGATCGAGGAGCTGGTGGCCTTCTTCGAGGTCGAAGGCCATGCCACCCTCCGTGGCCTCTTCGACCCGGTCGTGCTGGCCGACGCCGAGCGCGAGCTGGTCCGGGCCCAGCAACAGCTGGCAGCGGGTTCGCTCGATCCGCGCCATGCCACCGCCATCCTCGACGAACCCGATGCTGCCATCGACGGCCAGCCGTTCGCCCACTACGTGTGCTTCGCCACGACGGCCTCCGCGCTCGCCGACGCGCTGGTGCACCACCCCGTGCTGATCGACGTGGCCGATCAGCTGGTCGGCCCCGACGCGTGGCTGCTCGACTACGAGCAGTTCGGCGTGGTGTACCAGGACGCGCGTCCGGACCCGGGCTCGGGCTACTCGCGCATCGGGTGGCACACCGATCATCAGTCCGGGCCCCACCTCGATATCTGGCCCGCGGTGGCGTTCACCATCCACTTCGATCCGACGTCCCCGGCCAACGGCTTCCTCCGCGTCCTGCCGGGCAGCCACCGCCACGGACTCGACGGCATCCCGCCCGGCTTCGAACGCGTGCCCGGTGAGATCGCCGTGTACCAGGAGCGCGGGGACGTCCTCTTCCACGACGCCGACCTCTGGCACGGTGCGGCACGCGCCACCGCGGAGGGAGCGCCCGCCGTCCGGCGGCACCTCCGGGGCAGCTGGCACGGGGGGCGCCGGCTCGACGTCGGGCACGGCACCGACGACTTCGTCAAGAACGCCATGCGGTGATCCGCGTCGGCGCGGCGCACCGTGGGGCCACCGCGCCGACGCGGTAGGTTCAGTAGGCACCTGCTCTGTCACGACACGCGTTCGCCCGTCGGGGCGGACCGGGGGCATGCGTGCACCTCGATCAGAGGACGACCAGAGGAGAGGTGACGCACGATGGAGGTTCTCCGCACACCGGACCACTGCTTCGAGGGGCTCCCCGGCTACGGCTTCGTACCGCACTATGCGGACGTCCCCGACCAGGACGGGGGGAGCCTGCGCATCCACCACCTCGACGAAGGACCGACCGACGGCGACGTGGTGGTCCTGCTCCACGGCGAGCCGTCCTGGAGTTTCCTCTACCGCCACATGATCCCCGTCCTGTCCGACGCCGGCCTGCGGTCGGTGGCACCCGATCTGGTGGGGTTCGGACGCTCGGACAAACCGACGCCCCGGACGGAGTACACCTTCGCCCGTCACGTCGAATGGATGCGCTCCCTCCTCTTCGACCGGCTCGACCTGTCCGGGATCACCCTGGTCTGCCAGGATTGGGGCGGCCTGATCGGGCTCCGTTTGGTGGGCGAGCACCCCGAGCGGTTCGCCCGCGTGGTGGCGGCCAACACCTTCCTGCCCACGGGCGACGCACCTCCCGGGGACGCCTTCCTCGGGTGGCTCAAATTCTCCCAGGAGGTCGAGACGTTTCCCGCCGGCGCCATCGTCAACGGCGGTTGCGCGGCCGACCTCAGCCCCGAGGTCGTCGCCGGCTACGACGCGCCCTTCCCCGACCAGCGGTACACCGAAGGGGCGCGCCAGTTCCCCACCCTGGTGCCCATCTCGCCGGACGACCCGGCGGCCGCGGCCAACCGGGCCGCATGGGCCGTGCTCGAGCAGTTCGACAAGCCGTTCCTCACCGCCTTCAGCGACGGCGATCCCATCACCGCCGGGTCCGACCGGGTCCTCCAGCGGCGGATCCCCGGGACAACGGGCCGTCCCCACACCACCATCGTCGGTGCCGGGCACTTCCTCCAGGAGGACAAGGGACCCGAACTGGCCCGGGTGGTGGTCGACTTCGTCCGGTCGACCTGACCGGTCGACACCCAGGCCCCGCGTCGCGTGACTGGTGGGCTCCTCCACGGCGGCACCGTGGAGACGGGCGTCGGCGAGGCAAGGGCACATCACCGATGCGGGATACTGCAGCGATGGCGGCGCGCAACGTCCTGGGTGGTGAGCTCGAACCCTGCGGGGTCGACCCGGTCACCGGCTTCTACCGCGACGGCTGCTGCAACACCGGGCCCGAGGACCGCGGCAGCCACACCATCTGTGCCGTCATGACGGCCGAGTTCCTTGAGCACCAGCGGTCGATCGGGAACGACCTGGTCACCCCCTTGCCCGAGTACCGCTTCCCGGGCCTCATCCCCGGCGACCGCTGGTGCGTCACCGCCGTCAACTGGCTTCGCGCCGACAGCGACGGCGCCGCGGCCTACGTGGTGCTCGCCTCGACCCACGAGCGGGCACTCGAGATCGTGCCGCTCGCGGCCCTCGAGCAGCACGCGGTCGACGTCCCGCCGAGCCCGGCAGGGCTCAACGGGTGACGGTCACCGGGGGCGCCGCCGCAGGGCCTTCTTGAGGACGGCGTCGTAGGCGGCGAGGCCCTCGCGGTACAGGCGGGCCTCCGGACCGGCGGCGATCCCGACCCGCTCGGGGATGATGCCCCAGATGGGGACCTTCGACTCGGTCCACCACGTGATTGCCTCGTCGAGGTCGTTGGTGCCGAGGCGGGCGGCACTGATCACCACCCCGCAGGGGATTCCCTCGTCGATCATCTCCAGGGTGGCGCCGACCCGCGAGTACTCGACACCTCCGGCCCGGGTGGGGATGATCACGGCGTGGGCCTGGCTCAGTGCGGCACGGACGATCCGCTCGTCCCCCGGTGGCGTGTCGACAACAGCGAGGCCGCCGTGGCCACCCATGGCCCGGGCCACCGTCCGCTCCGACGGCGCCTCCACGAGGTCCACGCCCTCGACGGGGCGCTGCTCCAGCCACTCCGCCGACGATGCCTGGCGGTCGGCGTCGATGAGGGTCACCGGGTCCCAACCCCGGTCGGCCGCCGCAGCCGCCAAGTAGACGGTGGTGGTGGTCTTGCCCACGCCACCCTTCACATTGCTCACCACGATGTTCATGGGACCTCGTCCGGGTTCAGGGGGCCTCGCCTGGCCGGCACGGCCGGCGCCGGTCCGGCGAACGCCTTCGACTGCTCCTGCCTGACGTTAGCCCCATCCGGCCGCCGCGCTGGCCAGGGAGAACGGGGCGCCGCCCGGAGGTCGTCGGGTGACCGACGGGCCGGTCGCCGTCGAGGTCGAGGCCTGCGGCGGGCCGGTCGATGTCCCACCTGCGGGCCGAGGTCTCGACCGTCGGCTCGGCGCGGGGCCGACGGCGCGGCGTGCCGCGACTGGTCGCCTACGCCCCCCAGCCCTTCCTGTTCTCGTTCGGCGGGCAGCCGCCGCGGCACGCCGGCGACGGCGTGTCACGGGGCACCCCACCTCACGGGGAGGCGGTGACGGAGAACACCTTCCAGGCGGTGTCCTGGGTCGGTGGCGAACCCGTCGACTTGGTGTCGAGCACCTCGACGGTGAAGGTCGAGGTGCCGGCCGTCGTCGGGGTGCCGGAGATCACCCCGGAGGAGCCGGCCAGCTCGAGCCCGGCCGGCAGCGAGCCACCGAGCACTTTCCAGGTGTACGGCGGGCGTCCCCCGGAGGCGGCGAGCGTGGTCGCGTAGGCATGTCCCACGGTGGCCGACGGCAGCGACGGAGTCGTCACCTCCAGGTTGAACGGCACGTCCACGCCGGCCATCGCCGGAACGGCCTGGTAGGTGGCCAGCAGGTCGGGGGCCGTGCTGCCCGGAAAGTAGAAAGCGCCGGCCCCGCCGCCCGAGGTCAGCTGGAAGGAGAGAAGGGCGGTCACCGGATCGGCCGATCCCTTGGAGAACCCCTTGATCGGCGACTTGCCGAGGGCGAGGATGGCCTGGATGACGAGGGCGGTCGAGTCCGGGTCGGTCGACCCCGGGGCGTGGGCGGCGTTCGGCTCGTAGCCCCAGCCACCGCCTCTGTCCTGCGCCTTCTTGAGGAACTTCAACGCCTCCTTGGCCGGTCCGGCTGCGAGGTCGCCCTGGGCCGACAGGCCCTGGACGGCCAGTGCCGTCGAGTTGGTGTCGGGACCCACGTAGTCCGCCGGGCTTCCGTTGCACGGGTTGTCGGCCGTGACGTAGCTGGTCCAACCGCCGTCGGGGCACTGCTGGCCCGTGAGCCAGCGCTCGGCCGACGAGACCTGGGTCCCGCTAGTCTCCCCCACCGCGGCCAGCGCGGCCAGCGACAGCCCCTGGCGGTAAGCGCCGTCGTAGGTCGGGTTCTGGACGCCGAACAGCCCGGTGTCGGCGCCGGACATCTGCTGGGTGGCCAGCAGGCGGGACACCAGATCGGTGCCCCCGAAGGCGTCCGGGTCGGCCCCGAGAGCGTGGGCGTCGAGGATCAACAGTGCCAACTGTCCGGAGCCGTCGCTGCCGTCGTCGTCCACGTAGGAGTCGACGTTCGCTTCGAGATAGCCGAGGCCGTCGAGGGCGGTGGTGTCGTCCCCGGTGCTGGCCAGGGCCAGCACGGCGTTGGCCGTGGCTGACAGGTCGGCCTCGCCCGGCGACGTCGTCGAGGGGATGTAGTCGCCGGTGAACTGGCCGGCCAGCCAGGCGGCACCCTGTTGGGCCGAGGCGACCTGGGGGTAGGTGGGCGCGGGCGACGCCGCCGGTTGGGCGGCAGATGCCGACGCCGGTGCCGCGACGACGGCCATCAGCAGGCTGGCTCCGAGCGCAGCCGACGCCAGGAGGCGTGTGGTGGACATGGGACGTTCCTCGCTTCCGAGGCAGCGACCCGGAAGCACCGGTGCCCGGTGGACACCTGACCGACCGAGCCCTGCCGCATTTCTCGACGGTCGTGGACTCAACTGATCAGCACGCTCGGTATCCCGGCTCGTGACGGTGTGTGGCTTCGTCACCTACGGTTGCGGACCAGCGCCGGACTTCGACCGGCTTCCCCGAGGCACTGCGTCTGTTGCACTGCGGACGTTACCAGAGACGGTCCGCCGCCTGCCGTGGCTCCTCGACGATGCGACCCGCTGCACACCCGTTGACGGGGTGGTCGGGCCCCCGGGGCGGTCCGCTCAGATCGTCGGCCTCGGGCACTCGACGGGCAGCTCCTCGATGGCGTGGACCAGTGCGTGCTCGCCGTAGGTCGCCGATGCCCCGGGCGCCACCACCATGTCGGGGAAGCGCCTGATCAGCTCCTCGAACAGGACCCGGATCTCGAGCCGGGCCAGGTTGATCCCCATGCACACGTGCGGGCCGACGCCGAAGGCCAGATGGGGGTTGGGGGTGCGGTCCACCACGAGGCGGTCGGGCTCGTCGAAGACCGCCTCGTCCCGGTTGGCGGACTGGTACAAGAGCAGCAGCTTCTCCCCGGCGGCGATGGCCTGCCCCCCCACCTCGGTGTCCGCGGTGGCGGTGCGGGCGAAGCTGATGACCGGGCTCACGTAGCGGCAGATCTCGTCGGCCATGGTCGAGAACGACGCCGGATGGTCGCGGAGCCGCTGCCACTGGTCGGGAAAGCGCTGGAAGGCCCACATGCCCCCGGAGATGGCGTTGCGGGTCGTCTCGTTGCCCGCCACCAGCAGGATGACCAGAAACATGGTCAGCTCGTCCTGGGTGAGCTCGTCGTTGGACTCGAGCACGCCGTCCTCGTCCGCGGCCACGAGCACGCTGACGGCATCGTCCTGCAGGGTGCCGCCCCGCTGGTGGGTCCGTCGCCGGTCCTCGATCATCTCGGACAGGTAGCCGACGTACTCGCCGAAGGCGCCGCCGGCGTCCGCCAACGTCGGGTCGTTCGGGTCGCTGCGGCCCTCCCCGGCCATCATCCGGTCCGACCAACGTCCGAGGAGCACCCGGTCCTCGGCCGGCAGCCCCATCAACTCCGCGATGACCACCAGCGGGACCGGTACCGCGACGTCGGCGACGAAGTCGCACGAGGACCGGTCGGCGATGCGGTCCAGAACCTCGGTCACCACCTGCCGCACCCGGGGCTCCATGGCCCGGATCACCCGGGGCGAGAACCCCCGGTTGAGCAGACGGCGCTGGCGGACGTGGCGCTCGCCGTCGAGCCCGATGAGCGAGAGGTCGACGGACTGTGTCGGCCGGATCCCGGCGCCGGAGCAAAACAGGTCGGCGTGGGTGGACACGTGGCTCACGTCGGCGTGGCGGGACAGCACCCACAGCTGGTGGGCGTCGTCCCAGTACACCGGCCGGTTCGCCCGCATCCAGGCATAGGCCGGATGGGGGTCCTGGTAGAAGGAGCGGTCCAGGACGTCGAAGTCGCTGGTCGGACGGGCTCTGGTGGGCACCACGGTCTGGGTCCTCCATTCCTGCGCGCGGGCCTTCCGGCACTGCCGCCCACGGTAATCGAGAACACGTTCCAGTTTTAGGGTCCTTCGACCCTATTGACCCGTGTGGCGGCTTCGTACCGTCGAACTCACCGGTGGACCGTCGCCGGTCGGATCCTCGGGCGCCGGCGGGAACCGGCGGCGCCGCCGACGAGAAGGAGCACACCATGGAATTCGGGATCTTCCTCCAGGGGTACCTGCCGGGACCGCAGGCGCACGACAGCGTGAGCGAGCACACCGCCCTGCTTCGGGAGATGGAGCTCGCCCAGGCCGCCGACCGCAACAACTTCAAGTTCGTGTGGCTGACCGAGCACCACGGGTTGACGGAGTACTCGCACCTGGCGTCCAACGAGGTCCACGCCGGGTACCTGGCCGGGACGACCGAGCGGATCCACATCGGGTCGGGGATCTTCAACATCTCGCCCCGGGTCAACCATCCGGTGCGCACGGCCGAGAAGGTGGCAACCCTCGACCACCTGACCAATCGCCGGTTCGAGTTCGGCACCGGACGGGGCGCCGGCAGTCACGAGATCGCCACCCTCAACATCCACGACAAGGAGTCCACCCGGGCCGATTACGACGACGTGATCTACGAGATCGTCCGGATGTGGGAGCAGAAGGACTACACGTACCACGGCACCCACTGGGACATGGACCTCCCCCACAACGTGCTCCCCAAGCCGTTCGGTCCCGGCCATCCGCCGTTCTGGCTGGCGGTGGGCTCGCCGGCCACCTGGGAGAAGGCCGGGCGGCTCGGGCAGGGTGCGCTCGGCTTCACCTTCTCGTCGGTCCACGACGTGGCGCCGTGGATCGAGTCCTACCGGAAGGGGATCAGCGCCTGCGTGGACCCGGTGGGCGAGTTCGTCAACGACAACGTGATGATCACCACCGCCGTCCGCTGCTCGGCCGACCGGTCCGTGGCCAGGGAGCAGGCATGCCGGACCGGCAACGGCTATCTTCCCTCGATGGTGTCGCTCTACCACGACACGATGCCCGGCCCGGGGGGCTCGCGCTGGCCGAAGCCGCCGAAGCCGCCCACCCCGGACCGTCTCGACCCGCTGATCGACGGAGGGTACCTGCTGTGCGGATCACCCGAGGAGGTGTGCGAGCAGCTCGCCCCCTTCGTCGAGTACGGCGTCAACCAGGTGTGCTTCGGGCTCCCGGGGGACGCCACGTCCTACGACGAGGCCATCGAGCTCATCGAGCTCTTCGGCCGGGAGGTCATCCCCGAGTTCGACCGGGACCCCATCGTCTCCACCGACCGCTACCGCGCCCAAGCCACTCCCAAGTTCCCCACCTTCAACCGCGAGCCACTACCGATTTCCACGCTCTACAACCCGTGACCCGCAGCGCCGGGTCGCGTCCGGGGCGCTGGACCGGCGCACCCGGCGGATGCGGCTCCGGGCAAGCCGGGGTGGGTGGATCGTGACCGACCGGACGGGCGTCTCCGTCGGCGCGCGCAGGACCCAGGACCCCTTCCGCAGGGTCAGGATCGGTCTGGGCGCCCTCGCCCTGGTGTTGGCGGCCGGGACCGTCGGGTACCTCCTGTTCGGCTTCGACCTGCTCGACGCCGTCTACCAGACGGTCATCACCGTCACCACCGTGGGCTTCAACTCGCCGCATCCGCTCGATGCAGCGAGCAAGGTGTTCACGATCATCCTCATCCTCGTCGGCGTGGGCACCGCGCTGTTCACCTTTTCGACCGTCCTCGAGGTGCTCATCGAGGGCCACATGCGGGATCTCGTGAGGAGGCGCAGGATGGAACGGGACATCAGCCGGATGGACGGCCATGTGATCGTGTGCGGATGGGGTCGGGTCGGGCGCGAGGTCGCCCAGTTCCTGACCAACGCCAAGCGGGACGTGGTCGTCGTCGATCGTGACCCCGAGCGGCTGAACGGGGCACCGTACGCGTCGGTGTGCGGGGACGTCGCCGAGGACGCCGTCCTCCTGCAGGCCGGCGTGGACCGCGCCGCCACGCTGGTGGCTGCGCTCGACACCGATGCTGACAACCTCTACGTCACGGTGGCGAGCAAGTCGATGCGGCCCGAGATCCAGATCATCGCCAGGGCCCGCAACGAGTCGTCCGAGGCCAAGCTGGCACGCGCCGGCGCCGACCGGGTGGTCAACCCCCAGCAACTCGGCGGGGACCGGATGGCGTCGTTCGTGACCCAGCCCCACGTCGTCGACTTCGTGGACGTCGTCATGCACGACGGGACCCTCAAATTCCGGCTGCAGGAGCTGACCCTGGCGGCCGACTCGCCGCTGGCCGGCGACACGCTCCGTTCGGCCCACATCCGGGACCGCACCGGCGCGCTGGTCCTGGCCATCCGGCGTCCCGACGGCGCCTTCCTCACCAACCCCTCCCCCGAGGACGCCATCAAGGCCGGTGACGTGCTCATCAGCGTGGGGACGGCCGAGCAGCTGGAGGCGCTCGGCCGGTTCGCCGGCGCGACCTCCAGGCGGGGCTGACCGCCGGGACCGGGTGGTAGGGCGGGTGGCGCTCCGTGCCATGCTCTGGCCCGTGCACACGAGCCGGGAGGTGACAGAGGGCACGCCGGGCCGGTCCGCCCCGGCGGTGGCCGCGCTGGTGGTCACGGCCCTGCTCCTGCTGGCCGGATGCGGTTCGACGGGAGCGGCGCAGCCACCGACGACCTCGTCGACGCCCGCGTACGGAGGGGCCGGACCGGACCCGGTCGGCGTCACCACCCTCGACCTGGGTTCCGCCGGTCCGAAGTTCGGGGAGCGCCTGGCCACCGTCTTCTATCCGGCGGACGTCAGCCCGGCTGACGCCGCCCGCCTCCCGAAGTTCAGCTACACCGAAGCCGACACCCTGCCGCCGGCGTTCCAGGGCATCCTGCCCGCCGCCTACAACACCACCACGACCATCGACGCCTACTCGGGCGTGCCGGGATCGACGGCAGGCCCGTTCCCGATCGTGCTCTTCAGCCACGGCTACGGGGGCGAGCGCCTCTATTACTCGAACCTCCTGGCCGGCATCGCCTCGTGGGGCTACGTCGTGGTGAGCGCCGACTACCTCGAGCGGGGTCTGGCCGCCCAGGTCCTCGGGTCGACGGCCCAGCCGACACCCGCGCTCGACAGTTCGATCATGACCTCCTCGCTGGAGGCGGTGGAGCAGGCATCCGGCGAGCCGATCTCGGAGCTGCACGGCACCGCCGACCCGAACCGGGTGGCGGCTGTCGGGCACTCAGCGGGCGGCGAGACCGCCTTCGACGCCTTGGCCTCCCCGCAAGTGCAGACGGCCGTCGGCTGGGCCCCCGAGGGACCGGCCGGCCCGCCCTCGAAGAAGCCCGTCATGATCATCCGAGCCACCGGCGACACGGTCATCCCGACCGCACAGATCCGCCGGGAGTACGCCGCCTTTCCGGGTCCGGTGTCGCTCGTCCAGGTAGCCGGGGAGGGGCACAACACCTACACCGACATCTGCGTCGGCATCAGGGACGGCGGCGGCCTCATCGGCTTTGCGGTGGCGCACCACCTGGTGAACGCCAAGCTCGCCGAGCTCGGCATCAACGGCTGCCAGAGGAACGACCCCGCCCCGCAACGATTCTGGTCGGTCGTCCAGTACTACACGGTCTTCCAGCTCAAGGCCGAGCTCGGTCACGGACCGACCACTGTGCCGGTGCCCACGCCGGGACATTCCCCGGCCTCAGGGTGACGGTGGCCCAGAAGGCCTGACGAGAGCCTGCGTCCTCCGGCCACCGGGTGGGTGACCTTCGGCCCTGCGCCGCCGGGCCGCCCGAGCGGACAAGGGGCGCATGGAGGAGATGGCGGTGACGACGCCGGGCACCCGCCTCGCCGTGCGGCAGCAAGGCGGGGGTGAGCCGCTCCTCATGTTGCACGGGGGCCCGGGGGTTCCCGACAGTATGCAGACGGCCGTCCCCCCGATGCTCCCGCGGGGTTCCGCAGCATCAGCTTCGATCAGCGCGGGGTCGGGCGGTCCCGGTGCACCGACGGCCACTACGGCCTTCGCTCCTACCTCGACGACATCGAGGCGGTCCGCTGCCACCTGGGCATCGAGCGGTGGCACGTGCTCGGGCACTCGTGGGGTGGCCTCCTCGGGCAGACCTACACCGCCGCCCACCCGGAGCGGGTCCTGAGTCTCGCGCTCTCCAGCTCCTCGCTCGGTGTCGGGGCGGAGTGGAAGCGCACCAAGCACGAGGCGTTCCTCACGGGTCGTCGTCGTGCCGGCCTCTGGCGGACGGTGCGGCTCTTCGCCTACGGATCAGCACTGGTGGCGCCCGGCCCCATCAGTGCGTGGTCAATGCGCCACGTGATGACCGAGACCTGGCACAACTACTTCCTGCACCCGGGGTCCGCCCCCGATCCCGATCCGACATGGCTCCACGGCAGTTCGGCCCAGGCGATGATTCGCACGGACCGGGCGGTGTCGAGCGAGCGTCCGGACGTGCTGGCCGGACTGTCGCGGTACACCGGACCCGTCCTCATCCTCTACGGCAGCGACGACATCTTCGGAGCTGCCACCGATATCGTCCGCAGACGCTTCCCGAACACCGTGCAGATGACCCTCGACGGTTCCGGCCATCTCCACTGGCTCCAGAACCCGGCCGGCTACGCCGCCGCCCTCCGCGACTTCTACGACGACGCCCGCTTCCCGAACGGCCACCGGCCGACGCCGGCCCCGGTTGACGGCAGAACCACGGCCGCGCGCGGCAGTGACCGCACCGCTGCACCGCCGCACCGCCGCACCGCCGTCCGCGTCGCCGACCGCCGGGACGCGTAGCGGGTAGCGTCTCGTTCGATGACCAGAGACCCCGGTCGAACCCCCGCGCAGGCCTCCTCCGCGCCGCGGCTCTCCCGCCGCACGCTGCTTGCCGGCTCGATGGCCACCGGTCTCGCGGTCGCCGGGCTCGGTGCCTCCTCGTGGCCAGATGCGGCCGGAGCCGCGTCACCGGCCAAAGGGCTCGGTCCGGGCGGGTCGCTCCTCAAGCCCGGATCACTCCCGCATCCGAAGCTCCCGCCGGGCACGGACACCTTGCCCCGGATCGAGCACATCGTCGTCCTCATGATGGAGAACCATTCCTTCGACGACCATCTCGGGATGCTCGGACGGGGCGACGGGCTGACAAGAGGGCACGAGGGGCTACCGGTCAACTGCAACCCGGATCCCGCCGGCGGGTTCGTCCGATCGTTCCACAACCCCAACACCTGCGGGGCGGACAACTCGGGCATCAGCCAGTCGTGGAACGCGTCACACATCTGCTGGGACCACGGCACGAACATGGGGTTCGTCAAGGGGTGCAGCGGGGCGGCCATAGGCTACTGGACGGGTGCCGACTTGCCCTTCTACTACGACATGGCACGTCGCTTCCCGATCGGCGACCGCTACTTCTGCTCGGTGATGGCCCAGACCTATCCGAACCGCCGATTCCTCATCGCCGGCACCGCCCTCGGCGACATCAGCACCGACGGTTCGGGCATCTCCAAGATGGACGCTCCCAACGGCACGATCTTCGACCGGCTCAACCACCACGGCATCTCCTGGAAGAACTACTACCCCGATCTCCCCACCACGTTGCTGTTCGAGCCCGTCTTCTTCGACAACCGGGAGCGCTGCGTGCCCGTGAGCCAGTTCTTCGTGGACGCGGCGTCGGGTAATCTGCCCGCGTTCAGCCTCGTCGATCCTTACACCAATTTTTCCGAGGAGGACGGGGACATCTCCGTCGGCGAGGCGTACGCGGGACTCGTCATCGACGCGGTCATGCAGGGCCCGGCGTGGGAGAAGACGGCGCTCATCTGGGTCTACGACGAGCACGGCGGCTGGTACGACCACGTCCCACCACAGAAGGCGGTCAAGCCTGACGACGTGCCGCCGAAGCTCGCCGCCGGGGACTATCCGGGCGCCTACGACTATACGGGGTTCCGCGTCCCCTGCTGTGTGGTCTCGGCCTGGTCCAAGAACGACTACGTGTCGCATCAGGTCTTCGACCACACCTCGATCTTGAAGTTCGTCGAGACCAAGTGGAACCTTCCCGCGCTCACCTACCGGGACGCGAACGCCCGCAACATGCTCGACTTCTTCGACTTCACCGCCGCACGTCCCCCGTTCGCCGAGCCGCCGCGGCTGGCGGCACCCAAGAACCCCTTCTCGAGCCCGTCGGCACTGCCGGCAAGCTCCATCACGACCCAGGACATCAGCCAGTTCCACACGATCTGCACCGAGCTGCCCGAAGGCTCGCTGCCACCTCCGAGCGCCAGGCTCACGTCGCTGCCGGACGGCACGACTGCCCTCATCGCCGCCCACCAGCACAAGGTCCGGCGTGAGATCGAGGCCCAGGACGCCGAGCTCGTGGGGTCCGCGACGTAGCTACGACACGGGGGGCGAATCCGGCGGCACAGGCAGGAGCTCGTGCCGGCCCGGTCCGGAGCCGCCTGTCGGGGATCACGAGAGGGAGGCCATGGTGGATCCGGCCAGCTCGCTGCGGGTCCGGGCCATCGCGCGAGGGAGGACAGTCGTCGGCGACGGTTGCCGGGTGGACCGCGGGCACCACGGTGACGCATAGGCGTGCACCCACTGGCGTTTCCATCCATGGGCCCGGTGGATCTCGTTTCCGCACCGATCGCAGTGGGAGAAGACGAAGTTCCAGCCACGCGCCGTCCGCTTCCTCTGTCTCGACTTCGACGTCCTCGGTCGTCCCAACACCTGCCCACCCCCTTCTCTCGTGCACCGTTTCATCGGCTCGGAATGGCGAGCCTTGAGTCATTCGGCGCTCGGCGGGCAGGGTGCTACCCGGACGGAAGCAGGGCGTGGGAGTCCGTACCGGACGAACCCTGCACCCACCACGATCCGTGGAGCGGCGGTCGGACTCCGTGCGGTGGCGGCACGGCGTTCGATCCGTCAGCCACCTCGTTCCGTGGGGAGGGGCCGGACGCCAGGGACTTCCTCGAACTCGTGGTGACCTACGGGTAGGCGGCGCCTCGACGACCCGTTCGGGAAAGTCCGAGACCGGTCGCCTTGCCCAGGCGTGGCCGGAGCACGGGTCGACGCCCACGGACACACCGGAGGCGCGTCAACCGAGCCCCTCGATGACGGCGGTGAAATCGGGCCACGGGACACCTCGGTCGATCACCGTGTCCAGCAGATCCTCGGTGGCGGGTCCGACTCGGGGGTGGATGCCCGCCTCCTCCGCCAATGCGATGGCGAGGTGGAGGTCCTTGCGCGCCAGCTCCGGTGCGAGCCATCCCGGGTGGCTCTCGTCCATGATGCTTTCGAGTCGGATGGCGCTGGCCGGGCTCACGACCGGGCTCTCGGCCAGCACCTTGCGCAACAGCTCGTCGGACAGGCCGTGGCGCCGGGCGGTCGCCACACCTTCGGCCACGGCGGCGACGCCGGTGATCAACAGGAGGTTGCACACGAGCTTCATCGTGGCGCCGGCACTGACCATGCCGCAATGGGTGTACCCGGCACCGAGGTCGTCCAACAGCGGTCGGAGGCGGGAGATGGCGCCCAGCGGACCGCCCAGCAAGAACCGCCCGTGACCTTCGGCGATCATCTCGGGAGCCCCCATGACCGGGGCGTCGATGACCCGATCCTCCGGGCCGGTTGCGGCCAGGCGCCGCACGGTCTCAGGAGCGACGGTGCTGATGTTGGCCAACAGCGCGGTCGGCCCGAGTGCCGCCAACGCGCCGTGTTCGCCCAGGCAGACATCGAGCACAGCGGCGGCGTCGGCGAGCACCACGAGTACGGCGTCCGCCCCCTCGGTCGCTTCCCACACCGACGGCGCTTCGACCGCCCCGTCGAGCACCAGTTCGGCTGCCCGGCCCGGTGTCCTGTTCCACACGGACACGGCATGGCCGCCGTCGAGCGCTCGCTCAGCAAATGCTCTCCCCATGTTCCCGAGTCCGAGGACGGTCACCTGCATCTCCTCAGCCTAGGCATCCCAAGGTCGGGGATCCCCCTCTGCGCAGCGTCAGGAGTCGTCGGTAGTCCGATCCGGTGTGCCCGCTTTACGCCGGACCGTGGTCGCCGCCTGCACGCCGCGTGAGGGGCTCCCCCACGTGCGTGACGAATGAGTGCTCCTCGTCTCCGTCCGGTGTGGTGACGATGATCTCGTAACGCAGCGCGATGTCCCGCAGGATGGGGACGTGGGGATCCCGCGATCCTGGACCGATGGTCAGCTCGACCTGGTCGACAGGACCCTCCCACGGCTGTTCCTGCGCAAAGCGCTCCATGATGATCGGTTCGAACACCAACCGCTGATCGGTGACGAACAGCCTGCCACCGACCTGCCGGGTGTCACCGGGTCCACGATTCGCCAGACCGTGCCATACGACGTGCTCGGCGGGTCTCAGCCACCGGTGCCGGACCTGGATCAAGAGAACTGGCCTCCGCTCCTCGGCTCCACGGTGCCTGCCTTACCGAATCACCCACCAGGACATACGCCACCACCGATCCGAGCGGGAAGGCTGGAGCTTGCGACCGC
>JBKQRT010000315.1:0-26172 GCA_052143895.1 Acidimicrobiales bacterium | reverse complement strand
GGCGAGCCACCCAGCGAGCACGGCCACGTCGGAAGTCCCATCCAGAGCCACCACCACGACTTCGGGGCTCCACTCGACGACGCTCGAGAGGATCGCCTTCCTCAACCCCAGCACGGGTTACGGGCTCTTCGAGCAGCAGACCAATAGCGACTGCGAGGACTCAATAGGACATACGACCGACGGCGGTGCACGCTTCGGCCCTCTCGTCTCGGTGACCTCGTGCGTCGGGACGCCGCCCGTGCAGTTCCTCGCCTTCGACAACCACGGCGACGGGTTCGCATACGGGCCGCAGCTCTTCGTGACTCACGACGATGGTCACACGTGGGCACAGTCTCCGGAACCTGGCACGGTCGTGTCCGTCGCTGCCCTGGGGGAATCGGTGTGGATGGTAGAAGGAGAGTGCCCTGCAACGGGCGACTTATCGCCAACCGCCACGTGCCCTCTGCAGGTCCTCCAATCCGCCAATGGCGGACGCACGTGGGCACCGTCGCCCACCCAGCCCCCCAGCGCGGCGGCGAGCCCCGGTTCCCTCACCTTGGAGCCCGCGCAAGGCCAGAGTTGGCTCGTCAGGGTGAGCCCGTCGTCGGCCTACGTGATGTCGAATCCGACCGTAGGGTTCGGGATGACCGCCGCCGTGCCCTTATGGCTTACCGACGACGGCGGCAGGTCGTGGTCATCGCTCCAGATCCCCTGCGGTCTTTCCGCACTCTCGGCGGTACTGTCGGCAGCACCAGATGGGGCGCTCATGGCTGTGTGCGCGGGCCAGCCAAGCGCGGGCGCCCAGGCAAAGTCCCTTTCACTTTCGACCGACGGGGGCGCGACCTGGACGGTCCACAAGTCGTGCCCGGGGGTGGTTTCCATGCAGTGCATGAATTCGAGCCCCCTGAACTTCGGCTACCTGGGGGAGATCGACGCCACCTCGGCCGGTACCGCCTATGTCGTTGGGACAAGGAGCCCGTTGTTGGTCACCCGTGATGGCGGTGCCAGCTGGCAGGCGCAGCAGGCGGTCGGCGACGTTACCGGTGGATCAGCCCAGGTGGTCTTCTTCGATAGTACTCACGGCGTGGTGCTCGGCCGGCAGAACACGGCCACCGCCCCCGTGGCCATCTGGCACACCAGCGACGGCGGCGTCCACTGGACGACGTTGGCACCGGTGGTGGCGTCGATCTAGATATCCCACGGTCGCAACTGTCAAGCGGCCCAGGTGATCTCCAGTTCGAACCGATGACCCCGAGCGACGTTCTCGTCGTAAAGCGTTTGGTGGGTGAGGCACCCGTGGAGGACGCCGACCAGTCGGTTGCCGTGCGCCCGGAGGGCCGCGTGGTGAGTGTCCCCAGCAGCGCGGTGGCTGTCGTAGAAGGCTCGTGCCCCTGGTGATGCGACGATCAGCGTCGGGGCTTCGTTCCCGACCGAGGCTCATCACCCGTGACACCGGCAATGTCGGTACCCACCCTTGAGACCCGGGCGGTCCGGATGAACGCGCGAGTTCGCGAAACCTGCGACCCAGGTGCGAGTGGATGAGCCGCCAATCCGGAGTGGTCAGTCCGCCGTCCAGAGATGGCCGATGAGCACGGCTCCTAGCTACTGTGGATGGTGCCATGACAGTGACACCCGGTGAACTCATGAAGATCGCATACTTCTCGATGGAGATCGCTGTCGCTGACGATCTACCGACCTACAGCGGTGGCTTGGGGGTCCTGGCCGGCGATCACATCCGCTCGGCATCCGATCTGGGCCTGCCCCTGGTCGGCGTCACGCTCGTCTACCACGGTGGGTTCTTCCGTCAGTCTCTGGACGCGAAGGGGCGACAGGTGGAGAGCCCGGTGCAATGGTCACCGGTCGAGCGGCTCGACCCACTGGACGAACAGGTCGAAATCGTCATCGGTGGCCGACATGTGGCCATCGGGGCTTGGAGGGTCTTCATCACCGGGGTAGCCGGTCACCGAGTGCCCGTCTACTTCCTCGACACCCGGCTGGCCGCCAACAGCACATGGGACCAGGCGATCACCGACCACCTGTACACGGGCGATCCTCTGGTGCGGTTGGCGCAGGAGGCCGTACTCGGACTGGGCGGAGCGTCCATGCTGGGCGCACTCGGCCACGACGTGGTCAAGTTCCACTTGAACGAGGGGCATGCCGCACTGGCCCCGGTCGCCTTACTGGCCCGGTCCATGGATCGCCCCCTGGGCGAGGCCACGGCCGCCGATCTCGACAGAGTGCGGGACCGCTGCGTTTTCACCACCCACACGCCGGTGTCTGCCGGTCACGACCGGTTCGAGCGCGACGTCGTCGAGGAGGTGCTCGGCACTGCACTGGCCTCGGACCTCGACCGACTGGGCTCCTTCGAAGGCGACTGTCTGAACATGACCAACCTCGGGCTGCTCCTCGCCGGGTTCATCAACGGCGTTGCACAGCGCCACGGAGCAGTGTCCCAGGCCATGTTCCCCCGCTACCACGTGCAGTCGGTGACCAACGGGGTGCACGTCGGGAAGTGGGCGGCACCCAGCTCCCAGCGCCTCTTCGACCGCCATGTCCCCCGTTGGCGCGAAGACAACACCATGCTCCGGTACGCGAGGTCGATTCCGCTGGACGAGATCCGCTCAGCCCACGGCGAGGCCAAGCAGCTGCTCCTCGACGAAGTGACTCGGCTCATGGGGCGCAAGCTGGACCCATCCGTCCTCACGGTCGGCGTCGCCCGCCGCGCCGCGGCCTACAAACGCAATGACCTGCTACTGTCAGATCCGGACCAGTTGCGACAGCTCGTGGACCAGGTCGGGCCACTCCAGGTCCTCTTCAGTGGCAAGGCCCACCCACTGGATGACGCTGGCAAGGCGGTCATCGCCCGTGTCGCCGACGGCGCCCGAAAGCTGAAGGGCGTCGTGCCCGTCGTCTATCTCGAAGACTACGGTATGGCCCTGGCAGGCCTGCTCTGCGCCGGTGTGGACGTCTGGCTCAACACTCCGGTGCCGCCTCACGAGGCGTCGGGGACGAGCGGCATGAAGGCCGCCATCAACGGCGTGCCGAGCCTGAGCGTGCTCGACGGATGGTGGGTGGAGGGATGTATCGAAGGGGTGACCGGCTGGGCGATCGGCACCGACAGGGGCGCCGGAGCGACCCTCGAGGTCGGCGACCCGCTGGTCGACTCGGTCGACGCCCGACAGATGTATCGCGTCCTGCGCGACGTCGTGGCTCCCCTCTACTACGGGGATCCCGACGGTTTCGCCGCCGTGGGTCGGGGGGCCATGGCGCTCAACGGGTCGTTCTTCACCACGCAGCGAATGATCTCCGAGTACGTAGTCGCGTACAACCGGGGCCTATCCTCCGCCGGGTGGGTACATGGTCCGCCGGGGGCGCTGGCGGCGGCACCGAGGGCGTACCCTTGAGTGCCGAGGACAGATACGGCAAAGCCAACCGCCGTGAGAAGAAGCTGAGATTCTCGGGCGGTCCGATCGCCGACGGTAGACCCGCGACGTCGCTTCCGGATTCGGTCGGCCTGGCCCGGCCGGTCATTGCCGGGGTCATCCCGGTGGTCGACGGAGGCCTGTACCCGGCCAAGGGGACCATCGGTGAATCGGTACCGGTGGGTGCCGACATCTTCACCGACGGGAACCATGACCTGGCCTGCTGGGTCCGTTTCCGGCATCAAGACGATGGGCACTGGTCGACACGGCCCATGCAGCCGCTTGGCAACGACCGGTGGTCCGGCGAGATCCCGGTGGACCGCCTGGGCCGGTACCGGTTCGCCATCCGGGCGACCGTCGACCACTTCGGGACCTGGCGCCGCGAGTTGCATGCAAGGGCCGACGCGGGTCAGGACATAGGCCTCGACCTCGAGGTCGGAGCCCGGCTGGTGAGTACGACGTCCGACCGTGCCAAGGGAGCGGACCGAGAGGCGCTGGTCGGTCTGGCCGGCGATCTCTGGGCCTCTGCCGCTGCCGCTGCCGAAGGCAGGATCGGGCCGGGCCTGGAGCTGGCTGCCTCGCCCACCCTGGCCGAGATCATGGCCCGGTACCCCGACCCCGGCCCCAAGGTGACCTCCGACGCCCATGCGGTGCTGGTCGGCCCGTCGAAGGCCCGCTTCAGCAGTTGGTACGAGGTGTTCCCCCGGTCGGCATCGCCCGACCCGTCAAGGGCCGGCACCCTCGCCGATGTGGAGGCCCTCCTCCCCTACGTGGTCGGAATGGGCTTCGACACCCTCTATCTGCCGCCTGTCCATCCGGTCGGGACGAGCAACCGCAAGGGTCGTGACGGCGCACCGCACGGTGGTCCGGCCGATCCGGGCAGCCCCTGGGCGATCGGCAGCTCCGCCGGCGGCCACGCGTCGATCGATCCGGACCTGGGCACGTTCGGGGACTTCGATCGGCTGGCGAAGGCGGCTGCGGCCGTGGACACCGACCTGGCGATGGACCTGGCCTACCAGTGCTCACCGGACCATCCCTGGGTTGTCGAGCATCCGGAATGGTTCCGCCACCTCCCCGACGGCTCCATCCGTTGCGCCGAGAACCCACCCAAACGGTACGAGGACGTCTACCCCCTCGACTTCGACACCTCGGCGTGGCGCGAGCTGTGGGCGGAACTCCGCGCGCTGGTGGAGTTCTGGATCGGGCACGGCGTCCACATCTTCCGGGTCGACAACCCGCACACCAAGCCGATGCGATTCTGGGAGTGGTTGATCCCAGCGGTCAAGGCCGACCATCCTGGTGTCATCTTCCTGGCGGAGGCCTTCACCCGTCCGCGGGTGATGGAGCATCTCGCCAAGCTCGGTTTCGACCAGTCCTACACTTACTTCACGTGGCGGAACACCAAGTGGGAGCTCGAGAGCTACCTGACCGAACTGACCCGGTCGGGGATGGCCGACTACTTCCGCCCGAACGTCTGGCCCAACACGCCTGACATCCTGCACCCGACGTTGCAGACCGGTGGGCGGAGCGCGTTCGTGGCCCGTCTCCTGCTGGCAGCCACGCTGTCGTCGAATTACGGGATCTACGGCCCCGCCTTCGAACTCCAAGAGCACGAGCCGAGGTCCCCGGGATCGGAGGAGTACCTCCATTCCGAGAAATACGAGGTACGCCACTGGGACGTCGGTCGAACCGACAGCCTCGCCCCACTCATCGCCACGGTGAACCGGGCCAGGCGGGAACATCCCGCGCTGCAGCAGAATCGCACCCTGCGTTTCCATGACGTCGAGAACGACCAACTGATCGCCTACACCAAGACGGCACCCGGCCCCGACATGATCATGGTGGTGGTGAACCTCGACGCGGTCAACTCCCAGGCAGGCTGGGTGCATCTCGACCTCGGAGCCCTCGGACTCGATCCTGACCGTCCCTACGGACTTCGCGACCTCCTCACCGGGGCGGACTACGAATGGAGCGGCCCCCACAACTTCGTCGCCCTTGACCCGTCGGCTCCTGCTCACCTCTTCCAGGTCTGCGGTAAGGGTGCCGATCAGGTCTCCTCGGCATGACCGCCAGTAGAGCTCCGGTGCCGGATGCGAGGCGCGCCCTGCATCGACTGGCCCGACGCCGCGGTGTCCAGGTGACGCACACGGATCAGCACGGAAGGCGCTGGCAGGCCGGTGACGAGGCGCTGGTCGCCGTCCTGAACGCTCTCGGCGTGCCCGTGGCCGGTCCGGGGGACGCCGCCGAGGCACTCCGTGCGGCCGACGCCTGCGACCAGCGGGTGATCGAGCCGGTACTCGCACGACGGATCGGCACCGACGCCTCTCACCCGGTGACCCTCCCAGCCGCCGTGGATCCGGGCACGGTGCGGGTCACCATCCACCTCGAGGACGGCACGGTGACCGGCTATCCGCTGTCCGCGCTCGTGGATCCCTCCGCACCGTCGTCGCCCCATCGGACCGGGGAGTTCGACCGGTCCACCCACACTCTCCAGCTGCCTGGCATGCCCGACGGCTACCACCGGTTGGTGGTCGAGGGCCCTGGGATCGACGCATCGGCCCTGGTCGTGGCGGCGCCGGCCCGTTGTCCCCAACTCCGGCGCGGCTGGGGCGTGACGGCCCCGCTCCATGCAGTGAGGACAGAGGCCGACTGGGGGGTGGCCACCTACCGCGAACTCGCCGAGGTCGGCGAGTGGGTCGCCGGGCTGGGAGGTTCGATGGTCGGCACCCTGCCGCTGTTCGCCACCTTCCTCGAAGACCGGTCCGCCGACCCGAGCCCCTACCGCCCGGCCAGCCGCCTGGCCTGGAACGAGCTCTACCTCGACGTAGACGCCCTGCCCGAGCTGGGGGCCAGCCCCGGAGCCCGGCAGCTGTTGGAATCCCCGCCCTTCCTCCGGGAGCGGGACCGACTCCGCCGTCAGCCGCTCGCCGACCCGGCTGCCACGATGTCGGCGAAGCGACAGTTGTTGGAACTGCTGGCCGCCGCCGTGTTCTCGGCCGGCTCGGCACGGCGACGTGAGCTGGAGGCCTTTGCCGACGATCGACCCGAGCTGGTGGCCTATGCCCGCTTCCGGGCGGCGGTCGAAGCTGCCGGTGGATCTGCGGGGGGCCCACCAACCACCGGCTCGCGGCACTGGGCGGCTCCGCCCGACGAGGACCCCCGGGTCAACTACCACCTCTACGTCCAATGGGCCGCCGACGCCCAGCTGGCCGAGGCTGGCCGCCGCGCCGACCTTTACCTCGACCTACCGGTCGGTGTCCATCCCGCCGGCTTCGACCCTTGGTGGCGGCCGGACGCCTTCGTCCAGGGGATGTCGATCGGCGCGCCTCCCGACGATTTCTTCGCCGGGGGCCAGGCATGGGGTCTCACCCCTCCTCACCCCGTCGGACTACGCGACGGCGAGTACGGGCCGCTGATCGCGGAACTGCGCCACTCCATGCGCCACGCCCGCGCCGTGCGGATCGACCACGTGATGCGTCTCCGCCGCCTCTGGTACGTCCCGGACGGCATGGATCCCAACGACGGCGTGTACGTGCACTACCGGGCCGACGAGATGCGTGCGGTGGTCGTACTCGAGGCTGCCAGGGCTGGGGTGTCGGTGGTCGGGGAGGACCTGGGCACCGTACCGCCAGCTGTGCGCACCGACATGCGGCGCGACGGCATGCTGCGTTCCCACGTCTTCCAGTTCGCGGCGACGCCGGATGACCCGCTGCCCGTAGCGCCCTCCGATGCCGTGGCGTCGCTGGGCACCCACGACCTCCCGACGTTCGCCGCGTGGTGGGTGGGCACCGACAGCGACGATCGGGAGGATGAGGGGATCACCCAACGGGAGGAGGCCGCCACCGCTCGTCGGGCCCGGGCCGCCTTGCGGAAGGCGCTCGGTGAGACGAGGGCTGCCGATGCGCTCCGGGCATGTCTCGCGCACCTGGCATCGGGTCCGGCCCGGTTGGTGCTCGTCGACCCGGCCGATCTCTGGGGGGAACAGCGGCCCCAGAACCGGCCGGGCACCGGCGCATCGGAGCCGAACTTCCGGCTCCGATGGACGCGACTCTGGCCCGATGACCTGAGACCGCCGGATTCGCCGTCTTCGATGATGCTCCGATCGGTCGACCGGAGCCGCCGTGGGGAGGGCGACCATGTCGACCTGACGAGGAAGACAGGGACCCGATGACATCGTCGGTGAACGTGCCAGAGGAGCCTACGAAGAGACCACACAGGTGGGAGCTCACCGACCACGATCTGTACTTGTTCAACGAGGGAACACACCGGCAGCTGGCCACCAAGTTAGGGGCCCACCCGGTCTCCGTCGGCACGGCGCTGGCTACGGTGTTCGCCGTCTGGGCCCCCAACGCACGGGCGGTGTCGGTCATCGGCGATTTCAACGGATGGAACTCCCTGGCCCATCCCATGCGCCCTCGGGCCTCATCCGGGATCTGGGAGGCCGTGGTGGACGGCGCCGTCCCCGGCCAGATCTACAAGTTCGCCGTTACCACGGCGGGTGGCACTCGGCTCGAGAAGGCGGATCCGTTCGCCTTCCACAGCGAGGTCCCGCCGCGCACCGGCTCGGTGGTGTGGGACCTCACCTACAGCTGGGGCGACGGCGATTGGATGGGGAGCCGCTCCGGACGCTCCGCTCTCGATGCCCCGATATCGATCTATGAGGTCCATCTCGGATCATGGCGCCGATCGCCGGAGCGCCCCGACGAGCTGCTCGGCTATGCGACACTGGCACCGCTGTTGGCCAGCCACGTCATCGACATGGGCTTCACCCATGTCGAGCTCCTCCCGATCATGGAACACCCCTTCTATGGCAGCTGGGGCTACCAGTCGACCGGATACTTCGCACCCACCTCGCGTTACGGGACCCCGCAGGAGTTCATGTTCCTGGTCGACCAGCTGCACCAGGCAGGGATCGGCGTCATCCTGGACTGGGTCCCGTCGCACTTCCCGACCGATGCCTTCGCCCTGGGCGACTTCGACGGCACCCACCTCTACGAGCACGCCGACCCCCGTTTGGGATTCCACCCCGACTGGAAGAGCTACATCTTTAACTACGGGCGCAACGAGGTCCGCAGCTTCCTTGCGTCGGCGGCCGAGCACTGGCTGTCCAGGTACCACGCCGACGGACTGCGGTTCGACGCAGTGGCGTCGATGCTGTACCTCGACTACTCGCGCGAAGAAGGTGAGTGGATCCCCAACCGCTTCGGAGGGAGGGAGAACCTCGATGCGATCGCCTTCCTTCGCCAGCTCAATGCCGGCATCTACGCCGACCATCCGGATGTGCAGACCATCGCCGAAGAATCGACCGCCTGGCCGGGAGTGTCCCGGCCCACCGACGTCGGTGGCCTGGGTTTCGGCTACAAGTGGGACATGGGTTGGATGCACGACACCCTCTCCTACATGCACAACGACTCGGTGCACCGGAAGTTCCACCACGACCAACTGACCTTCCGCGGCCTCTACGCATTCACCGAAAACTACGTGCTCCCGCTCTCGCACGACGAAGTCGTCCACGGCAAGGCGTCCCTGCTGTCGCAGATGCCCGGTGACGACTGGCAGAAGTTTGCCAACCTCCGACTGTTGTACGGCTACCAGTACGCGCAGCCAGGCAAGAAGCTTCTTTTCATGGGTTCGGAGATCGGCCAGTGGCGGGAGTGGGATAATGAGGGCTCGCTCGACTGGCACCTGCTCGGGTACGACCGGCATGCATCGTTGTACCGTTGGCTGGCCGACATCAACCGCCTGTACCGCACCGAGCCGGCACTCCACGAGCTCGACGCCGACCCGTCGGGCTTCGAGTGGGTGCGGGTCGACCACGACGATTCGACGCTGAGCTTCCTGCGGCGCTCCAAGGCCGGCCGGACCGTGCTGGTTTCGTGCAACTTCACCCCGGTGCCGCGTCATCACCTGCGCCTCGGCGTGCCCGAGTCCGGCCACTGGAGCGAGGTGGCGAACAGCGACTCCGCCATCTACGGCGGAAGCGGGCTGGGAAACCCCGGCGGAGTGACGGCCGAAGCGGCCCCGTGGTACGAATGGCCGGCGACCATCGACCTCACGGTCCCGCCCCTGGCCATCGTCATTCTCAAGCTGGAGGCGGTGTGAACATGCGGGTCTGGCCGGGGCTCCCCCTGCCCCTGGGGGCAACATGGGACGGGGAGGGCGTCAACTTCGCCTTGTTCTCGGAGCACGCCACGTCCGTCGACCTGTGCATCTTCGAGCATCCGGACGACGCCGTGCCCCAGGCCCTCATCCCCATGCCGGGGGCCGCCGACAGGATCTGGCACTGCTACCTCCCCGAGGCCCGCCCGGGTTGCCTCTACGGCTACCGGGTGGACGGACCGTGGAACCCGGAGGCCGGACATCGCTTCAACCGGAACAAACTGCTCATCGACCCTTACGCCAAGGCGGTGAGCGGCGCAATCCGCTGGACGGACGAGCTGTTCGGCTCCCTCAGCGACGGGCCGGACAGCGACCTCGTCCTCGATCCCCGGGACTCGGCCGGGGCGATGCCCAAATCGGTGGTCGTCGATCCGGCGTTCACCTGGGGGGAGGATCGGCCTCCGCGCGTCCCTTGGAACCGGACGGTCATCTACGAGTGCCACGTCCGCGGCCTGACCAAGCGTCACCCTGGGGTCCCCGAGGCCCTGAGGGGGACCTACCTCGGCCTGTCGTCCGACGCGGTCATCGACCATCTGGTCGGCCTGGGTGTCACCGCCGTGGAACTCATGCCGGTCCACCAGTTCGTCGACGACCGGCATCTGGTCGATCGCGGCCTGACCAACTACTGGGGCTACAACTCCGTCGCCTACTTCGCCCCCCACCTTGGCTATGCCAGCGGCGGTCTCGGCCAACAGGTCGGTGAGTTCAAGTCGATGGTCAAGACGCTGCACCGTGCAGGTCTCGAAGTGATACTCGATGTCGTTTACAACCACACTGCCGAGGGCAGCCACCTCGGCCCCACCCTCTCGTTGCGGGGCATCGACAACTCCGTGTACTACCGCCTCGACCCGCACAATCCCCGTTTCAACCTCGACTTCACCGGGACGGGCAACAGCCTCAACCTGGTCCATCCCCGGACCACGACACTCATCATGGACAGTCTGCGGTACTGGGTGACCGACATGCACGTGGACGGCTTCCGTTTCGACCTGGCACCGGTGCTGACCCGAGGAGTGGAGGGTCGTCCGAGCGCTTTCTTCGAGGTGGTTCAGCAGGACCCGGTCCTCTCGCAGGTGAAGCTGATTGCCGAACCGTGGGACATGGGGCCGGAGGGCTACCAGCTGGGTAAGTTCCCTGTCGGCTGGGCCGAGTGGAACGGGGCCTTCCGTGACTGCGTACGCCGCTTCTGGCGGGGGGACGCCGGGCAGATCCCGGAACTGGCCTCGCGCCTCACTGGCTCGAGCGACATCTACGGACCCAGTGGACGCGGAACCTACGCCAGTGTCAACTTCGTGACCTGTCACGACGGCTTCACCCTGAGTGACCTAGTGGGCTTCGAAGAGCGCCACAACTGGGCCAACGGCGAGAACAACCGGGACGGAATGGCCGACAACTTCAGCAGGAACTGGGGAGTCGAGGGACCGACCGACTCGCTGCGTGTCCATCGCATGCGGGAGCGCATCAAGCGGGGTCTACTCGCCACGCTGTTCTTCTCGCAGGGGGTGCGGATGCTGACGGCCGGCGACGAGTTCGGGCGTAGCCAGCGGGGCAACAACAACGCCTACTGCCAGGACAATGAGATCAGCTGGGTGGACTGGGACCTCGACGAAGAGGCCAGGGAATTGCTGGAGTTCACCCGTCACGTCGTGTGGATCTTCAAGACCAACCCCATCCTCCGCCGGCTCGACTTCTTCAACGGCCGCCCCTTTACGTCGGTCGGGACCAAGGATGTGACCTGGATCCGATCTGACGGCACCGAGATGGACGAAGCCGACTGGGCCGACACCGAGTTGCGGGCCGTCGGCATGCTGCTGGCGGGAAGGGCCACCGACGAGCTCGACGAACGGGGCCGGGTGAGTTACGGCAATACCATGATGCTCCTACTGAACGGCGGGAACCGCTCGGTTCTCTCCACGCTGCCTCGGATCGAGTTGCCGGGTACCTGGGAGGAACTGCTCAACACGTCGACCACCCGGAGCGTCCACCCGGTCCGAAGACCGACGGTCCACCTGCCAGCCCACTCCGCCATCCTGCTCCGCCGCGACGAACGGCTCCACGCCCCGCCGCGCCGGACGACCCGGTCCCGGGATGCACCCAGGGACGGTTCCCCGCCACCGCCGACGGGTTGACCCCGTCACCCGGTCCGGCCCTCCGCGCACCCTTGCATGTTGTGACCTTCTACCCTTACCAGGCATGCCACCCTGGGCGATGCTGGAAGCGTGCGGGGCCTGGCGTGACCAGGAGGGAGACGTGGGGTCAGAGCCGTGTTCGAGAGGATCGTCGTGAGGATCACCGTGACTGGCCTCGGCTGCAGGGTTGTCCACCGAACCGACACCGGCCATGGCGTCGGCACCGTTCGCCAAGGGCGGGTTCGTTGTCACGGTCCCGTCACATCGGCCCAGGGCCCGTGCAGTCGGAACTACTGGAGAGTCCTGTGACTGCCATGAGGGTCGGCCTGCTTTCCCGCGAGTACCCGCCGGAGATCTACGGGGGGGCCGGGGTCCACGTCCAGCATCTGGCCGCCGCGCTCGCCACCCTGATCGACGTGGAGGTGCACTGCTTCGGTGGCGAGCGCAGCCCCACCCCGCCGATCGGGCTCTTCGCCTACCAGCCATGGGAACGACTGGACGCCGGGCGGCCACAGGTCGGCCCGCTCCGGGCCATGTCGGTCGATCTCCGTATGGCCGCGGCCCTCGACGGAGTCGACGTCGTGCACAGCCACACCTGGTACACGAACCTCGCCGGCTATCTCGCCAGCTTGCTCTACGACATCCCTCACGTCATGACCGCGCACAGCCTCGAACCCAAGCGCCCGTGGAAGGAGGAGCAGCTCGGTACCGGCTACCGCCTGTCCAGCTTCTGCGAGAGGACCGGGATCGAGACGGCCGACGCCGTCATCGCAGTTTCCAGAGCGGTGGCCCTCGACATTGGTGAGTGCTATCCGGGAGTCGACCCGGACAGGATCACCGTGATCCCCAACGCAGTCGACACCGACTCGTTCCGGCCGGACCCGGCCACCGACGTCCTGGACCGCTACGGGATCGATCCCGCGCTCCCGATCGTCCTGTGCGTCGGACGCATCACCCACCAGAAGGGCATCGTCCATCTTCTGGATGCGGCCCGGGACATCGATCCGACCGCCCAACTCGTGCTCCGGATCGGGCCGGCGGACACACCCGAGCTGGCCCGCGACACCGCCGGCCGGATCGGCGCACTCGCCGCCCAGCGCGACCGCGTCGTCTACATCGACGGGTTCGTTGACCTCCGTTCGCTCGTCCAACTCCTCTCCCACGCAACCGTTGCCTGCTGCCCGTCGATCTACGAGCCGTTCGGCCTGGTCAATATCGAGGCCATGGCGTGCGAGGCAGCCGTGGTGGCATCTGCCGTAGGAGGGATAGCTGAGATCGTCGAGCACGACCGCACTGGTCTGCTGGTGGCCTTCGAGCCGGCGAGCCCGTCCGACCCCGAGCCGGCCGATCCCGCCAGGTTCGCCAGCGATCTCGCAACGGCGATCAACCGGTTGGTCGGCGATCCAGAGTTGGCCCGGAAGATGGGACAGGTCGGCAGACAGCGCGTGATGCAGGAATTCAGCTGGGCTGCCGTCGCCGCCCGTACGGTGGCTCTGTACCGCGTCCTCACGTCATGAACACGTTTGGGCCCGTTGGTGTGAGCGAGCCGTAGGTGACGAGCATTCCATCCGGGTCCCGATTGCGAAGATTCCCATGCTTGCCCATGGTGCTGAACCGACTTCACTTGCACCCTGTCCTTCTTGTTGTACGAGACTCGTTCAACGAACTTCGCTCCGTGACCCCCCGTGCCGGAGGTTGATCCGGCGGAACCATCAGCCCGGCACCCTGCTGCGCTGGCATCGAGACCTGGTGTGGCACAAGTGGACCTACCGACGCCTCCAGGGCGACCGAAGATCCCGGCCGGTGCTCGTTGTAGTGCGCAACGTAATTGCTCAGAACCTGCTCGAGATCACGGCGGCCGAAGGTGCGGAGTCTGTCGAGGCACTCTCGGCGGGCAGCTCCCACGAACCGCTCGGCGATCGCGATCGCTCGAGGGGATCGAACGGGCGTCTTGATGATCTTGATACCGTCAGCTCGGAGTACCTCGTCGAAGCCGGCGGTGAACTTTGTGTCTCTGTCCCGGATGAGGAACCTGGCTGCTCGGGAGCGTTCGGTGAGTTCCGGCTCAGGTTGGGTCCCTGCTGGGTGACCCACTCCCCCGCTGGATTGGCGGTGACGCCGGAGAGATGGATCCACCTGGTGTCGATCTCGACGAAGAACAGCATGTGGAGGTGTCGGAGCAGGACTGGGTCGAGGGTGAAGAAGTCGCAAGCAAGCATCGTTGCCGCCTGGGTCCGCAGGAACTCTGACCAGGTCGGACCAGATCGCCGAGGCGTGGGCTCGATGCCCTGCCGGCGAAGATTCTCCCACACGTCCGATGGCGCAAGCCTGACGCCCATGGTGGCCAACTCCCCGTGGATCCGCCGATAGCCCCAGGCAGCGTCTCGGTTTGGACGAAGAACCGTCTCCGACGAGACACCGTCAGAAGCCGACTCAGACCGGCGAGCACGGCTCGGTCTGACGGCAGCAGAGCTGGCCGGGCGATCTGGCGTCGAAGCACTGAGACCTCATGGCGGAGCCCAATGACCTCGATGGCCAGGTCCCCTGGGTCGTGCCGGGACAGCCGTGCCAACTGGAGCAGACGGACGAAGGCGCAGCAGAGGAACGAGAGCGCCACGCTCCATTCCCATCGCCAGAGCTACGCCAACGAAATTCCAGGTCGATGGATCTGGATGACGTTTTCGGCACTGTCCTACAAGGTCGTCGAGTCCACCGCGATCAGCAAGCCGTGCGCTCGTGTTGAGCGCACGGCATGGCGATCGCTCGGACCTCGGGGCTACGAGCTCCGGCGCCTACGAGCCGAATTGCGCGTAGGGGTACTCGTCGGAGCGGCGGCAAGGGGCAACAAGACCTCATTGATCATCTGATCGAAAAAGCTTGCTTCGGGAAGCTCGCCGAAGTTCAACAAGTGGTGCGTCAACAGAGCAGGAAACAGCGACATCAGTAATTCGAGATTGCGGTCCTTTGGGATCTCGCCGCGGGCCACGGCTCGCTCGAACACTTGCCGAAGGCCAGCTTTGCCTTGATCGCTGAATCGTTCACGAAAGACTTGGCGAAGTTCGGGGTCGCTTGCCTGGGCAGTGATGAGGCCGATCATCAACTTGGCGTCGAATCGGTTGCTAGCGCTACCGGAGCCGTGAGCGAGCGCCTCGAGATCACCTCGCAGCGAACCCGTATCCGGAGGTGCCAAGGACGGCGTAAGTGAACTCAGTGCGTCCACTACGAGTTCGGCCTTTCCCGACCACCGGCGGTAGATCGTCACTTTGCTCGCACGGGCCCGCGTCGCCACCGCATCGATGGTCAGGCGGTCATATCCGATCTCAGCCAATAGCTCGAGGGCGGCTTCTCGGAGGGCGACGTCACGAGACGTATCGAGCGGGCGACCACGGTGAGACTCGACCTGCTTGTCCTTGTTCGTTGTCGTTGCGGGTTCCATGGGTGCCTCCGCCGCAGCTCGACTTGACAATATCGAAACGGTACCGCATCGTATTTTAACGAACCGAGCGGCGGCCCGCAATCGAGGCCCCCTCCGATCCAAGGAGACCCTGATGCGAGCTCTCGCCACCTGGTGTGTCCGCCGTCGGCGCCTAGTCGTCGCGGTGTGGTTAGCCGTCCTGGTTGTCGTTTCGGTGACATCCCGGTCGGTCGGTTCGGACTACACCAACAGCTTCACGTTGCCGAAGACCGGGTCCACCGAGGCGATCCAGTTGCTGCAAGCGGTGTCGCCCAAAATCGCTGGTGACACCGAGCAGGTCGTCTTCGCCGCCTCAGGCGGTCACCACGTCACCGACCCGACGGTCGAGGCGCGCATGGAAGCCATGTTGACCAAGGTCGCCACGGTGCCCCACGTGTCGAACATCGTCTCGCCCTACAGCAGCGAAGGTGCGTCCCACATCAGCAGCAATGGCACCATCGCATTCGCCACCGTGACCTTTGACCGGCTGGCCCAGAATCTCTCGACCACCGAGGCTCAGCACTTCGTCGACACCGCGCAGTCGGCTGACGCTCCCGGACTCCAGGTGGCGGTGTCCGGACAGTTGGCCGAGCAGGCCAACAAGCCGTCGCTCGGCGGGACCGGCCCGGGGATTCTCCTCGCCGCCATCGTGCTCCTCCTCGTCTTCGGTTCGATCTACGCCATGGCCCTACCCATCATCTCGGCACTGGTGTCGCTCGGTACGGCCATCGGTCTGATCGGGATGCTCAGCCATGTGATGAAGATGCCGGAGTTCTCGACCACGCTTGTATTGCTGATCGGCCTGGGTGTGGGAGTGGACTACGCGCTCTTCATTGTGACCCGACATCGGCAGGGATTGCTTGCCGGTAAGGAAACCGAAGCATCCATTGTCGAGGCGGTCAACACCTCGGGCCGGGCGGTGATGTTCGCGGGCATCATCGTGTGCATCGCACTGCTCGGTATGTTCGCGCTCGGAGTGACCTTCCTCTACGGGCTGGCCGTCTCGGCCGCCCTGGGCGTGGCACTCACCATGATCTCGGCCCTGACCCTGCTTCCAGCCCTGCTCGGCTTCATCGGTCCCCGGGTCATGTCGCGCCAGCAGAGGCGCAGCCTGGTGACGAACGGGCCGCGCATCGTGGGAGCGGGGACCACGGGGTTCTGGGCCCGATGGGCCAACCTCGTCTGCCGTTCCCCGGTGCCGCCGGCTGTGGTCGCCTTCACACTCGTCGTGTTGGTCGCCCTGCCGTTCTTCTCGCTGCGCCTCGGATCCTCCGACCAAGGCAATGATCCGGTCGGCACAACCACCCGCCAGGCCTACGACCTTCTGGCCGAAGGCTTTGGGCCCGGGTTCAACGGGCCCCTGCAGCTGGTGACCGTGGTCCACGGGCCGGCCCAGCAGGACGCCCTTGGTGAGTTGGTGTCGGCCGTCAAGGCCCAACCCGACGTGGCCAGCGTGTCCAAACCAATCGAGATTCCCGCGGCCACGGGATCAAGAGTGGTGACCTTCAACGCCTACCCGAGAGGCTCTCCGCAGGATGCCTCCACGACCACGTTGATCACCCACCTCCGTGACGAGACGGTTCCGAAAACCGTGGCCGGTTCCGGGCTCACCGTCTATGTAGGTGGTACGACAGCCATCTTCGTGGACTTCGCTGACGTGCTCTCGGCCAAGCTCCCCCTGTTCATCGGACTTGTCGTTCTCCTATCGTTCTTGCTGCTGGCGGTGGTGTTCCGCAGTCTGGTGATCCCGCTCATCTCCGCGGCCATGAACATGCTCTCGATCGGAGCGGCATTCGGCGTGCTCGTGGCCGTCTTCCAGTGGGGCTGGCTCGGGTCGGTCATTGGTGTGAGTCGAGCCGGTCCGGTCGAAGCCTTCCTGCCCGTCATGCTCTTCGCCATCCTGTTCGGGCTGTCCATGGACTACCAGGTCTTCCTGGTCACTCGCATCCAGGAAGAGTGGTTGAAGAGTGGTGACAACCGCTTGGCCATCCGAAATGGCTTGGCGGCCACCGGCAAGACCATCACTGCCGCAGCGCTCATCATGATCCTCGTCTTCGGCTCCTTCATCCTCGGCGGCGAGCGGGTCATCAAGGAGTTCGGGTTGGGTCTTTCCGCTGGGATCCTCATGGATGCCGTCGTGATCCGCATGGCCATCGTGCCAGCAGTGATGTGTCTCACGGGTGCAAGCAACTGGTGGTTCCCGCGGTCGTTGAACCGGATACTTCCTCGAATCGGACTCGAGGGCGCCCTCAACACGGGAACGGGGGCCGAGGAAGGCGAGGGTGGTCAGGACAAGTCCCGTGCCCTGGTGGAGGTGCGACAACGGCAGTAGCACTCGAGAGGTGTTGGCACGACACCCTCGATATGCGTTTCTTGCCGCAATCAAAGGATTCCAATCAGATGGGCCGCAGACGTGGATTGGTTTTCGGTACCACAGGCTGCGGAACATTCCCGCTGCTCGGTTGCCGGCCTTGCATGCAACGTGAAGCAATGACTTAGGACACTAGTCTGACGTCTTGTGCCGGAGGACAATTGAAGCTTAGGACTGGCCCCGCTTGGGGACCCAGCAGGACGGCAGAGGATGTCCCATGAATGAACAGGGCGACCAACGGGCCGGTGAAAAGCGCTCACACCGGCGTCATGTCCGAGTCGAGATTGCGGCCACGGCAGTGCTCGTCGGCGCAGCGCTCGGTGCTCTGATCGGGCACGCGGTCTCGTCGACTTCATCGTCGACATCGACGCCGCCGAAAATGGCATCGCCAACCTCGACCGTTACGAGTAGCGGGCAGGCCTCCTCTGCTCTGGGCGAACCGTCGAATGCGGCGGCTCTCGCCGCCGCCACCGATCCCGCACTGGTCGACATCAACGTCGTCGACAGCTACCAAGCGGTGGAAGGCGCCGCGACCGGCATGGTGCTCAAGTCCAACGGCGAAGTCGTCACCAACAATCACGTGGTCGAGGGTGCCACCACGATCAGCGTTGTTGACGTAGCCAATCAGAGGACCTATGGCGCAAGGGTCATCGGATACGACCGCTCGCAGGACGTCGCAGTTCTCAAGCTCAGCGCCGCATCCGGGCTGCATGCCGTAAAGCTGGGAAACTCGGCTCTGGTGAAGACAGGCGACGGTGTCGTCGTCGTCGGGAATGCCGAAGGCAGTGGGGGAAGCCCGAGCTACGCCGGCGGATCCGTCACCGCTACCGGCCAATCCATCACTGCCCAAGACCAGGTGAGCGGCACCTCGGAGCAGCTGACCGGGCTCATCGAGACCAGTGCCGACGTCATCCCCGGGGACTCGGGTGGCGCCATGGTCGACAGCGCAGGGCTAGTGATCGGCATGGTGACGGCTGGCTCCACCTCCTATCAGTTCCAGCCCTCGGCGAATCAGAGTTATGCCATCCCGATCAACCAGGCTGTCGTCGTAGCCCGGCAGATCGAATCAGGGCAACCATCCACCACCGTCCATATCGGTCCGACGGCCTTCTTGGGCGTCACCGTCCAAAGTCCGTCCTTCGGTTCCTCAGGTGCCGAGATCGCAGAGGTCGTCCCCGGCAGTGCAGCGGCACAAGTTGGCCTGACTCGTGGCGACGCGATCACCTCGATCAACGGCCAATCCGTTACCTCACCCGAGTCCCTCACCGACCTGCTTCTCGGTGAAGTACCCGGCGCATCTCTGCAGGTCGGGTACTTCGATCTCTCGGGCCAGCAGCACAGCGTCACGGTCAAGCTCGGGAGCGGGCCAGCGCAGTGACTACGTGGTCGTTAGGTGACGAGACCGAGGTCCACAATGAGCGTGATCGACAACTAGAGCGCATAGTTCGTCGGTAAGAGCTGACCGGACCCTACGGCTCTACATTCCGGACCTTGTGTCCGTCATCCCAATTTTCACACGCGGGAGCTCTCGTCTATCTCGCACGGATCGCGCACGGAATAGGAGCTCGGTAATGCCCAGCTCCAGCAAGGCACTCCGTCCCCCGCCAGAAAGTTCCACTGATCTCGGGATCCTGGCTGACCTGCTGCCTACAGCTGACGAACCGCAATGTTGTTCATCCAGGAGGGTTCTCGTATTGCAGATATTCCGTGTGGAGATCCACCGCTCGGCACGTCGGCACCAAGTTCCCGACAACGACATCGCTCATGCGTACGAGCACGCCGTCGTCTGGGCCGAGCTAGGCCCATGACCCGCCGCGATATCTCGTGGCCGGAGCCGACCGGGCCGGAAACCTCCTGGAGTTAGTGGTCATGACCATCGAGGGCGATGTTCTGGTGATTCACGCCATGAGGCTGCGGCGCAGCACGCAATCGGAGCTGTTCGGTGAGGAGGATTCATGAAGCAACGCACATATGGCCACACGAAGAGCGGGAAACCGATCAACGACGAGATGATCGAGGAGTTGGCAGCCGAGACCGAGCGAGGGTTCGAACCCGGTCAACTTCAGGGGCATCGCCGCGGCCCAGGTCGTCCACCGTTGGGTGAGGACGCAAAATCTGTGGAATCCGTCCGACTTGAACCAGCTTTGCGGTCCGAGGCCTCAAGGCGGGCGGCAGCTGAGGGTGTCACTGTCTCCGAGGTCATCCGCCGGGCACTTCGCGAATACCTTCGAAGCGCCTGAGACAGCTCGGGGTTCGGTGCGAGCCGGATAGCAAAGAGCCAGGCTGGCCATCGAATCGAGTTTTCGGACACTACGGGTTGACCGTGGCCAGGCTCTCACCAGCATCACCGGTGCCGAGGTCCCGCATGACCCGGTCGAGCACCTCTTGGGTGGTGGCCAGGTTGCCGGTGGACTCGACCACGAAGACCCTGTCGGGGCCCGGTTGGATCACGTGCAGCTTGCGATAGGTGCCGATGTTGTCCACGCCGGCGTTGGTCCCGGTCTCGGCCAGAAAGACCAGTCCCTCGTGGAGGCGCAGGGCCAGGCAGTAGGTCACAGTGCTCCCTCATTCTGCACATCTTCGCGGGCCGCTCGAAGCGTCGTCGGCTCTCATCGCCAAGTTGGCGGACAGTCGGATGGAGTGTCACCAGGTAAATCCGTTGTCGAACAGGCCACCCGGGCAGCACGCGCTGGTCGCCCTGGGCAGTTGACATGGCCGACCATGCTGCTCACACGGTGGGCGGCACCGGGGAAAGCGGCGCCGTGCTGTCTCTCCGGAACGAGGCAGCAGCCTTCGCCAGGTCAACCAACCTGATAGCGCCGGGGAAATTGTCAATTCTCAGTCAGGCCGTGATGTGCGGCACGAGTCGCTTCGGAATGAGCATGGCGGCGACTAGTCCGATAAATCCAATAACTGCGAGTGTGATCATGGCGGCACCGTAGGAGTGCCTTGTGAGGGTGGAAATGAGGATCGTCCCGGCGACCGCGGTACCGAGGGATGAGCCGAGATTGGAGATACAGCGCGACAAGCCGGAGATCTCGCCTTGTTGCTCGTCGACAAATGAGGACTGGACGACATTGACTGAAGGCGTGAGCATGACTCCGACCCCGAGGCCGATGAGCAGCAGTCCGGGCGCGAAGGCCCAGGCGCCGGGAGACCCTTTCACGAGGGCGAGAAGCACGGCGATCCCGGCGATCGTGGTGATGAAACCGCCAAGAATAAGCGCCCGCTGAGCGTACTTCTTGGCGAGACGTTCGGCCGCGAGTGACGAGACCAGAATGCCACCAGTCGCCGCCGTGAAGATCACACCGGTCTGGATAGCGTTGTAGCCGCGGATGACCTGCAGGTAGGCCGAGACAACAAACGCCGTTCCCATAAGCAGCAGCCATTGCACGTTCTGGGTGACCAGTCCCAGGTTCGATGTGCGGTTGCGGAAGAGAACAGTCGAAAGCAACGGCTCCCCACCCCTGTGCTCCAGGGCTCGAATATGGAAGAAGAACAGGACGAGCACGATCGCGCCAGCGACCAGGAGAACTGCGGTGAGGGCGAGGTTGTTGTCGGCTGAGAGCACGCCCATCACAATGAGAACCAGCCCCGCAGCTGACAGGATTGCACCGAGTATGTCGAAGGAACGGGTCGGATCAGCCGGGACGGGATCAACGAGCGAGCGGCTCATGAGGATGATCACCGCGACGACGATGGCCTGGAAGACAAAAGCCGCCCGCCAACTGATGGCCGTGGTGATGAGACCCCCGATCAGTGGCCCTGCTGCTGCGCCGACGCCCCCCATCCCGGTGATCACACCGAAGGCTCGGGCGCGCGATGTCATATTGCTGAACAGCATGGTCGTGAGGATGTACACGGGAGGAATTAAGAGTGCGGTCCCGGCGCCCTCGAAGATCGAGTTTCCGAGTATCAGTACTCCGAGACCCGGCGATACCGCGCTAATCAGCGCACCGATCCCATAGACAATTAGACCGACTGTAAAGCATCTCTTCCGGCCCCAACGGTCGGTTAGCTTCCCGCCTGGGATCATCAGGGCCGCCATCACCAACAAGAACACCGTGATGGCCGTCTGTACACCGTGCACGGTCGTGTCCAAATCCTTGCTGATGTCGTTGATCATCACGTTCATGTTCGAGCCGGCGAAGCTGCAGATGAACTGTGCGAGCGCGAGTGGAAGCAGAATCCGTCGAAGGCCCGATGGCGACGCTTGAACGTCGGCGGTGTCAGGCATGCTGCACGGTAGCCAGTCGGTAGCGGAACCGGACAGCTTGTGTTTCGGAAATGAGTCGGGTGCAGTGATGGCGGCGCTGACACCCGACGGCTGATTGGCTTAAGATCGGTCCAGCATCAGAGTCGCAGCCGGGCCTCGAGCACCTAGATTGCCGTGTGCCTTGTTGATCGAGGCTGGGTCCGGGCAGAAATTCGCGGGTACGAGCTCGGGCAGTGACGGGTGGCATTTGTGGTCGGCCTACCTCAGGTCGTCTCCGCCTCAATGAGTTGCGACACCGCATCGATGAGGGCTAGGTGGGTGAATGCCTGGGGAAAGTTTCCAAGATGGTCCCCGGTGTTGGCATCGATCTCCTCGGCGTAGAGATGAAGTGGGCCGGCGAATGAGAGCAACTTCTTGCACAGCGCCCGTGCCCGATCGGTCTCGCCAATCATGGCCAACGCCGAGACTAGCCACCACGAGCAGATGGTGAAGGTTCCCTCCTTCCCTTCGAACCCGGTGTCCGTGTTGTCCACTTTGTAGCGGAGCACCAGCCCGTCCTCGGTCAGCTCGTCCGCGATGGCAAGGACCGTGGCCTTTACCCGCTCGTCATCTGGAGGAAGAAATCCCATGATTGGGATGAGGAGCAGGGATGCGTCGAGATCCTCGTTCTCGTAGGCCTGTCGGAATCTGCCGTCGGAATCAACCCCCTTGGCCAGGATCTCGGTCTTCAGCTCGTCGGCCGCCCCCCGCCAGCGGACGGCACGTTCGGAGTCCCCACGCCTCTGGGCCAAGTCAGCTCCCCGGTCCGCGGCCACCCAGCACAGCACATCCGATGCCGTGAAGTGCTGGGGCTCGCCCCGAATCTCCCAGATGCCCTGGTCGGCATCCCCGCTGTGGGAAACGGCCTCCTCCACCAGCCCGGCCAGTCCCTCCCACACCGGTGGGGCGATCTGTGCTGCTCCTCGCTTGAAGTGCTGGTCCACGCCGTCGAGGAGCATGCCCCACACGTCGTTCTGATGCTGGTCCCATGCCCCGTTGCCCACCCGGACCGGGCGTGCCCCGTCGTAGCCGCTTAGGTGGTCGAGCGTCGACTCGGTCAGATCCCGCTCTCCGCCTATCCCATACATGATCTGGAGTTCAAACGGCTGGTCGAGCTTCCCCTGGCTGATGCATTCGAGTACGAAAGCGAAGTACTCGAGCGCCTCCCAATCGAACCCCAAACGATAGAGCGATCGCAACATGAACCCGGTGTCTCTGATCCATGTGAAGCGGTAGTCCCAGTTGCGGGCACCTCCCGGGGTCTCGGGAAGCGACGTCGTGGACGCAGCCATGATCGCCCCCGTGGGTGCGTAACTCAGACCCTTCAGCGTCAGCGCGCTGCGCTCGATATACGGCCGCCAGGGGTGATCGGGAAATGTGCCGGTGGCGAGCCAGTCACGCCAATAGGACACTGTCGAGTCGAGGTCTTGGTTGGCTTCGTTCTGATTCGTCGGGGGAGCTCCGCCCCACGACAGGGCGACGAAACTCTCCTCGCCCTCGGAGAGACTGGTACGGGCGTAGCACCGCGCTCCTACGGTGCCGAGCCGGAGACTGCTGACGACCGCCAGGGACAGTTCACCACTCGAGTCGTGCACCGTTGCTGAGCCATACCCGTCGCCGTCGTAAGACCACTCACCGGTGGAGGCGCCATATTCGAACAGGGGGACACAGGTCGTGTCGATTTCGACCTTGCCGGAGATGCACTTGGCCGTGCGGAGTAGAGCACCGGCCGCCGCCGAGTCGGTCGGTGCCCGCCGGTACCCAGGACGGCGCGTCCTGTCGTCTACCTTGCGTATGACCAAGAGATCGTTCACTACGAGCCATCCGGAAGGGGTGTGCCAGGTGGTCTCGACCACCATGGTGCCAGGGACGTACCGACGGTGATGGGGGACCGTTGTGTTGGAGGGTCCGAACCGGAACGACCCGGCCCCTCGATCGAGCAAGGCCCCGAAGACACTCGGTGAGTCCGGTCGGGGCAGGCAGAGCCACTCGACCGATCCGTCCGGTGCGATCAGACAATTGTTTTCGCAGTCAGAGAGGAAGGCGTACTCGGCGATCGGAGGAAAGTCGCTCATGATCCCGTTGCTCCTCGCTCAGGGCTGATTCCTGTCGTGGTCCGAGCGCTGTTTGCGCCGAGCCGAGGCTATCGCCTTGGAGCCGATGGCGCCGAGGAGATGCGGGTCCCCGGCCACCTCCCCGATCGGGTTCCCTGCCTGAACCTCGGGGGCCGCCGGGTGATGGCTCGGCAATGTGGCAGGTACTGAGGGATCCGTGAAGCCCGCTCAAGAATCGGCTGTTGGCATGACTAGTGCTGGGCATCCACCCGGCCAGCAATCAGCCGTGGATATTCAAGGGCCGGCAATGCACAAATATCGGTGGCGGCCACTTGCGATTCGGACCTACGGTCGCGCGGAGTGGATGCGGAACCCCAGATCGGGCGCCCTCCGGTGGTGAGGCGGATACCGGGCGTCCGGATGATCGCCGGCTACCAGCCAAGATGGCTACCCAAGGACCTGATGGCTGGCTTGGTCTTGACCGCCATTCTGGTGCCCCAGGGGATGGCCTATGCCGAGCTGGCCGGACTGCCAGCCATCACTGGCCTGTACACCTCGGTCCTCTGCCTCGTCGGGTATGCCGCACTAGGACCATCCCGAATTCTTGTGCTCGGACCCGACTCGTCACTGGGCCCGATGATCGCTGCCACGATCCTCCCCCTCGCTGGTGCGAACGGAAGCCCTGCCCGTGCCGTCGAACTGGCATCGATGCTCGCCATTCTGGTGGGCGTCATGATGATCCTGGCCGGGGTGGCGAAGCTGGGCTTCGTTGCCGATCTGCTCTCCAAACCGACTCAAATCGGCTACATGACTGGTCTCGCGCTCACGATCCTGGTGGGCCAGCTGCCAAAGCTGTTCGGGTTCTCAGTTCACTCCGACACGCTGATTGGGGACGTCACCGGATTCGTGGACGGGGTCCGATCGGGAGAGATTGTGACCGCTGCGGTACTAATCGGGTTGTTTGGACTCGCCGTAATCCTGCTACTCCAGCACTGGCTACCGAAGGTCCCGGCGGTGCTCGTCGCCGTAGTCATTTCCATCGGTGCCGCGGTGGTGTTCGATCTGGCCGGGCACGGGGTCTCCCTCGTGGGCACGCTTCCTCAGGGGCTACCCCCGTTCACGATTCCGAGCGTCTCGGCGTCCGACCTCGGACTGCTCGTCGCCGGAGCGCTCGGGATTTCGCTAGTGGCCCTGACGGACACCATCTCGACAGCCTCGGCATTCGCCGCCCGCAGCGGCGATGAGGTGCAGGCCAACCAGGAGATGATCGGCATCGGGACGTCGAACGTGGCTGCCGGACTATTCCAGGGGTTCCCGGTCAGCACCAGTGGCTCACGGACGGCAGTGGCTGACCAGTCGGGCGCAAAGACGCAGATCACTGGCCTTGTCGGTGCCGCGGTCATCGTGCTCATGCTTGTCGTCGTTCCCGGACTGTTCCGCAATCTCCCCCAGCCCACTCTGGCCGCGGTGGTGATGGCGGCGGCCCTGTCCCTTGCTGACCTGGCGGGGATGAAGCGGCTTTGGGAGGTGCGCCGAACTGAGTTCGCACTGTCGATCGCCGCTTTCCTCGGGGTCGCCGTCCTTGGTGTATTACCGGGAATCGCCATCGCAGTTGGGCTTTCCATCCTCAACGTGTTCCGCCGATCATGGTGGCCCTACAGCACGTGCCTGGGGCGGGTCGAAGGAGTTCCCGGGTATCACGATGTGCGCTCCTATCCGGATGCCGAACGGATCGAAGGTCTCATCGTGTTCCGGTTCGATGCCCCCCTGTTCTTTGCCAACGCTCGGACCTTCCGGCAGCAGGTTCGGGAGCTCGCTGCGGCCGAACCACCACCTCGCTGGATCGTGGTGGCAGCAGAGCCCATCACCGACGTAGACACAACAGCAGCGGACATGCTCGAGGACCTCGACGAATCCCTCAACGGGCGAGGGATCTCCCTAATCTTTGCCGAGATGAAGGATCCGGTTCGCGCAAAGATCGAACGATACGAACTCACTCGGACGATAGATCCGTTGCATTTCTTCCCGAACATCGAGTCCGCCCTTGTCGCCTTTGCCCAATCGCCTCGGGACGAATTCGACGTGCCACCGGACGAGATCAAAAAAGGGGACGGTACGCATGACTGATGTCACCCGTAGTGGTGCGTGAGGTCTCGAGAGACGACCGCGAGTTCCGGCTCCGGTACCTCGACATCGATCCGGCGCAAGTGAGATGTCCGATGTCGCGTCGCGACGTGTCTTTGGTGGTCACGCGGCTGTCTCGTGGAGGGTACTCGGCCCTTCCCCTTGGGGACACCCGTGCACTATCTTGACCACGGGAGGTATCGGATGGGCGCTTCAGCGATTCGT
>JBKQRT010000314.1:0-9696 GCA_052143895.1 Acidimicrobiales bacterium | reverse complement strand
CTCGATCGGTCGCTCCAAGAAATGCCTACTCAAGCTATGCGGATGACATCGTTGGCGCCCGAGGCAATCCAACTAACCCCGATGACCTCGGCGCCGCCATGAGCGCCGACGATCGCGCCCAGTTGCCCCAGCCGAAACGACCCCCGGGGAAATCGTGGTGCGATGAGGTCGAGGAACTCGTCGATGTCGGGCGCACCACCGTGCATCACTGCGAGATGCTTGATCGGTCCCGCCCCGATCATGTGTTCGTAGAGCATGCGCATCGCCTTCTTCCGGGTCCGAGGTTTGCCCGCCTCTTGGACAACACCACTACTGATGTCAATCACAGGCTTGATGGACAACATGGACCCAATCATGGCTTTCGCCCCACCGATCCGGCCTCCTTTCCTCAGGTTCTCCAGAGTGTTCAAGGCAGCGAAAACACGAGTCCTGGGAATGAGTGACCTGACCCGGCTCAATACGGCCTCCACACCGACAGAACTACGAGCGACCCGGGCGGCTTCCAGAACAAGGGTTCCGAGCCCACTCGATACGGACCTACTGTCCACGACGTGGACAGGGATTTGGTCTGCGACGGCGTTCGAAGCTATCCGAGCTGATTGAAGTGTGTTCGACAGGTCGCTGGAAAGGCAAAGACAGACGACCGCATCGGCTCCTGAGACGCTGGCTCTCTTGAACACGTGTTCAAAGGCCCCGGGCGATGGGCAGGACGTCTGGGGAAGTTCGCGGGACTGAGCCATTCGGCTGTAGAATTCGGCCACGGTTAGGTCGAGCCCGTCGGTGAACTCTTCGACCCCGAAGCGGACGTTCAGTGGAACGACCTCGACCTCGAGCTGATCAAGGTCATCCTCGGTGAGATCACATGAACTGTCAGTAACGATGTAAATGCCGGACACTGCGGGGCCCTCCCTTCACGTTGACGTCCCTGCCGTAACCAATGAATGAGGCTGTCGGCAGCTGTATAAATCTTGCATAGTCGGCTTCACACTGCTGGCCCGATTCATCCACAAGTCTTAGACTTCTCGAATCCGCGCGGTGGAGGTGTGGAGTTGGACTCGGCAATCACATCAGGAGTCGTGTGGGGTCCGATAGCGACGTGGGCCGGCGCCATCGCCACGGTGCTGATCGTCCTGACTACGGCCTTGGTTGCCTTGGGGTACTTCGAAAGCTTACGGGGTCCGCGTATCCGCCTCACCTTCGACGCCACAGAGCCTTGGTGTCGTGAAGGGAGGCTGCGGAAGGCAATGCCCTTTGGGCACGTGTTGGTGTCGAAAACGTTGGACACGGTCCGGCTCGAGGATGCCTCGGGCGCTTGATCAGCGTAGCCACGAATGGTGAACTGCGGCCGGACGTGGACCCGTTGCAGTTGCGATGGGCCGGGGTCCCGCGCTCTCGCGCCTTCGACCCGATGGACCTGCGCCGCGATCAGCGCGAATACCTCAACGTGCTCTGTTTGCAGGATGGGTCGAGCTGGCGACTGGTGACTTTCGAGGATCCCGACTTCGACCCTGGTTTCGCCACCGATCTGCCGCTCGATGCTCGCCA
Organism: Acidimicrobiales bacterium; assembly: GCA_052143895.1. Classification (GTDB taxonomy): domain Bacteria; phylum Actinomycetota; class Acidimicrobiia; order Acidimicrobiales; family RAAP-2; genus Bog-756. The sequence continues at coordinate 8,151 of JBKQRT010000314.1, read as the reverse complement.
CATGGTTCAAATCTCGGTCTTTGCCGACAATGTCGACACGGTTACCAAGTCCATTGTCGCAATTGTACACTCGGGAACTGAGGAGGTGACGCTGGAACTTGTGTGATCCTGAGAGTGCCAAGCGCGTTGTCCGATCACGCACCCAAGCGAACCTCAGGGCGCCGAATCCCATCGGAGCATCTCATGCTACGAGTCGGTATTTGCGGATCCGATCGAAGAAGGATCATGGCGACGAAGCGGCGTGGACGAGATCAAGGTGGCATGGCGGCTGTTAGGCGAGGCATCGCCCATGACGATGTGAATCGACGGGTGCGGACCTGTGTGGAAAGTCTAGTTGGGACTTCCCAGCACGGTTACGACGGCAACCGTCAAACTCAACCCCAACCGGGCATTCTCGACCCGCAGGATGCAGAGCCGGCCGCGCTCCCTAACTGTGGAGAACGGTAGCTAATTCTCTGTATCAGATCGATTTCCTAAAGTCCTGATCAGGGCCCCGGCGACATTTTCCGCACCCATGGGCTGAGAATCGGTACCCTCAGGGTCATGATTGGTGTCATGGCCGACTCAATGTACCCACCGGGGAGCAGAAGCCACCAGCACGTCCGTCTGTCGGACGAATCACGCGATCACAAACCGGACGCGAACACAGTCGTTCGGCCGCGCCGGATCGAAATTGTTGTACGGAAAGCCGACAGGTTTCAGCAGAACCATGGTGTGCTCGGGTTCCCCTTTGCCGTGTTGCAGAAGTTCGGCAACGATCAGGCGGGCAGCCAAGCTGCGCTGATTGCCTACTACGGCCTATTCGCACTCTTTCCTCTACTGCTCCTGTTCACGACCATTCTCGGCTACGCCCTGCATGACAACGAGAAGCTGCAAGACGATCTCATCAACAGTGCCCTTGGAAACTTCCCGATTATCGGCCCTCAGCTGAAGTCGCACACTCACGGGCTCATGGGTAGCAGCTCTGCAGTGGTGATTGGAACCCTCCTTCTCCTCTATGGCTCGATCGGGCTCGGGCTGGCGACCCAGAGCGCAATGAACCTGATATGGAACATTCCGTACGTCCGCTGGCCTTCGATCTACCTCCGTTACCTGCGAGCGCTAGCAGTACTCATTCTGCTTGCTCTCTCCACGGTTGGTTTAACGGTCCTTACAGGGTTTGCGACCCTTGTGTCCCATGGGTGGACAACGACAGTGCTGTTGCTGGTCGGATCCCTGGCCATAAACTTCTGCCTCATTCTTCTCGCCTTCAACGTGATGACGGCCGACGCCCTTAGCTGGCGTGACATCTTCTTTGGCGCCGCGCTGGCGGCCGTGTTCTGGCAGATCTTGCAGCTCATCGGGAGTTGGTACGTAGGTCGCGAACTGCAGCACGCCACCAACACCTATGGCTTTTTCGGCATCGTCATCGCCTTGCTCACGTGGATCTACCTGGGCGCACAGCTCTTCCTGCTTGCGGCGGAAACAAATGTTGTTCGGCGCTACCGGCTCTGGCCACGGTCGATGACTCAACCGCCGCTCACAACGGCCGATAGACTGGTCTTTGAGCGTTTGGCACACATGGAGATTCGCCGGCCCGAGGTCCGAATCGAAGTTGGCTTCGCGCCCGAGGCAGATCACGATCCGCTTAAGGCCGCGACCGGCTCAGTTGATGACGATCCATCCTGACGGGCGCTAATCCTCATTGGAGGATCGGCACCAAGGAGTCGATCCGTATTTGATCCGGAATGCTTTCGTTGTGGCACCGATGGTGGAGGACGAGCCCCGGACGCTTTGGACCGTGCTGGCACGGGATAGGCCCGTGAGGAGGCACTGGCCGAGCTGCTGGTGCCCGTCCTAGTCCAGGCGATCCCACAACCTGGCGACTCGCCGGCCCCGACCGATGTCACAGCTCGGGGAGAAACTTGATTCGGTCGAACTGAGGTCCCCCTCGTCGGAGGCCACCCCGGCGCCGCCTTGAGCCGGAGACCACAATGGGCCGGACGACCAAAGGAGCCTGACGTGCGGATCGCCACCTATGACCGGATCCCGATTGATGAGGTCAACCAGCCCTACTCCCTTGGGGCCCAGTCCGAAGGCTGGCCTCCTATGTGGCCAGCCAGGAGGGCTGGGGTCTGGTCGGCACGTTCACCGATCAGATGTCCGGGGCCAAGCTGGAACGCCCGGGCCTACAGAAGGCACTGCGGGCCGCCCGGGCCGGTCGGTTCGATCTCCTTCTCGTCTACCGCGTGGACCGACTGGCCCGATCAGTTCGGGGCCTGGCCGAGGTTCTGGAGACACTGGACGCAGCCGGGGTCGGCTTCCGATCGGCCACGGAACCGTTCGACGCCACTTCGCCTGCCGGACGGATGATGGTCCAGATGCTCGGTGTGTTCGCCGAATTCGAACGGGCGACCATCATCGACCGAGTGATCGCCGGCATGGAACGGAAGTCGGCCCAGGGTGGCTGGTGCGGCGGGACCCAGCCCTTCGGCTACCGGGCCGTCAAGGGTGAAGGGCGCCTCGAAGTCGACGAAGACGAAGGGCCCTTGATCCCTGTCATCTTCGACCTCTATGCCAACAACCGCCTGGGCAGCCACACCATCGCCAACCAGCTGACAGCTGCAGGCCTGTCCACCCGCTCGGGGCGACCATGGCAGTTCAAGTCAATACTCACTGTGCTGCGCAACCGCACCTATCTCGACCAGGTCAACTTCCGGGACACTTGGAGCGCCAGTGATCACCCTCCCTTGGTCGAATAGGGCCTGTTCGATGCGGCCCAGGCCATCCTGGCCGAACGAGGAGAAGACGTATGGAAGCGGGCCTCCAACAGTTCGGACTACCTGTTGACTGGGCTGGTGGTATTCGCGACGTGCGGGAGCCGGTTCACCGGCACGAGGGCCACTGGTCGTAGCGCCAGCTACCGTTACTACACGTGCGGTGAACGACAGCGCTATGGCACGAAGAGATGCGCGGCCGACCGGCTCCCGGCCCAGTCCCTCGACGACGCAGTCATTGATTCACTCCTCTCCGTCTACAAGGACACCGATCTGTTCTCAAAGGCCGTCGCCGAAGCCCAGGAGCGGGCCGACCTGGAAGGGTCAGCCCACGAAGGAGAACGAGCTGCTCTTGTTGCTGAGCTGCACAAGGTGGAGCCGGGCATCGATCGGTACCTGCGGGCCTTCGAGGCCGGGACGATGCCAGAAGCGATCTGTGGCGAACGGGTAAAGGATCTTGGGGCGAAGGCGGCGGCGCTACGAGCCAGTTGTCTTGAAATGGATGCGGAGCTGACCAAGGCTGAGCTTGTTGCTCCCACATCGGTCGAACTCAGCGAGATTCGTCAACGCCTCGAGGAATCGGTAGCCGGCGGATCGAGTGCCCTGGTCAAGGTGCTTCTCCACGCCCACATCCACGAAATCCGGGTGGACAGCCGACAGGCCATCCACCCGGTCTTCCGTGTGCCATTGGGAGGGAACCACCTGGTGGACGATGCGGTTCGCGCACCGTCCGGGTCGGTGGAGGTGACATCGATCGCGTCACAGCATTCGCGCCTCTGATCGAGCGAAGGCGCTGGTAGCCGAGCCTGCATATGGCGGCGCCATGGCGGCCGCCTGCTCAATCTCGTACGAACCGGCCACAACCAGCCAATGATCAACCGCTCTCATCGACTTCCTGCAGTCGGCGCACCGCTTCTTCGAGTTCAGGCAAGTCCCCGGCGACCGTTGCGCTCACGATCGCATGCGAGGTGTCGAAGTAGCGATGTGCAAGTTGGTCTCGCATCCCGGCGATCTGTGGCCAGGGCAAGTTCGGCTCACGACCGAGCAGCTCGGTAGGTAGAACTTTCACTGCCTCCCCGATCTCGATCAGTCGGACTCGCACGGCATCGAACACCAGACCGTCGGCCAAAGTGCCGCGCTCCAGGTGCTGTCGGATGGCATCGATCGCGGCGAGGATGTCGTCCAGGCGTTGGCGGTCACGTCGGCTCACAGGGCGCGGGCCTCGGATATGACCTGGTCGGTGACACCCGCTTTGAGATCGGCCGCGGGGACGAGGTCCACCCGAGCGCGGAGAAGCGCCTCCAGCTCGGCCCGACAGCGGCCTAATTCCAGCAGCCCTACATGGGGCGCCACGTCCACGAGCAGGTCGATGTCGCTGTCTGGTCGCTCCTCGCCGCGGGCCACGCTGCCGAAGACCCGCACGTTGGTGAGCCCGTGGCCGGCGGCGATCTCGCGAACCCGATCACGCTGTTGCCGCAGCCGCTCACCCAATGGCCCAGAGCGAGGAGAAGCGGGTCGCCGCACGGAGAGCTCCAGGTCGAAACCGGTGGCGGCGACCAGGCGCTCCAGCATCGGCACCGATGGCTGTCGAACGCCGGACTCGTATGCGCTCACGACACTTTGGGTCACGCCGGCGCGGCGGGCGAGCTCGACCTGTGACAGCCGCGCCTTCCGGCGGGCGTTGCGCAAGACCACACCCGCTGAAGCCATATTGTGAGTATAGTAGATCGTAGGTTCCCCGGGAGGACGTCGGTTCGGGCCCTCATACCGTGCGCAACGCCTCGGCCGGCGAGAGGGCGTGCGGCCCGCATCGATGACCGTGCCGGCCACGCCGCCGATGACCGGTAACAGCAGCGCCTCGGCCAGGAACTGCTCGGCGACATGGCGCCGGCTGGCGCCCAGGGCCCGGCTCAGCCCGATCTCGGAGCGGCGTTCGAGGACCGAGATGACCATGACGTTGGCCACCGACGCATGGGTGGCCGACAACCTCACCGCCGTGCGCCACGCCCTCGATGGGGTCGGGCGCAACCTCACCATCGAGGATATCCACGAGTGGCACGGGCGCCTCATGGGCCCGACGTGTCGCCTGCCCAAAGAGATAGTCGGCGCCTTTCGCACGGCCCAGCCCTGGATCGGCGGCACCTCACCGCGCAGCGCCTCCTTCGTTCCTCCCCCACCCGAGCGGGTCAAGGACCTCATGGTCGACCTCGTCAGCTTCGTGAACGCCGCCTGGGTGGACCCGGTCACCCAGGCGGCAGTCGCCCATGCCCAGTTCGAGACCATCCACCCCTACGGGGACGGCAACGGCCGCATCGGACGGATCCTGATCGGCTGGATCCTTGCTCATCGCACTGGAATCAGTGTCCCACCCCCCGTCAGCGTCTTCATCGCCCGGGACCCCGGAGGATACCCGGCCGGCCTGACCAGGTTCCGCCTCGGCGAGCTCGACCCCTGGGTCGATTGGCTTGCGGCTGAGCTTCTGTATTCGAGTATCTCCATGGCTCCATCGCACTGACCTCGTTCATCTCCTGGCGGGCATGAACCGGGACGACAGTTCAGGCAGGTTCGCGTCCGGGCACGACCAGCACGGGGCATGATGCGAACTCGAGAACCTGTTGGGTGACACTGCCAACGTAGGGCGACCTGGCGCCCCGTTCGTCGGAGACAGCCATCACTACCAGATCGGCCGGCCAGTCTCTCGCCTCCTCGAGGATCCGACGGAAGGGGTTGCCGACCTGCGTGCGGATCTCGACGTTGCCCGCTGGGACACCGAGCGCGCAAACTTCTCGTCGGACGTACTCCACGATGTGCTGGGCTCCCTGTTCGCGCCGCAAGCGCGACTCAGGACCCGCGACCCGCTCGATCTCGCTCGCCACCACGCTGTCCTCCACAACTGTGAGCACCCGTATACGGGCCCCGAGGCCCCGGGCGAGCTCTGCGGCTACGCGCGCCGCATTGAGGCTCTCTGGAGAGTCATCGACGCTGACCAGGATGCGTTGCGTCATCATCTCGGAATCTCGCTGCCGCGACGCATGGCCCACCTGGCGATCAGGCGTTCCTCGCGCTCGAGTTCGTCGAGTCTCAAGATGAGGTCGTGCAGCTGTGACTGAAGGACAGGTAGCCGGTGGTGTTCGATGGCGCGCAGCCGTCGTTGGGTAGAGGCCAGCTCAATATCCACTTCTCGCAGGGCGGCGCTGGCCACGGCGTGCTCGGCCGCGGCCCGTAAGGCCCGCCCGTGCGCGATGGCGGCTGGTGCGACGGCCGCATTCGACGCCGCGGCGACGGCGGGAGTGACCGTCGGGAGCTCGCATCGAACTTCGTCTGGATGACGTGTGCCCATTGTGTTGCGCCAGGAGATGGATACCGTGCCCTGGCCGGCGACGTCGCTCGCCGCAAGGCGGACAGCCGTGCTGCCGCCCAGCGCGGCGGCCCGGCTACCCCAACGTTCAGCATGGGTCGCGGCGCTGGCCCAGGCTGCACCGGTTTGCTCCGCCATCAGGGAGAGCCGCCTCTGCTCGCGGCGAAGCACCTGGCGCTTCTGGCGCAGCAACTCGACCCCGCGCGCCGCGGTGTCGATCCGCTCGACCAGCCACAGCCGCCCAGCACGGCCCGCAGGGACGTGCTCAGCCATGGGGCATCTCCTCGTCACGCTCGGCAGCCGGCTGGCCGGGCACGGGCCCCTGGTGGGCGCCGCCGAGGGCCCTGTGCTGCTCGCGGCCGAGATGGTCGCCAAGGTAGTAGGTGGCTATGTCCGCAGCGGGCATCATGGTCAGCTCGCGCTCGGGCAAGATCGACAGGACCTGCCAGGCACGGTTGAGCGTGTCCTCAAGCTCGCGGGACTCGTCCATGAGCTGGTTGACCAGGTCTCGCGCGAATGCGTCATTGAAGGCCAGGTACTGGCGGTCTGTCTCGGTCAGCGCCTCCATGCCGATCAAGTCGGCGAGCTCTTGGGCCGACCTAGCCCTGGCCAGGGCCGCGACGAGCTGCCCGGCCAAGGCGAGGTGGTCGCCGCGGGTCCGCCCGGGCCCAGCCCCCTTGCGCATGAGCCTCGAGAGTGATGAGAGCACGTCGACCGGCGGATAGACCCCCTCGGCGTGGCGCTCAGGAGACAGCACGATCTGGCCTTCGGTGATGTAACCAGTGAGGTCGGGCACGGGGTGGGTGATGTCCCCGCCCGGCATGGTCAAGACCGGCACCTGGGTGATGGAGCCCGGACGGCCCCGCAGCCGCCCGCACCGCTCGTAGATCGAGGCCAAGTCGCTGTAGAGGTACCCGGGGTAGGCGCGCCGCCCCGGTATCTCGCCGCGTGCCGCCGAGACCTCGCGGACGGCCTCGCAATAGCTGGTCATATCCGCCAGCACGACCAGGACGTGATGCTGATGCTCGAACGCCAGATGCTCGGCAATGGTGAGGGCGACCCTCGGCGTGAGGATTCGCTGAACCACCGGGTCGTCTGCGGTGTCGAGCACGAGGGCGAGGTCACCGGCCGAGCTGCGTGTCTCGAGAGCGAGCACGATGGCGTCGGCGTCGGCGTGCGTCAGACCCATCGCGGCCACCACCACCTTGAAGCTCTCGCCGCCGGCGTTGGCTTGGGCGGCGATCTGGGCGGCCAGTTCCAGGTGCGGCAGGCCGGCCGACGAGAACACCGGCAGCTTTTGACCCCGGACCAGGGTCATGAGGGCATCGATGACCGAGATGCCCGTGAAGACGGGGTCGGAGGGGACATCGCGCTCGGTGGGATTGAGCGGGGCGCCCGCCACCGCCCTCCGCTCGCCCGACAACATCGGTGGGCCACCATCGAGCGGCTCGCCCATGCCGTTCCACACGCGCCCGAGCCAACCCTCCCCGACGGGGATGTCAAAAGGACGCCCCTCGAAGGCCACCGACACCCGCTCGGGGTCGATGCCACCGGTGCCCTGCAGGACTTCGAGGACGGCGACGTCGCGGTAGACCTCCAGGACGAGGCCGGCGCGGACCTCCCCCGAGGGCAGACGGACCCGGGCGATCTCGTCCCAGCCCACGCCTTCGACGCCTCTGACGGCCAGGAGGGGTCCCTCCACCCACGTCGCACCGCTGAATGCGACCGGGATCGGCACGGTGCCCTCGGCCGATGGGCTCTTGGGGTCGACGTCGCCGGCCACCCGTTCGGCACGTTGAATGGGGGGTTGTGATCCCGGGGCGCGCGTCACGCCAGGCCGTCCAGCCCGGCCAGCACCTCGCCCCGGAGTTGGAGCACTGCCTGGGCGTCGTCAGGTCCGGTGGCGTCGCGGGCCCTGGTCACTGGGGCGAAATCAAACTCCTCAACGGCGGACACAGGGAGGCCCGCTTCGACCAGTCCGAGGCACCGGTCGCTCACGGCCAGCACCAGCTCGAGCAGGGCGCTCTGCTTCTCGGG
>JBKQRT010000313.1:0-3911 GCA_052143895.1 Acidimicrobiales bacterium | reverse complement strand
AGAGCGCGCGCCATTAGGCGATGGCCAGTGACCCCCACCGTTTCGACCACTTGACCAGTTTGACGGTGATGATCAGGGCGACGGCCAGGGCGAACTGGGCGAGGCGGTGGGCGGTGAACCTGTCGGTGTTCCGTCTCAGCTGTCCGAAGTTGCTCAACCAGGAGTTGGTGCGCTCGACCGGCCACCGCAGACCCATGGGCTGGCGCTTGGAGTCGGCGGCAGAGCCCCGCGTGCGCTTCTTGGCGATCATGGAATCGGTGATTCCACGTTCGACGAGGCGGGTGCGGGTCAGTACAGAGTCATAACCGCGGTCGAGCCAAAGCGTCTCAACGTCGGCGAGCAGACCGCGTTCCTTCACGTTGTCCAGAGTCGGTGCGAGCAGAATGGAATCGTTGCGGTTGGCCCCTTCGGTGACCCAACCGATCGGCACCCCGTTGGTGTCGGTGGCGATCGACCACTTCCAGCCGGTCTTGCCCCGGTCGGTCGGGTTGGGCCCGGTTCCTTCGCCACCCATGGGCGCCTTGTGCAGTGACCCGTCGACCGACACCTCGGAGAGGTCGAGGCCGATCACCTTGTCGAAGGCCTTGATGGCTTCTTCGACCAGGTGTTGGAACGCACCGGCGGCCACCCATTCGTCGCGGCGGCGGCGCAGGGTGGTCTCACCACCTTTTCCCAGCCTTCCGGCCACGTCCCAGGAGCACCCGGTGACCAACCGGAACAAGATGGCCTCGAAGCAGTCGCGGTCCGAGATCCGTGGTCGATGACAGCCGAGGGGGTGGTGGGTGTGACCGCGTTTGGGCAGGTAGGCGGCAAAGGACTGCCAGATCGCGTCGACGACGACAGGATTGAGTGCAAGCATGGGACCTCCACTGGTTCGTTGGCGTTGGGATTCAGCCGGATCATGTCCGGTCCGACACAACGACCGGTGGACCTTTCTCCCTGGTCAACGGTGGTCCACCCTCGACACTGGTCCGGCCGTGACAATGGCCTCACCAGGAGGTGGTCATGGCCAAGATCAGACGGAACGGACCCTGCCCGTGCGGGAGCGGAAGCAAGGCGAAACGCTGCTGTTATGGAGTCGACGAGACAGTGGATGTCGGGTTGCTGCCCCAAGAACTCGGCGACGACGCCATCGCAGACCTCGGCGGCACCGATGAGGTCGAGCTGCGCACCTACTTCGACCAGCTGCTCTATCTGCCAGAGATCGACACGTCGCTCCAGGTTCGCCTGCCCGGCATCATCACGCCGGACATGGACCGAGCGATCAATGCCCTGAGGGACGATGACGACGAAGAGTTCGATGAGGCGCTGGACAAGGTGGTGTCCGCTATCGATTCGGCCGATCGGCGCCTCGAACTGGCTCAAGCAGTACTCAGGCTTCGAGACCAGGGTCAGATCAAACGGAAGTTCGCCGCCATCGCCGTCCTCGAGCTAGACCGCGCAGAGTCAATGGTCTTCCGTTCCTCGGTGGCGGAGTCACTGGCCATTCTCGCCGGTGACCAGCGCACACCAGCAGGGCTGCTCGTAGCTACGAGGTAGCCCCCGCATGCAACGTTGGAGCACCTGATTCACCCACCTATTGGCGCGCGCTCTTAGGCGGGGCTTCGAGGCGACGTGCCTGTGGCGAATTGGGACATTTGGCTCTTTCGGCGAAAACCGGTTGCACCCAAGCTATGGGTATGGTGACCGGCGAGAGGAGGCCCTGCCATGCGTCGGGACCTTGGGGTTCTTGGGGGAACGGCATTCATACTCTCGGCTTGCCTATTGACCGGTGCCGTCATGAGCGGGTGCGGCAGCAAGTCCTCCAGCTCGTCCACTACGGCGGTATCCCAGCCCAGTCCGTCGACCACTCGAACCACGACTGAGTCCACCACAACGACCACCGCTCCAAGCGCCGTCAACGACCTCGCCGCCTACTTCGCCGCCGCTACCACCTTGGACCAGCGTCTAAAGGCTGCAGCAGCAGCGGCAAACGGGGCTATCGGAACGAATGAGATCACGATCAGTCAGTCGACGATCGATGCCATCAAGGCCGCCGATCCATCGGCGGCGGCCCGTGAGATCCCTGCCGGACTACCCCCGGACGTGCTGCTTCCGGTGCTGACGGTTCAAAGCGACCTCGAGTCGCGCTTCTACGCCTTCCGCGGCTTCAGTGCCGCCCAGCTCGGAACCATCCCCCGGGTCAATCCGACGCCCGGCTCCGTGTCCTCCGCTGACTACCTACTGACCTGCCTGGGCAGTGGGGCCGAGGCAGCCAGCTCATTTCCGGCCGACATGGCCGCCGCCCGGATTGCAGCGTCCAAGGCGCCACTGCTTGTGCCCGTGGATCCCAGCTCGCAGCCCGCGGCCGATCTCGCGATTTGGCTGCAGCTCATTCTCGGGGAGAACTCGGGTTGTGGGAGTTGTGGCGGCTTCCGGGCAACCGAGCTGGCACCGATCACCTGGCACCAGGTTGCACCGCTGACCCCGGGGGGCAATCCGTGGGACGGCGACATTGGCGGACTCTTGTTCACGGCGCACTACACGGCGGGTCAGGGCTGGACAGTCCAACTCAACGCATGCTGAGGGTCCACCTCGGCGCGGGAGTCCAACTGCCTGGCTGCGGCGATCCCCGATGCGGGTCTAGGTATGGTCGATAACCGCCCCGCTCCCGGCGTTCCGGGACAGGCGCCATGCAAATCTGTGCGCGCGATATGGGACGCGACTCGGGTTCCCGATCCGTCGACACGCGCTGCCCGAAGCTGGCATGAGCAAGACGTCGGACTCGCTCAGATGCGATGTTCGGGCGCGCTTGCGGCGGTTAGCAAAATGGGTTGTCAACATCGCGTCGCAGAACTCGGCCGGATAGTCGCAAACCTCGGGATGCACCCAGTGGGTCACCACTACCTGAGGTTTCGTTGTGCTCATTGACGCCAGTCTGTCGTCAAGCGGTGGTCGGAGCGACAATAGGGCGGTGACCGCACCACACGAGCCAGTCGTTACCGCCACCTTCGCCGGCAGCGGCGACGCCTTCGGCAGCGGTGGCCGCTACCAGGCGTGCATCCATCTCCAAGGACCCGACGGCTTCGACCCTGTCTTGCTCGACTGCGGCGCCACTTCACTCAGTGCTCTCAAACGCCTCGGACTCGACCCCGGTCAGATCGCGGCAGTGTTCGTTACCCACCTCCACGGCGACCACTTCGGGGGTCTGCCCTTCCTCATCCTCGACGGGCAGTTCTCCCGTCGCACGGCCCCCCTTACTGTGGCCGGCCCACCTGGCATAGCCCGCCGCTTGACCGAAGCGTTGGAGTGCATGTTCCCCGGCTCGTCCACCACTCCCCGCCGCTTCGACGTCGACACCGTCGAGTTGGCGCCAGGCTCCACCACCACGCTGGCCGGGGTGACGGTCAGTGCCTGGGGAGTCGATCACCCGAGCGGCGCCTCACCCCTAGCCCTCCGTGTCGTCCTAGCGGGGAAGACGATCGCCTACACCGGCGATACCGCCTGGACCGATGTCCTCATCGACGTCGCCAGTGGTGCCGACCTGCTCATCGCCGAGGCCTACTACTGGGACAAGAACATCCCCTACCACCTCCGTCACAAGGACCTCCACACCCACCGAGACCAACTCACCGCAAAGCGCATCCTGGTCACCCACATGTCCACCGACATGCTCGACCACCAAGACCAAGCCTGTTTCGAGACCGCTCACGACGGCCTCGTCATCGACCTGTAGGGGGAGGTTCAGTCCGTCCAACGCGCACCGGGCTCTCCCACGGTGCCCCTGAAGATTCGGTCATTCAATGGCTCGGAAGCACCCCCGAGGTGCCTGATTGAGACTTATGGCAGACGCTGCTGCTGATTCGTAGCGTTCAGAGGACCCTGGTGGGGTCACTCCCGAAGTGCCTGCCGGCGGCAGATGTCGTCTGGTT
>JBKQRT010000312.1:0-2760 GCA_052143895.1 Acidimicrobiales bacterium | reverse complement strand
GCGCGCTCGGGGGCGGAGCCGAAGCCCCGCCCCCGATACGTCACTGTTGCACTCTTACTGGGTCAGAAAGCCGGCCCGATCTCGAGGTTGTCACCACTGAGGTCGTTGACGGCGAAGCTCTTGAGTCCCTTCTTGCTTTCGCAGCCGGCAGCCACTGCCGCGGTGTTGATGCCGAGGGTAATTGAGTACGTCGCTGTCGGTGGTGTACTCCACCCGGAGGTCACATTGCCGGTCACCGCCAAGGTGGAATTTGGGGATCCGGTTGTTATCGTGGCAGTCGAGGCACCGAGAACCGTCGGGGTGATCTTGCTCGTACCCTTCCACTTGATCGTGCTGGCTGGAATCGGCTCGGAACCGCCTCCTGCGAGAGCCGCACAGCCGGGCTCAGGAGGGCTGCTCGGTGGGATCGAATAGCTGAGAGTCTCGGTGCTCGAGATGATCGTCTCTCCGTTCTGGGTGGTCGACGTGCCGTCGAGCCCGATGCAATCGTTGTTGGTGAGCTTGGCCGTGACCTTCACCGGCACGGTGACGGGAGTCGTCAAATTGATCGCCGGGCTGAGCTTTACCGTTCCCTGGAGGTTGCAGCTGATGTTGCCGTCGAAGGTGGTTGATCCCTTCGCGGCCGCAACGCCCGTACCGATCGTTGCCAAAAATCCAATCGGAAGCATGACGGCCATTGCCGCCATGATCAGTTTCCTTCGCATGTAATTCCCCCTTAGGTTGTGTACCGCAGCGCCGTTTGCGCCTTGTCCCCGGGCCCTGCCCACCACCGGCAGAGCCACCGTACCAGCGCCCGCGTTCGCTCGCTCAGGGAAGTGTGCTCAGGCGGGAAGTCGAGTGATCTCAGGGCAGCTCCAAGCATCCTCACTCAGCAGTGACATCCTAATTAGCGATCGGTCACTTATCTGGACTTTCGCACTCTCGACCCGACCGCCCTCTCGGCGTGATGGCGTGAACCTCCAGCGTCACGCAGCATTCGCCAGAACGTCGAGCATGCCGTCGATGATTTTCGTGTGGTCCCGTCCGTCCGACGACAGTGGTGTAATTCCTTCGGCCCACAGGACACGTCGGAGTGCAGCCAACGCGTCGAGGAACGACGGCGTTGCCTTCTTCGGATACCAGGGGCGTGCGGTCCATGTGCGAGCGGCGCCGAACGTGGTGATGTGCCACGTCCAGATCGCGCTGTAGAGCCAGAAGGAGAGTGAGGCGGCGCGCTCGGGTCCCTGGCCTTTCCACGACTGGGGGTCCTCGCCTCCGAGGCACTGCTTCACCTCGCGGAAGGTGACTTCGATCGACCAGCATCCGGCATAGAGAGCCGCTACCTCGGCTGCTGCGGCTCCGAGATCGTCCGTGACGAAGAAGTCATCGGGGCAGATCCCTTCCGGATCTCGGACGATCACCAGCCTGACCATGCGCCGGGGGTCCACCGCGTGCCACAGCACCGCAGTCGACCACACGAGGACCTTCGTCGTCTTGCCCCGGCAGTCGATCTCCACGGCGTCGAAGTCCGTGTCCCGCAATCTCTTTGACATCGCCACGGGCATCTCCAGGCGTGCTCCCTTGGTGGCCAGCCGGCCACGGCGTCCGGTCCTCGCAGGAGCAGGCTCGTAGAGCGCAGCGTTGCGGCGCATGCGCGAGGTCACCGTGGCGTTCGGCAGCTGGTGGCCGATGAGCGCCGCATAGGCACCGTCTGCGCAGACCACGAGCGTCCGGTCGGGAAGCCACGCGGCGAGAGAGCGGCACAGCTCGCTCGCGAGGTCGACGGTCGTCGGTCCGCCCTTTCGGTGCAGCCGGACTCCGACGGGCAGGGCGATCGGACAGCCGCCGGAGGGTGGGTCGACACGGACGGTGGCCACCACCAGGTTGAGGCCGAGCGCATAGACCACCTTCTTCCTGGTGGATCGCACCTCGTCACGGAAGATGCCGGTCCCTTCGACCTTCCGCCCGGTCTTCTTGAACAGCGTGTCGTCGATGTCGATCCGCACCGGGCCGGCCGGGAAGCACCCGTCGCCTGATAACGCACCCAGAGCCACTGTTAGGGGACAGTTGAGGCTGGCAGGCGGCAAGTGCGGAGCCTGGCCTGTTTTCTCCGCAGGCATCCAAGACCCTGGACTCGTCAGCATTACCCTCTGGAACACCTCAACGGTGAGGCCCTTCCCCGCCTGCCAGCAATGACGAGGCTAACCCGGCAGCGTTCGGGGGCAGTGGCTTTGCTTAGAGCGTTCGGCGGATAGACATTCCGAGCGCCGAATCGGGCTAAGCGATCGAGTGCCGCTATAGATGCCTGATGACAGTCGCCGGTACACCCCCCACAAGGGTCGCCGGAGGGACATCATGCGTCACGACCGCACCGGCTGCGACGACGGAATCAGCTCCGATGGTCACACCGGGCAAGACCGTGGCGGCAGATCCGATCCACACATTTGTCTCAACCGTGATCGGCTCCACGGTGATGTATGCCCGCCGTTTGTCCGGCTCGACGGGGTGACCGGCCGTGACCGGGTTGACCTTGTTCGCGATCATGACCTCGTCCGCGATGTCGATGGCTCCGTGACCAGTGAACATGCACTGGTAACCGATGAAGACGGCCCGACCAATCGTGATGTTCAGCCCGTAATCCGCGTAGAAGGGAGGGACGAGCTTGAACGAGTCGCCAACGCGCTTGCCGGTCAACTCCTCGAAGGCTTCTCGGATCGACTCCGTGTCGTCCATGCAGTATCCGCTGAGCTTGGAGGAAAGTCGGGTCGCCACCTTGATCCG
>JBKQRT010000311.1:0-27131 GCA_052143895.1 Acidimicrobiales bacterium | reverse complement strand
TTCTATCCCTCGGGCGGGCTGCTCGAGACCGGTCTCTGGGAGGCCCAGCGCAACCGCCCCGCCGCCCTGGCCAGGACCAAGCCCCGGCCTCCCGCCCCGGGTACGACGTTCGTCGAGTTCAAGGCGGCACTGGCGGCAGCCGGGAGGCCCACCGACACGGTCGACCTCGCCGAGCTGGGTCGGTTCGCCGTTCAAGGGGTCAAGGAAGGCCGGTTCGTGATCAGCCACGACCTCGACAAGGCGGGCCGACTGCTGCATGCCCGGGCCGACGCCATCGCCGCCGGTGCGCTCACGCCCTCGGCGCTCGAGGGGCTGACCTGAGCTCGCCGGCGGGGCTGAGGCACCGAACAGGAAGGACGGCAATGACGACCGAATTTGCCTCTGATCACCGATACACGATCATCTCGGCGGATGCCCACGCCGGTGCCGACATCGCCGACTACCGCCCCTACCTGGCGTCGAGATGGCACCGGGAGTTCGACGAGTGGGCGGGCAGCTACGTGAACCCGTTCGCCGACCTTCTCGCCCCGACGGCGTACCGCAACTGGGACTCGGACCGACGCCTGGCCGAGATGGAGGCGGATGGGATCACCGCCGAGGTGATCTTCCCCAATACCGTCCCGCCCTTCTTCGAAGAGGGGAGCCTGGTCGCGTTGCCCCCCACCGAGGCGGACTACGAGGCACGGTGGGCGGGCATCCAGGCACACAACCGCTGGCTGGCCGACTTCTGTGCCAAGGCGCCCGGGCGGCGCGCCGGCGTGGCCCAGGTCTTTGTGAACCACATCGAGCAGGCGTTGGCCGAGATCCGCTGGGCAGCCGCCGCCTTCTCGCCCTTCGCCGGGATCCTGCTCCCCTCCATCCCGCCGGGATGCGGTCTGGCCCCGCTGTGGGAGCCGGTCTACGAGCCCCTGTGGGACCTGTGCGACGAGCTCGAGGTCGTGATCAACGTCCACGGGGGCGGTGGACTGCCCGACTACGGCGACCACGAGGTGGCCCGGGCCATCATGCTGGTGGAGCTGCCCTGGTACTCCCACCGTGCGGTGTGGCACCTGATCTTCGGTGGCGTCCTCGAGCGCCATCCGGGCCTGCGGGTCGTCCTCACCGAGCAGGGGCTGGGCTGGCTCCCGCGCGGGCTCGAGACCCTCGACTGGTTCTACGGCCGCATGACGCTCGGCGACGCCGCCGAGGCTAACTTCTTCGGCGCCGCTGCCAAGGGCATGTCCCTCACGCCGTCCGAGTACTTCGCCCGGAACTTCCACGTCGGAGCGAGCTTTCTGCGGGCCAGCGAGGCGGCGGTCCGTCACGAGGTGGGCGTGGAGCGGATCATGTGGGGGAATGACTACCCCCACTCCGAGGGCAGCTACCCCTACAGCACCTACGCGCTGCGGGCCGCATTCGGAGACTGTGCCCCGACTGAGACCGCCCAGATGCTGGAGTCGAATGCCGCCGCCCTCTACGGGTTCGACCTCGAGACGCTGCGACCGACCGGTGATGCCGTCGGACCCACGGTCGCCGAGGTGGCGACCCCCCTCCCTGTCGAGGAGTACCCGACCCACTCGACCTGCAACGCCTTCGACCGCCACCAGGTGCTGCGTTCCTGGTAGAAGACGCTCAGGCGGGCGGCTGCAGCCCGTACTCCGCCTTCCACCAGCGGGCGTTCGCCCGGGCGTGGGGGTCGCTGACCCGTGTCGGGTCCTGGCCCAGGAGCTCAGGGGTGGGCCCGAACTGCGCGGCGATGGGCGCCAGGGCCGGGAGGTCGAAACCGTAGACCTTCGCCGCTGTGAGTCCGAGCATCTCGGCCGTGTCGTGGACGGGGACGTCGCAGAAGTCGGCCTGGAGCTTGGACAGGGTGTGGGGCCAGGTGCCCTCGGGGTGGGGGTAGTCGGTCCCCCACATCACGACGTCGGTGCCGATCACGTAGCGCCGGCGGATCTCCTCCTTGGACATGGTCGAGGCGCCGATGAAGATGTTGGAACCGAAGTAGTCGGACGGCAGCTTGGAGATCTTCCCCTTCAGCAGGGCCGCCATCTTCTTGGTGGTGTGGCCCCCGCCCATGTACTGGTCCCACTTCCACATCATGTCGGGTGCCCAGTAGGCGGCGGCCTCGGTGACCACGAACTTGAGGTCGGGGAAGCGTTCGAAGGCGCCACTGAAGAGGAGGTGCCAGGCCGGCCGCACGGCCCACCAGACGACTTCCGCCAGATAGACCCCGGTGTGCTCCCCATACTCCTCCATCGGTGCCTCACCCGAGTGGGTGTGGACCGGGAGGCCGGCTCCGGCGCAGGCGGCCCACACCGGGTCGTACACGGCGTCGTTGTAGGGTGCCCGGTTGCGCCACATCGTCGGGATCATGATGCCGCGGATACCGGGCTGCTCGGCGACCCACTCGATCTCGGCCACCGCCCGGGCGATGTCGTGGGTGATCGGCACCAGGGCGATGCCCCCACGACGGTGGGGTGAATGGGAGCACATGTCGGCCAGGAACCGGTTGTGGGCGTGGGCACCGGCGAAGGCGAGGTCGGGATCCTCGATGGCGCCGGCGAACAGTCCGGCGCCGAACGGTGGCGAGGCCATCCCGGTGACCGCGTCGGCGTCAGCGAACAGAACGTCGGCCGCGACACCGTCGGCGTCGAGCTCCTTGTCCCGGACACCGGGTTCGAAGGCGCCCTTGAGACCCTCCGCGTTGTCGGTCTCCCAGCCCATGATGTAGTCGTAGTTGAATTTGAGCGACTCCTCCCGGCGGGCCATGCGCTCGGCCATGAAGTCGTCGAACGCCGGGTGGTACCTGGCGTCGAGGTACTGGCGGTACTCCTCGCAGGCCAGCCCGGCGTGCCCGTCGGCCGAGATGACCAAGTAGCGATCAGAGCCCTTCTCGGGCACGACACTCACGTTTTCGCTCCCAGGACGGAGAGGTCGTCGTACCGCTGGTGGATGAAAGGCAGGACCCACTCGGCGGGCACTCGCTCGACCACCTCGCCGGTCTGGCTCGACGCGATCTCGGCGTACTCGAACGACACAATGTCGAGGACGGGGAACTCGGCGATCGGGTCGAGCGGCGCGTGGAGGAGTTTGCACTCGCCGTCGACCGGTCGCACGATCCGGGCCACCTCGTGACGCCGGCAGTAGACGAGGGCCGGGTCCCCCTCCAGCCCTTCACCGCTCGGATCGGGGAAGGCCTTGAAGTAGAAGTCGACCTTGTCCCGCTCGTAGCCCGGGCGCTCGGCCCCCACAGTGCCGACGAGCTCGGCCACCGTCGAGCCCATCCGGGCGATCCGGCCCTTCACCTGTTCGCCATCGAGATCAACGGTCACCTCGCCGATCTTCTTCGGCTCGCCGAAGGTCTCCCGCCCGCCGACGGTGGCCTGCTCGGTGGACATGGGCATGAACAGCGCGTACTCGCCCTCGACCTCGCCATGGCGCGCCCGGACACCGAACCAGCCCGCACCGAAGGGCTTAAGGCCGGTACCCATGTCAACGACCGCGATGCGTAGGCGCGCCGTCGGCGCGGCGGGCTCCAGCGGCTTCGGGAGCACCGACGCCACGATCTCGGGGTCGGTTTCGAAGACGACCGTGAGCGCCCGGGACCAGATCGGCGTAGCGGTCGCCTCGACCTCACGGTTGCGTACCTGGTCGAGCGGCCGACCTGAATACCTGATCGATGCCATGGTGAGGTCCCCCCAGAGTCGCCGGTCTGCCGGTCTGCCGGTCTCAGAAGTGTGGCACACGAGCGGCGCGGCAGGAAGCGCCCGTGCCATTCGCCTGGCGGGGCGGTGCAGGCGGCACCCCTACACGGCCCCCGTAGGCATCCAGTGCCTTCCGAGCGGTTTGAGACCCGCCGGTGTGCCTGGCCGAGCACGCTCAACTCAATGGGCGAGAGGGCGAAGCGGTCGAGGGGCCAGGGGCGAGGGGTTTGGGCTGGCGGCTTAGGGTGCGAGGTCTGGTGTTTCTAAGGGCCGACGTACTACTAAGCAACGGTAGGAGGTTCTGGGCGTCCGGGCTTCTCCAGCCGGTGACTGGGTCCCACCCGCGGGACGCTTTGTACCCCGTAATCGTTTGTGGAGGAAATGCCACCGTGTCTGTTCCTGTAGTCACGTCATGAAATGCCGATTGTTGCAGGTTTGATCGGAACGTTCATCGCCTTGATCGTTGCCAGGTTCGCAGTGACGGTGCTCAAGGTGATCATCTCCGTTCGCAAGGACCGCAGCGAACAAAGCTGAGTCACCGTGAACGAGCTAGGGCACCTGGGTCTCAGTACAACGCATGCAGCGCTCACCTCGTCTGAGGGCGTCGCGAACCATTTGAGCCGCTCCGGCGTCAGTATTAGTGGTAACTGATTGTGCCCAACGGTACGAACGAAAAGGATTGTGCCTGTGAGCAGCCACGATGCTGGGGCGGATCTCGAAATGTGGCTCCAGGAGAGCTACGCCAAATCCTTTCGTACTGCCTGCATGATCCTCGGGAACCGTGCAGACGCCGAGGAGGCTGTCCAGGAGGCATTTCTGCGTGCTTGGAGATTCCGCGCCTCGCTCGCCACGGGTGCTGACGTCCGGCCCTGGCTGTATCGGGTTGTGGGCAATACCTGCAACTCGAAGCTGCGACAGGAGATTCCGCACCGTGACCGTCGGTCAGGGGATGGCGAACTTGACGCCTTCCCCGCGAGGGGTGACACACCGAACCATGCCGTGGAAACGCATGACGGAAGCCGAGCGTTGCAAGACGTCCCGGTGCATCTGCGGGTAGTCATTGTCCTTCGTTACTGCGCCGACCTCAATGAACGAGAGATCGCTACCGCAATCGGCAGGCGTCCAGGAACGGTCAAGTCCCGACTTCACGAGGCCCGACGACTCCTGGCAGAACACCCGGCACTTCGATCGGAAACTGCACCGGAGGTTATGGACGACTCGGAGGTGTCTCGATGACGATGATTGACGAAGACCGCATACGGTCACTTTTCGGGCAAGCCGCTGATTCCTTCGACATTCCACAGGATGGAGTTGAAAGTATCCTGTCCGCAGCGGCAACAACAGACCACCGCGATCCTGTTACTCGCCCGGTCGTCCCCCGCCGGATTAGAAGACGGGTGGTCCTTGTGGCAGCTGCGGTGGTGGCAGTGGCCGTTGGGATAGGACTGATCGGTGGTTCACTGGAAACCAGTTCACGTCACTCGGTGGCGGGCGGACCCTCAGTGGCGACTCCCGCCCACATCCCCAGTCCTCCCGGAGCTGGACCCACCTTTGGTGCTGTGGGGGGAGGCTCTTCAGGTTCAGCCAACACTGGCCAAGCTACTCCCCCATCGGGTGCAACCGCCCCCAGCACGACACCCGCGTCCCTACCCACCGGGGTCGTCGGGCAGTCGGCAAAGGTGGAGACAACCGGAACTGTCGATCTGACCATCGGTAACAGGTCTCTCAATTCGGTGGCGACGAAACTCTCCAACCTTGCTTCAGGGGTTGGCGGTTTCGTTGCGAAGTCCCAGCTGCAGGTCGGGTCGCCAGGAGGTGGGGACCCGTCGTACGGGACCGTGGTCCTCCAGGTTCCGCAGCCATCATTCGGGAGCGTCCTCGCCCAGGTCCAGGGGTTCGGCAAGGTGACGTCGGTGACTTCGACCTCTACTGACGTGACCGGTCAGTACGTCAATCTCCAGGCGCGGATCACTGCCCTTCAGGACAGCCTGCAGCAGTACCTCACGATCCTTTCAAGGGCCACGTCAATCGGCGACATCCTGTCTGTTCAGAACCAGATCGACACCATCCAAAGCGAGATCGAGCAACTCCAAGGCCAGCTCAACCTTCTCGACAGTCAGACCACTTATGGCTCCCTTACGGTGTCATTGTCCGAGGTAGGTCATCCACCGCCACCGCCACCGCCTCCGATTTCGGGACTCGCCAGCGCATGGCACGACTCGGTCAGTGGTTTCGTCTCTGGGTTCGAGTGGCTGATTCGGATCGCAGGACCCACGCTGTTCGTACTGCTCCTCCTCACCGCACTGGTAGTAGCGGGCAGGTGGACGTGGCGGGCTTCTCGGCGTCGAATGCTGTGAGCGCAAGCAGCTTCGAACGGCACTGTTGCATTGAGACGCGCCACCCATTCCGTGGCACGGGAGACGCTCAGGATCCCGTACCGAAACACACTGTAAGTACATGAATCGCCAGATTCCTGCACTCGCCCGTGGCGCTTCCAGAGGCACGGGCGGCGTCAGTCGTGCCCAATGCAACAGTGCCGGTTGTGGGACTGTGTTCGAGCCCCTCTTGGGCCTTCTGACTGAGGGAAATGGTGCACTTACTTCGGGAATGTGGCCGAACTGATGGGACCATGTCCAAACCTCTTCCTCGCAAGGGCGACCAGCCGCTGGCCTCCTACATCGGCACCCATGCGCCAGGCAGCTGCGGCTGATCCGCCCGCAGTCGAGGGCAACGGGTGGCGGGTGGCGAGGGGCATCGAGTGCCGGAGGCGAAGGACATGAATGAGATCCGAATCAGGGACCTCCGGGAGCCCAAGCGCACCCCCGAAGAGCAGTCCATCTACGACATGGCGCTGGCGATGCAGGTCGACCTCGACGCCGAAGGCATCGCCGCCGAGGCAAGGCAGGTCACCGGACTGACCGAATTCGGCGACGACACACTGATGGACCGTCTGGCTGCGATGGTGGCGGCGTTAGCGGCGGACCTGGGTCTGTCGGGCCTCGGCCGGTATATCGTCCGCAATCGCATCTTGGGTCTACTGACGGCGCGCCTGCGATTCGAGGATTTCGTGCGGCGCCATCCGGAAGCATTCGACGTGCCGCTGGACCCGCCCGTAATCGTGGTGGGACTTCCGCGGTCAGGCACGACCCATCTGGTGAACCTGCTGGCGGCCGACTCACGGTTCCGGTCGATGCCGTGGTGGGAGGTGGTCGCTCCGACCCCGGTGTTGGGTGACGGGCCGGGACGGGACGGCGTCGACCCGCGCTATCTCCAGTGCCTGGCCACGCACGAGATCACCAAGAAGGTGGCACCGCTCACCGCGCTGATGCACGACCGGCCGCCATGGAGCATTGAGGAGGACTGCGAGTTGGTCGACCTCGACCTTTGCTCCTACACCACCGAGTGGCACGCCCGGGTCCCCCAGTGGCGCGACGTCTACCTTGAGCTGGACCAGCGCCGTCACTACGCATTCCTCCGCCGTGAGCTGCAGGTCCTTAGCTACCTACGAGGTCCTCGGCGCTGGGTGCTCAAGACTCCCCAGCACCTCGAGCAACTGGGTCCGCTGATGGAGACCTTCCCGGACGCCACGATCGCATTGACCCTTCGAGACCCGGTGGCCGTGCTGCAGTCGGCCGTCACGATGCTGGCATATGGTGATCGAATGCGCCGGGTGCGGATCGAAGCCGATGAATTGGCGGCGTACTGGGTCGACCGCATCGAACGACTACTCCACGCCGCGGTCCGTGACGCCCACCTGATCCCAGAAACCCAGCGGGTCGACGTCGAGTTCGGTGAGTTCATGGCTGACGACCTGGCCATGGCGGAGAAGATCTTGGATGTCGCCGGAATGGAGGTCGACGACCGCGCCCGCAAGGAAATGACCGCGTACCTGGCCGGCAACCCACGCGGCAAGGACGGGCGGGTGGTCTACGACCTGCGCGGCGACTTCGGACTGGACCCGGCGGTGCTCCAAGAGCGGTTCGCCTTCTACTACGAGGCCTTCCCTCAAGTCCGCATGGAGGTGTACTGACCATGACCGGGATCCACCGTGAGCGACCTGGGGCCGACGCGATCGCGGCGACTCGGGGCGAGTCCGCGATCGACCTGGGTGACGGCATCTGGATGTCGCCCGGCCTGTCCAACACGTATCTGGTGCCCACGGACGAGGGACGGGTAGTCGTCAACACGGGGATGGGATTCGAGGGCCCGCTGCATCGCCGGGTCTTCGACGCCGTGGACGACTCACACGTCCATTCCGTCATCCTGACTCAGGGTCACTACGACCACGTCGGCGGCGTCGGCTGCTTCCTCGAGGACGGCACCGAAGTCATCACCCAGTCCAACTTCACCACGTGGCGTGCCGACAACGAGCGGCTTGAGTCGTTCCGCTCCCGCAACGCCGCCTTCGCATGGATGGACGCCATCCTCGCGGCAATGGCATACGCGGAGTCGCTCGGGGTCGGGGCCACCGCGCAGGCCCGCCCCGAGCCCACGACCACCTTCTCCGATCGGCTCGAGCTGTCGATCGGGGGACGCGAGCTCGTTCTCGTGTCTGTCCCTGGCGGGGAGACCACCGACGCCATCGTGATCTGGCTACCCGACTCGCGCACTGCCCTCACCGGCAACCTGTTCGGACCGCTGTTCGGTCATGTCCCCAACCTCATCACAATGCGGGGTGACCGCTACCGCGATGCTCTCACCTATGTCGACTCGCTCGAACTCGTGCTCGCTCTCGGTGCCGAGCGCCTCCTCACCGGCCACTTCGACCCGATCGTGGGGGTGGACCGGATCGCCGAGGAGGTCACCGCCATGCGCGACGCGATGCAGAGGGTGCACGACCGAACGGTCGACGGAATGAACGCCGGTACGGACGTCCACACCCTGATGCGCGAGGTGCGTGTTCCGGAGCACCTCGACGTCGGCGAGGGCTACGGGAGGACCTCGTGGAACGTGCGGGCCATCTGGGAGAACTACGCGGGCTGGTTCCACCACCGCTCTACGACCGAGCTTTACGGCGTTCCACCGGCGGTGATCGCCCCGGACGTCGTGTCCCTAGCCGGTGCCGATGCCCTGGCACATGCCGCCAAGGACCGCCTCGATGCAGGCGAGTCGGTGGCCTCGCTCCACCTGACCGACCTGGTCCTGTCCGTTGAGCCCGATCACTCGCAGGCCCGCGAGATCGCGGCCGCGGCCACCCGGACCCTGCTGTCCGACTCCGACAACTTCTGGGAGCGGGCGTGGCTTGCCCGGTCGCTCGGCCGACTGGAAGCCCCATGACCAACTCCACCACGTTCGACTTCTCCGGCGCGGAGGTGCTCGTCACCGGCGGGACGAGCGGTATCGGACACGCGTTGGCTACGAGCTTCGCCGAGGCCGGCGCCGCCGTGACTGTGACAGGTACGAGGGCTGACTCCACCGAGTACGAGACCGATCTCGACAGGTTCACCTATCTCCGGTGCGAGATGACCGACCCGGATTCCGTCGACGCGGTCTTCGGGTCATTGCACGGCCTCGACATCCTGGTGAACAACGCCGGCGCGAACTTCCCCGGTGGCCGCGACGAGTGGGAGCCGGATGTGTTCGCCACCGCGCTCACCTTGAACCTCGCCGGGCCGATGCGCCTCACCACCGGTGTTCGCCACCTTCTGCTAGGGAGCACGCTCGACGGGGGTGGGAGCGTCGTCAACATCGCATCGCTCTCGGCGTTCCGCTCCGTCCCGATCGTGCCCGGATATGGGTCGGCCAAGGCCGGCTTGGTCGCGCTCACGGGCAACCTGGCCCGCCACTGGGTCCACGACGGCATCCGCGTCAATGCCGTCGCGCCCGGCGTCATCGACACCCCGATGACCGCGCCTATGGCTCACTTCACTGAGCTGCTCGACGCGGAGCTGGCCCACACGCCCATGGGTCGGCTCGGCACCCCGGGCGATGTCGTCGGAGCCGTGCTCTTTCTTGCCAGCTCGGCCGCCAGCTTCATCACCGGCCACACCCTCGTCGTCGACGGCGGCTACCTCCTCCCATGACAACCGGACCGCTCGCGCCGCACTATCACGTCGGTATCGTCGTGCCAGACGTGGCCGCCGCGCAGGCGGAGCTAACTGACCAGCTCGGCATTATCTGGGGACCGGTCCTGCACTTCGACGCAACCGATGTCCGGGACGGTGCTGGTCAGGACCTCGTGCTCCCGACGACCATCTGCTACTCGGTGCAGGCGCCCCATCTCGAGCTGATCGAGGAGGTCCCCGGCACGGTTTGGGCCTGCAACGGGCACTCCAACCTGCACCACATCGGCTTCTGGAGCGACGACCTGCCCGGGGCCAGCGCCGTCCTGTCGGATCGCGGCTGTCCGCTGCAGCTTTGCGGTCGGGCCGGCGATCTCGCCCCGTCATCGTGGGCCTATCACGGCACAGGACTGGGCATCCGCATCGAGGTGGTCGACGCCAGGCTGCGCGAGGTGATGGCGTTCCTGTTCGAGCCACCGATCTGAGAGAGACGGCATGCGGCAAGTTCGAGTGCACGGCCCGGGTGACGTCCGGGTGGACGACGTCGACCCCCCGGACCCCGGGCCCCGAGACGCCGTACTAGCGGTGGCCGCCTGCGGTATCTGCGGAAGCGACCTCTCGTACATCAGGATGGGCGGTCTGGCCGGGCCGACTGGAGCCCCGATGTGCCTAGGTCACGAGATCTCGGGGACGGTCGACTGGGTCGGCAGAGAGGTCAGCTCGGTCCGCGTCGGTGACCGGGTGGTCGTCCACCCGGGAGACGATGAGAGAGGGCGCATCGGCAACGGTTCCGACCAGGGCGGACTTACCCCTCGACTCCTCGTCACCGAAGTCGACCGTGGCCGGCTGTTCGCCGTGCCAGACGACCTCCCACTCGACGTCGCAGCGTTCGCCGAGCCGCTCGCGGTCGGGATGCGCGCCGCCGACCAGGCACATGTGCAGCCCGGCGACGGCGTCGCAGTGTTCGGGTGCGGCCCGATCGGACTCGCAGCCATCGCCACTCTGGTCGACCGGGGCCACGGCAAGGTCGTGGCCATCGACCCCAGCCCGGCCCGGCTGGAGCTCGCCCGGGGCCTCGGTGCGCAAGCGGCCCTCGACCCCGGCGTCATCGACGTATGGGGCGAACTCGCCCGCCTGCATGGCACGTCGCCGTTCATGTTTGGGCCGACCACCGCCACCTCCGTGTTCATCGAGGCTTCTGGCTCCGCCCAGGTCATCGTCGACGTGCTCGACCACGGGCCGGTCGGCGGGCGGCTCTCGGTCGTGGCACTGCACTACGAACCGATCCCGACCAGCTATCTGATGGTGCTGATGAAGCAGTTCACCATCCGAGGATCCATGGAGTACCCGCCCCGCTTCGAGGACGCCATCGACCTGCTCGCCCGCTGGGACCTGTCCGCCCTCGTGACCCACCGCTTCGAGCTCGATCAGATCGATCAGGCGCTTGCGACCCTCAGCGGCTCGAAGGACTGCGGCAAGGTCATGATCACGATGGATCCTTCGAGGAACTAGGCCCAACCGAACAAGAAGGCCGGCTAGAAAGGTCCAGGCGCTGGGACGACTCGGTCGAGCCCACCATGTCGGTGAAGACAAAGGTGACCGTCTCGGTGCTCGGCACGCGAGCCGGGACTCAGGCGCGGGGAAGTGCCTTGGCGATCCAGCTGAGCGCAAGGCACATCTCGTCGGACGACCCGTCGCCCCAGGTGACGAAGTGGGGAGGAGCCCTCCGCAGCTGGGGCAGCTCCTGGCCGAGCGTGGGATCGTAGGTGCACGTGACCTCGAGCCGCTCGCCGGCGGCCACCGCGATCGGATGGGCGAGGTTGTAGGCCTTCTGGTAGTCGAAGTTGTAGTTCGGGACGTCGAGGACGGTCCGAGCCTCCGGGGTCCCCGGATCGAGCACCAGCGAGAAGCTGCGGCCCAGGAGGTGCATGTGGGCCTGGGCGCGGACGATGTACCCGCTGCTGGTGATCGGCCAGGTGCACGACGTCGTGTCCCCTTCTGTAGGTGCGCTGGGATTGCGCCCACACGCCAATTCGATGCCGTTGACGAAGAGGGCCGCGGTCGGTCCGAACCGCCTCGCCTGATCGGCGATGGATGCGGCGCGCGAGCAGAGCGGGCCTGATACGCCGCTGGGGCAGGGAATGTCGGGAGGGGCGAAGGAGAGATCCAGCGTGAGAGGTTGCAGGTGTGTGGTGGCAGGGACGGTGTGGACGACTAACTTGTTGGACACCGGACGGTCTCCCCGCAACATGTTGTAGTGGACCTGCATGATGACGAGGCTTCCGGCCGGAAGATCGATGCCGGTCCCCGCCGGGAGCGCATCAGCCCCGTGACCCGGCGCCCACACGCTCAGAAACGGTGTACTGAGCGCCTCATTGATGGGGAGGTTCGGCAGTCCTGCCTCGCCGAAGCAGGTCCACCCGTGACCGCCGACGTTGGCCTGTCGAGCGTCGGCGGCCAGGTTCGGCGGCACCAGGAAGAGCGCGGCGTGATGGTCTTCCGGGCTCCCCGGGAAAAACTGGCTCGAGACGACGTAGGTGTTGCGGGTGATGTGCGGGTTGAGCAGAGTGCAGTGGTAGTCGTCGGTCGATCCGTTCGTCGATACCGGCCGATACGTCGGTGAGCGAAGGGTGATCGTTGTGACGGAAGGTGCCGGCGCGGCCTCGCTCTGGGCGGCTCGCCCTGTGAGGACGACGACCAGGGAGGCCACGAAGATCGTCAACGCTACGATGACGGCCATTCGCCTAGGAGTCTTCACCCTCCCGACCGTACTGCCCCGTCGCGATCGGCGCTCGCGGCGATGAGATCGCGGGCTCTCCGTCTGGGGGGCACGATCCCGATCCCCGACGTGGTGCATCCATCTTGGAGCCTCGACGCTGAGATCTTGGATGTCGAGGCCCCCCCGGGGGGAACGGATCTGCAGCTGTCCGGATCCGGTCTCGGGCAGCTGCGGTCCTGGTTTCAAGGCACATCCGGCTGACTCCGGGTCGAGAGGACGAGCATGGATGGCGCCGACCGACCGTCATCGCCGGAGACGATCTGACACAACATCAGAAGGTCAGCAGGCCAAGCGATTGATCTCATCGGCACAGTTGCGTTAGGAGCAGCCGTCGGTGACCCCGCCACCTCCGGTGCCTCGAACCGACACCGAACGCTTCGTGTTCGTGCCTTCGCGATGCATCCCAGTGCGAAGATCTCGATGCTTCTCATGCTCCGCACCCGGCGGCGCGACTCAATGCAACAGTGCCGAGGACCCCGATGGGGCCGTACGGCCCGGCCCTCGATGGTCAACCGGCGGGCTGGTAGCCGCAGTTCGGGTCCTCGTCCATCGGGTCGCCCGTGGCAGCGAAGGCCTGCGAGCGCGAGCCGCCGCACACCTGGCGGAACTCGCACCGCCCGCATTTCCCGCCCAGCCGGTCGCGGTCACGCAGCCCACGCAGCACGGGCGACATCCGGTAGTGCTCGGTCAGGGGGCGTTCCCGGACGTTGCCCACCGCCAGGGGGAGGAAGCCGCTCGGGAACACCTCGCCGGTGTGGGAGACGAAGACCACCCCGCTCCCGGCCCCGACCGCCAGCGGGGCCCGCCGGCTCCTGGTGGGGTCCTCACCGTGGAGCGGTCGCGTCGTGGGCAGTCCTCCCGTCTGCTCCAGCACAGCCAGCAGCCGGTCGTGGAGCCGGTGGTAGAGGGCACCGCGCTCGCCGGTTGATCCGTCGGGACTGGCCAGGGCGCGCTGGTGGAGGACCCGTCTGTACTGAGGGGCCTCGGTGGTCTTGAGCGGCATCGATGCCGACGCGTCGGCTAAGAGATGGAGGACGTCCTCGATCTCGTCGGGCCCGAGCGCCCCCAACTGGCGGCCCCGCCCGGTCGGCACCAGGAAGAACACGCTCCACAATCCTGCGCCGAGCTCGCGGACCAGGCGGGCCATCTCGGGGAGGGTGTCAACCGTGCTGGCCGTGATCGTCGAGTTGACCTGCAGACGGAGGCCAACACGTAGGGCGGCCCGGCAGGCGTCCACGGTTAGGGCGAACGAGCCGGGCACCCCCCGGAAGGCGTCGTGAGTGGCGGCCTCGGGGCCGTCGAGGGAGAAGGAGACCGCGCCGGCGCCGGCCGCCCGGACGGCCGCAAGGTTGACCTCGGTGGCGAGCGGGGTGCCCGAGGGGGACACGGCCATCGCCAGTCCGGCGGCTGACCCGTGGGCGATGAGTTCCGTCAGGTCGTCGCGCTTGAACGGGTC
Organism: Acidimicrobiales bacterium; assembly: GCA_052143895.1. Classification (GTDB taxonomy): domain Bacteria; phylum Actinomycetota; class Acidimicrobiia; order Acidimicrobiales; family RAAP-2; genus Bog-756. Next base: position 13,211 of record JBKQRT010000311.1, on the reverse strand, counting down.
GCCGCCGGTCAGCACAACGATCGGTCGGGGCGAGCCGATGCCGGCCAGGTCATCGAGGACCTCGGTCACCTCTGCCGTGGTGAGCTCGCAGGGGTCGCGCTCCGACTGGGCCTCGGCCCGGCAGTGGGTGCAGGCCAGGTCGCAGGCCCGAGTGGTCTCGAGCAGGACCAGGAAGGGCCGCTCGTCGAGGTCGTAGTGCAGGCTCCTCACCTCGGGCACCTCGACCCGGGCGTTGGCTGGGCCCGGTCGGCGGACGATGGGGTGGTTCGCGACGGTCACGGCGCCGACCCCCACGGCTTGGCTGACGGTGCACCGACTGTTGACAGTTGCCCCATGGGAGATCCTTTCGACTGGCCCCTCCACCCTGTCGTCCCCCGGGGAGCCGGCCTAGGGCCATTGGTCACACGGGAACCGGAACCGGCCGTCGGCGGTCCGGCACGCGACCTAATGAGCGGGAACGCTCGTGGACTCGAACCTTGAACCCCGTGGTTGACCACGACCTTCTGACTCTCGGACAGACAGGGCATCGATACTTCGCCGATGAAGTAGGCGACGACGTTCTGTTCGAAGTCAGCTTCGGGGAACGGATCATCCAGCCCGAAGCTCGCTGACCGGCCAGGCTCTTTCAGAAATGACTGTGAGGATCGTCCCATGGGCGAGGTGGTCGCCCAATTTTCCAGCACCGTCCGATGAGTCGTTGAGCGAGACGTGGACTTGGGAGCTTCCATGGCAGCCGCTGATAGCCCGGTGCAAATGGTTGTAAGAGGGGCTGTCGCCCCAGCTCCTTAGCCAGGTCCTGGACCACGACCAGGCCATTCAGCCGATCGAGTCCGCCCTCGACGATCCGTTCCTCCAACACTCGTGGGTCCATGCATTCCTCCGGATCCCACCCCTACTCCCGCGAATGCGCTACCGATGAGCGGAATGTCGAGAAGCCTCTCGTCGACCTCCCGGTTGAGGCTCTTGACGCCCAGAGGGGGCATCGACCGGCTTGCGCCGCCTTCGTGCGGGCCGTCCACCGATGGCTCTGACAGCGAGACGTGCGAGCTCCAGCTCCTGACCCTCCAGGAACCGAAGGCCCACGAGTGCACCACCCCTGCCGATCGGTTGGCGGCTGCGCTCCTCGCCGAGAAGGATCAGGTCTTCCTCGTCGTCTCCCAGGCTGATCCGCAACTCATGAAGGCCGTAGCCATCGGGCGCGCGGTTGCTTCGCACGAGTGCTCCACCGACTGATACGTCGAGAAGGTGAGCCAAACCACCGTCTATCCGGACCGGTGCACCCACATGTAGGCGAACAGAGCAACGGCGATCGGTGGCAAATCTCTCCGAGTGAATTCGAATCGCTGCTGCCACCAGGATGACGGCGTTGACGATCATCCAGAACACAGCCCCGTAAGCGGTCCAGCGCACCTGATAGGAGACAGGAGTGAGCCCGGCCACGGTGCAGCCGAACCAGAAGATGGCTGCTGCAGTCAGGCCGATAAGGGCCAGTAGGAGCCCAGGGGCCTGATTCCGGTGACGCCGATCGGCACCGTCCTTGGCAGTGACTCGGAAAGCCCGCTCTCCACGGCCGAAATAGGCCAGCGTTGCTGTGATATTGGCCTGCATGCGGACGAACTCGAACAGGGTCGCCATTCCCTGAGGTGCGTAGCCCCTGGAAAGCAGGGCGATGGCGATGCGCTGGACGGCGAACGTCAGTCCGAACGCCAAGAGGAAGACCGCAGCGGGGGCAGCGATCGGATTTGCCCCGGAGAACACTACCGCCATTGGCATTAGGACATAGCCAAGTGTTCGCCAGGCGTCGAGCCAACCAAGGAGTGTTACCGCATAAGCCAAGCGCTGACGCAGATTCAACCCAGGTCCGGTAATTGGGTGTTCGAGGTGCAAGAGTTGCATCGCTCCGGTGCCCCACCGAACGCGCTGCGATTGGTACTGCTCGGCATCGCGAGCAGCCAGGCCATAGGCCAGCACCTCGTTGTGGTACGCCGTCCGCCAACCCCGTCGGTGCATCCGGAGGGTGGTGTGAATGTCCTCGGTAACCGTCTCGTGGGCGACCCCGCCCACCTCACGCAGAGCGGCCACCCGCACCAATGCGTTCGTCCCGCACCAGAATGCCGCTCCCCACCGGTTCTTGCCTGGCTGGATCGCTCGGTAGAACAGTCGTTGCTCGTTGAAGGGAATCGAGCGCCGCTGGCGCCAGAACCAGGACCGGTTTCGATCATGTTCGAAAGAATCGATGTTGTAGAAGTCCTGTGGCGTCTGAACGAACGCGAGCTTCGGGTCGTTGAAGTACCCGAGGGTATGCGTCAGAAACCCCTCGGTGGCGACGTGATCCGCGTCCAGCACAGCTACGACGTCGGCATCGATGTAATCAAGCGCGTGATTGAGGTTCCCAGCCTTCGCATGGTCCCGGTTGACCCGAGTGAGGTAGCGGGCACCCAAGGACTCCGCGAGATCGCGAACCCATGTCCGCTGCCCATCGTCTAGCACCCAGGTCTCATGGAGGGGTTCTAGGCCGACTGCAGCCGCAACGGTGGGAAGCAACACCTCGCGTGGTTCGTTGTACGTCGGGATGAGCAGAGCGATCCTCAGATCCGTCTGCCTCACTACTGGAGGTATTTCAGCACTGTCGATGTCCCAGAGTGAGAATACGAACAGAGCGAGTCCGACCGCGGCGTGGACCTCGAGGAGCCACAGCGGGATGGAGATCCATAGAGCTGAGCCCAGAGTGAACCCGGCCCTCCAAATGAGATATCCAAGGCTTACGGTGAGGGCCACGACCGAGGCAACATGGACCACGGCACGGCGGCCAATTGACTCGGCAGCAGGTAACTCGCTGCCAAGTGGCGACGATCCGACCGGGCTGGACGCCGACGGAAAGATCCGCGATCGTCCTCGAGCCATGTCCTGGGCATCGACAGATCCGGACGATTTCTTGAGGTCACGAGATCCCCTAGCGGTGGCGAACTCATCGGGGACACTGACCAGCGGATTCTCAAGACGAGCACGGCGCCCACCAGCCTGAAGGCCTCGTAGGACCCGGGCCGGGGAACGCGAGCCGGAATCAGTCCCCACGACCCTCGCCTACGAGGGGCAGTGGCCTCACCAGCCCGTCTGGATGTCTACGATGTCACGACACCTGGCTCCGATGTCCTCGAGATTCCGGCTTGTATCCATTCGAGGTCGTTGTGCACCAGCACGAGGTCATCAGGTCCCCGGTGCGTACGAGTACCGATCACCAGGCCAGTACCTGTGCCGGGAGAACCGAACTCGATCGGCATTGCCGGGCATCGACAGTGAGAGGTCGCCGGTAACCGGGGGCGCAACTTTGGCCATGGGAAACACAGCGGAACCCCCGAGGGCGGCGACTGTGGTTGTCCCCAGCGTTGCCAAGCTGCCATCGGGCAAGTCGGAGACGACCACGTTGTCCTGACAGACGCTCGAGTAGCCGTCGAATTCCACCGTGTACGCCGTCTGTCGGGCCTGCACTTCGAGGTAGGGCTCGAAGGGGGGCGTGATGCCCATGTGGAGGTCGGTGGCGGCGAAGAAGAGGGCGCCGTTCACCCACACGTCGAGCCGGTCGTTCCCGTTGGTCTCGATTGCCACTTGCAGCGGACCAGCTGACCACGGGACTTGCTTTAGGTTGTGTTCGACGGCGCGGCTGACATGGCCCAACGAGTAGCCCACGATCAGGTTGCGTCGGCCGTCGGGATAGACGTTCTCGGTCACCATGACGTAGTTGATGTCCCCGTTGGACGCCGTGCGGCTGGTCTGCACGGCCATGACCAACTCGCCTACCGCCCGCGTGTCGGCGACGGTGACCGGGGGTGGGGAGGCCGCCGAGAACTGGAAGGCACACGTCTTCGGAGTGGCCGTGGTGGCGGTCAGGAACCAGCCCCGGAAATTCGGCGTCGCATGCCGGACACTGACGTGGAGGAGCCCACCGCTGACGGTGGCAAGACCGTTGGCGGGTCCGGCACTCCCGTTGGCTTCCCACCCGACAAAGGGGGGCAGTTCCAGAGAGGTGCTCCCCTGGATGGGCTGGATGGCCGCCCCGGGTACCTGAAAGGACACATCGTGATAGTCGAGCGACTGGTCATTGCCGGATGCATCCCCGCCGGGAGCCTGGGGTGGTGCGCCCGACAAGAGGACAGCGGACCGGGTGCCGGCCACCGAGTCGACCTGGGCGATGGCCCCCTGGGCCGAGAGGGTGGTGCTGACGAAGAGGGCGACGGCCACCACTAGGGCCACGAACGGAAAGGCGGCCACCGCTTTTCGGCCCCACGAGGGGTACCCGTACCAGTCCCACTGGGCCGGGCGGTGGTCCGCAGGCACCATTTCGTCGTCGGCCGGGTCCCAGGAGTCGATCAACTCCGGCGGCGCCGCGTGACCGGGGATGCGGCCGGGCATGGTGGCGTCGATCAGGGGGGGCTCGGTCCGCGGGTCCTCGCTCTCCCCCGGCAGTTCAGAACGAGGCATAGAAGGACTCCTCGCCGGCCGCCAGCACCCGGTACGACGCCACCCCAGAGATCAGGGCGTAGACGGTTGTTCCGGCCAACAGGCCCCAGGCGCCGAGGGCCAGGTCACCGCCGTGCACCAGTACGGCGGTGACCACCGTCGTGGTCAGGGCGCCGCCCACCGCGCCGAGAACGGCCGGGGCCGGCCGGCCCAGGAAGAAGAGGTACTGGGAGCACAGCATTCCGACGGGCACCATGGCGAACCCGTACGCCGCGGCCTCCAGGGCCAGGAGGCCGCCGGGGGACCTCACAGAGGCGGTCAGCGAGGATGGCAGGACCTGGAGGAGCAGGCCGGGCAGGACCCAGGCCACCACGGCGGACACCACGACCACCAACCCCACACTGTGGGTCCACTCCCGTCGGAGGGTGGCCCGGGTCCGGGCCCAGCAGTCGAGGGTGTGACGCTCGAGCAGGGGTAGGAGCCGCCGGCCGAACCGTTCGACGGAGGCGTGGACCAGACCCAGCAGAACCACCAGCTCGAGGAGGGCGATGGCGACCGAACCCTGGAAGGTCGAAGGATAGACGTACTGGTCCACCCCGAGGCTTCGGCCGTAGGCGAAGCCGACCACCAGGGGACCGATGAGGATCATCACGAAGTAGGCCAGGCCGTAGGCGCCGTACGGTGCCGAGTGCCAGAGCACGACCCGCAAGGCGGGCGGCTTGACGACGACCAGCGAGCCGTCGGGCCTGGCGTCGACGTCGGTCCGGAGGGCCATGTAACTGGCGGCGATGACCACCATGGCGCCCGAGCCCACAGCCAGGCCAAGCAGTTGGGCGTGACGGACGCCGTTGGTGGCACCGCCGAACAGATGCGCTGCGGCGAGAGTGACCACCAATGCCAGACCGGTGGCCAGCGCCAGGGTGTAGAAGCGGCGGAGCATGTACAGGGGGGCGGCACTGAGCAGGAAGGCGAAGATGGCGACGGCGAACTCGGCAAAGATCTCACCCAGGTGCAGTCCGTAGACGGGGACGATGTACACGGCGTAGGTGACGGCGATGGCCAGCAAGGCCGTGGCCACCCCGTAGAGCAAGAACTGGACCATCACCCACCGCACCAGCGGGTAGTTCTTCTGCAGGTAGTAGAAGGTCCCGCGGCGGGCGAGCATCTGGGAGCTGGCCCCCGCCACCACCGCGGCGAGGAAGAAGGCCAGGGAGACGATGCCCGCCACTTGGGGCGTGGCGTCGAGCGACGACCAGAGGGCCAACCGACCCACGAACAGCACCACGATCGACATGATCCACGGGACGCCGTACCACGAGCCGGCCAGGTAGTCGTCGACGAACCGTCGCCAGGTGGGCCGAGTCTCGGGCACCACCTCGTTCCTCGGCACGTAGTACAGGTACGTCACGTCGAACACGGCCAGGGCCAGGTCGAACACCGTGTCGAAACCCAGGGCCCGGGCCCCGGTGGTCGTGTACCCCATCGATTCGAGGGCCACGGCGACGTCGCGCATGTTGCGAGGCTCCGGGTTCCGGTCGAGGACCCTCCGGGCCTCCACGTGGAGGTCGTCGTAGATGGAGGATTCGGCCCGCAACTGGTCGAGGCTGCCGGCGACTTGGCCGGCGACCGGGGTGTCAGTGGCAGGCGACACGGACCCGCACCTCGTCGTAGAGCGCCCGGTAACCGTCGAGGAAGGTCTGCAGGGTGTACGACTCCAACATGGCCTGTCGCCCGAGCTCGCCCAGCCGGGCCAGGTCCGCACGGTCCGCGGCCATGGCGCAGATGGCGTCGGCCAGGTCGAGGGGTCGGCCCGGCGCCACCAGCCTGCCGTACGGCGGGATGATCACCTCGGGGACGCCACCGACCTCGGTGGCCACCATGGGACGGCCGGCCATCAGCGCCTCGACGGCGGCGAAGGGGAAGCCCTCCGAGATGCTCGACAGCACGGCGATGTCGCCCTCGTTGAGGGCTTGGCCCACGTCAGCCGTCGGGCCCTTGAACACGCACGACGCACCGAGTCCCAGCTGTTCGGCCAGGGCATAGCAACTTCGGGCATAGGCGGCGTCGCTCTCCGGCCCGTGGATCAGCAGACGGACGCCCTCGATACGGCCGCGCACGATCGAGAAGGCCCGCAGCAGCGTGTGAATGTCCTTCAGCCGCTCGAGGCGAGCCACGGCCACCAGGGTGAGCGGATCGTCGCCGCTCCCTGCCGGCCGCTCGAGGGGGAAGCGCTCCGGGTCGACGCCATTGGGCATCGGGTGGATCTTGGACTCCTCGACCCCGAGGCGCATCTCCCACGAGGCGTTGAAGCGGGCCACCGGGGCCACCAGGTCGGCGCGGGAGTAGGCCATGGCCACGACGGCGGCGTAGAAGTTGGACAGGAACACCCGGTACGGACTGTTGGTCTTGTTGCGGCCCAGGGCCAGAAGGCGCTCGCGGTAGTAGACGCCGTGCTCGGTCAGCAGGAATGGGATCCCGAACCGCTCGCGCAGCACCACTGCCGGAATGGCGCAGAACGCGGCAGCCGAGGCGTGCACCACGCCGGGCAGCTCCGGGGGATAGTCCAGCGGAGCCAGGTAGCGGTAGACGGAACGGGCCAGGTCGATGGCCTCGTAGGTGGTCAGCTTCCGGTAGAGCGGGTGGGCGGCCAGGGTGTCGCGGAAGAGGCGCCAGGTACGACCGTCCCGCATGGCCAGCTTCAGGCTGAAGCGCTCCGAGTACACCGACAGGGCGCAGAGGGCGGCGACCAAGTCTTCGGGACCCCCCTCACCCATGGCGAAGCACAGCACCAACTGGGCATAGGCGGGGAGGAATTCGCGATCGAAGCGCCGACCGGGTCTGCGCAGCCGCCGGGCGATCCAGCCCGGGCGCGGGTTGAACTCGGCGTTGTCCTCGGTTCCCCACAGAGGGATCTGGACTACGTGGGCCAGGTTGGGGGGAGGCTCGTACCGGGCGGCCATGTTGGTGTTGGCCACCACTGAATAGACCACGAAGCGCTTCTCGGCCAGGCCGGTCACCAGTTGGTGGGCCCAGGTGCTCACCCCTCCCGTCACGAAGGGATAAGTCCCCTCGGTGGTCATGAGGATGTCGATGTCGGACACGACGGCGTGGCTCGGATGCGTCTTGGCCGCGGACCGTGGTGTCGGCTGGCGAAGCAATGGGATGGTACTCACAGGACCGTCAGGCCACGTCGTTGTTGGGAAGGCGGCCCCGGCGGCGCCGGCTCCACGGGCTCCTCCGCTCGCGGACTCGGACCTTCCCGACCGACCCGTCTCTGTCCAACACCTGGAATTCCGGCGCACCGGCCGTCGAGGTCTCGGACCGACCGGGATCCCGGTCGGTCGACCGGCGCCCTCCGGCAGACCTTTCCGAGTCCTCGCGTCTGGGGTCGTCGGTCTCGGGCCGACGGAAGGGGATGCCGGTACCCGGCGCCATCAGGTCGTCGTCGGCCGCGAGCACGGACTCGATGGCCTGGGCTCGACGGAGCCCCTTGGTGGCGACAGGGAGGTTTTCCACACTCAGGAAGCACTTCGCCGCCATGACCGCGGCTTCGCGGATGAAGGGCAGCGGGGTGCGGGCGTCTTCGGAGACCCGCAGGTACTCGCGGCCGGCCAGCCGCATCCAGTGGTCCGAGCCGTCGACGTTGCCCGCTCGGCGTGCGGCCAGTGCGGCCTGGCGGAAGGCGATGGCGGCCCGCTGCGGGGCCATGTCCAACGCCCCCTCGGCCTCCTCCAGGAAGAGGGACTCGGCACGCTGAAACTCCCCGGCGTGGAAGGCGGTGATGGCCGCCTCGAACAGGGTCGTCTCACCGTCCTCGATCTCGAGGACGGCATCGACCTCTTCGGCGGCCTCGCGGCTCGCCGGACGGACCGCCACCTCATCGGTGAGGTTGGGGTCACTCGGAGCGGAGACGGCTGGCACCTCGTCGAGATCCCTCGCGGGTCCACTTCGGCCGTCGTTCGCTGCGACGAGGCTCTCCATGGGGGGAAGATCGACCTTTCCGGGGGAACCTTGAGACAATCGAACCGTGTCTGTATCCCGGGGCAGCCTCGGCTTCCAGGATGAGAACAGGCGACCACCTATTCAAGGCGTGAGCATTCAGTGACGATAGGGAATTGTGTCGCCGGCAGAGTCACCCAAGGCTATTCACCACGATGGATCCTCCGTGTCGGCAGGTGAAGACCGATGATGAGCAGACGATGACGACAACTTCGACAACCGGCGGAAATGACTCCATCGCGAGCGCGGACGATGTTCCGTTGCGCTTTCGCCGAATGAAGCGCCAGGTTCCGAGATCGGGCCCGGTGATTGCGGGCGTCGATCCTCACCATCCCGGTCAGGGTCGATTGCTGGCGCATCGTGAGAAGCTGATACGAGTTACCGCCGCCGGGCGGTCATTGGAAATGCTCTATCAACCCATCTTCGAACTGCGAAGCGGTGGCGTGGTGGGAGTCGAGGCGCTCGCACGCTTCGCACCACAGCCCATCCGTCCTCCGGACGTCTGGTTCACCGAAGCAGCATCTGTTGGCCTCGGTGTCGACTTGGAGGTCACCGCCCTGAACTTGGCGCTGGAGCAACTTCACCGACTTCCGGTGGGCCTCTACCTATCGCTCAATGCCTCGGTGGAAGCGATCACCTCTGAGCAGTTCGGGGCCATTCTCAATGATGTCCCCGCGGAGAGGATCGTCCTCGAACTCACCGAACACACACCGATTGACGATTACTCGACGTTCGAGGCGAGCCTTAGGAAGGTGCGATCGAGGGGTGTCCGCTTGGCCGTAGACGACGCAGGTGCGGGCTTCTCCAGCCTCCGCCACATCCTCAACCTCCAACCCGAGGTGATCAAGCTCGACATCGGTCTCATTCGGGGGATTGACAGAGATCCGGCTCGCCAGGCGCTCGGGCGAGCACTACTTGGCTTCGCAAAGGAGGCCTACAACGCCTCGATCGTTGCCGAAGGCATCGAGACAGAGGGTGAACTCGATACCCTCCGCGATCTGGGCTGTCCTTGTGGCCAGGGCTTCTACCTAGGTCGACCCGAACGACTCCCTCTGAATCTCTCTGCACCGGCATTCTCCGAGACGTTCTGGCTCCCAGGGGATGCAGTATTGGTGACGAGGTAAATGCCAGCTGGGCCGTTTGCCGAAGAATCGGGTTGCACCGTGGTTGCAGTCATGCAGACCTGGCACGCGAACGGAAGGTGTCCGGCGACGTCGGCCCTGAAGGCCGGCATGGTTCGGCGGTGGACCGGCCAAAGCTGCTGCTCCTGATTGTGATCAGAAGGTTGGGGGTTCGAATCGCTCGGAGCGCGCCAAGCAACAGTTCTGGCGACAAGCTTGCAGAAGGTGATCGGGCGGCCGGCCACGAGCGCCATCCCCAGAAGAATCGTTCAGCTCTTGCGCCTACAAGGGTCTGATGCCTCCGATCTGGTTGTCGAGGCCGTCATGCTCCGACACGAGGTGGCGGTCCTCGGCCGGAAGGTGGCATGTCCGGCCCGCGGCCCACTAACCGGGCAGTCCACGCCAGGCTCAGCCGATGATCCTCCTCTCGGAGCTCGGTCGATTCTTCGTCCAGTCCACTACGCTGCTGCGCTGGAACCGTTACGAAGTCCGACGAAAGTGGACCCACCCCAAGCCGTCCGGTCGCGCGAAGTTCCCGGCCGGCACTGTGCAGCTCGTGGTTTGCCTGGCCAGAGAGAATGAGATCTGGGGCTATCGCCGGATCCACGGTGAGCTCGACACCCGAAGAGTCCTCGTGACAGCAGTGATGGCGTATCCGGCCGGCGCCGAGATGGTCCAACCGGATCAGGTATCTGTGTCTCGAACTTCCCCAGTGGAAGGAAACGGTCAGGTTCCTGATCCGGGAAAGCGGCACCAAGTTCACGCCCAGCTTCGACGAAGACCTTCGCTCTGAAAGCATTCGGATCGTCCGCATGCCGGTCCGAGTCGCTCGTACCAATGCTTCCGCCGAGCGGTTCGTGCGCACTATCCGTCTTGAGCGTCTCGCCTGGATCGTCATCGTCAATCGACGTCGATTGGAGACGGTTGTCGGCGGGTTCGTCGAGCGCTACGACAGCCACCGGCCGCACTGGCCGCTTGGGCAGACGGCGGCTCTGCCGACGGGCACGGCCCGAACACCAACCGACAGTGAAGCACCTTCACGGCTTCGTTGGACAGACCGACTCGGGGGCCTCGTGCACGAATACCGCCTGACCGAGTGACGTTGATCACGTTCTTGGCAACGACACGCACGGGTAGGCTTGCAGCGGCGGTTGTTTGGCCGCGATGCGCTGGACTCCTACATGCGGGGCGGCGATCTCTTGGACATCCGCTGTGCACTGCCGAGACCCTGGAGGTGGGCGGTGCCCGAGAAGATGACTCCGCTCACGGTGGTCTTGGCCACCGACAGCTTCCCGATCGGGGACGGCCTCGCATGTCTGGTGTCCAGCGTGCCCGACATGAGTGTGGTCGGCAGGGCGCGGAGTCACGACGAGATGCTCACCATGATCGAAACGTTGAATCCCGATGTCGCCGTCAGCAGCATCCGAACCCCGTTTGGATCAGCATTGACAACGTTGCGTAACGACTGTGCCCCGGGGCATGCTCGGATGCCGGATTCACCTCACAACCCGGTGATGAGACGGGTGATGCGATCCCGAAGCTCCGTGGGAATGAGTGGGTTGGTGGCAGCGATGATCTTTGCGTCGTGACCGACGAGGTAGCGGGCTCGGGGTGAACGGACGGTGAGGGCCTTTCCGACGGCTTTGGCTACTCCCTCGGGCTCACCCATGAAATGGGAGAAGGCTTGGAGGAGCGCCCGTGCCCGCTGGTATCCGGCACCGTACGCTGACGCGGCGTGGCGGTGGATGTCGGCTTCGAAGGCATCCCAGATGCCGGTGTGGATGCCACCAGGCTCGATCATGACGACATGGATGCCGTCGCGGGCGACTTCAACCCGGAGCGCGTCAGAAGCCCCTTCGAGGGCGTGTTTGCACGCCTGGTACCACCCGCTGAATGGCGTGGTCGTCAGACCGTAGATCGAGGAGATGTTTACGATCCGCCCCTGACCTTGCTCTCGCATGTGAGGTAGTGCCAGGCGAGCCAGTCGCATCGGGGCAAGCACCATCGTCTCGATCTGGCGGCGCGCCTCGCTATCCGTGATGTCTTCGATGGCGCCGACCCCTGGGTACCCTGCGCAGTTGACCAGCGCCCAAGGTCGCAACTCCTCGATGACGGAAGTGCACTGCCGTGACTTCGTGACATCGAGGAGAACCGTGTCGATCGCGAGGTCGGCACGTGCGCCCGCCCTGGACACCTCGGCCGCCTTGGCCTCCGACCGGACCGACCCCACCGAATGAAAACCCAACTCGGCAACACGCATGGCGGTAGCCAACCCGATGCCCGAATTGGCCCCGGTGGTCAGTACCGTGCGTTCGCTACGAGCCGTCATTCGCCACCTATCATCGCCGAGGTCAGACCCCGCGGCACCGCTTGATACCGGGATGGGCGTCTACACGCACTGACCAGGCAATATGTGTTCACGGGTCAAGAAGAGCGCGCCATGAGGCGACGGCCGTTGACTCCCAGCGCTCGGCCCATTTGACGAGCTTCATGGTGACGATCAGCACATTTGCCACGGCGAATTGCGCCAATCAGTGGGTGACGAACCGATCGGTGGCGGGTCGCAGTTGGCCGAAGTTGGAAAACCATGTCGTAGCCGCGGTCGAGGTGGAGGTATTCCACCTCGATCAGCAGGCCTCGATCCTTGATGGAGTCGAGCGTGGACGGCCAGAGGGTGCAGTCGTGTCGGTTCGCACCGGCGGTGGCCCAACCGATGGATACGCCGTTGGTTGGGGTGGCGATTGACCACTTCGAGCCGGTCTTGCCTCGATCGGTCAGGTTAGGACCCGGGCCCTCACCGCCGGCCCATTTTGCTGGGAACCGTCGATCGACAACGCGGAGAGATCCAGGCCCATCATGTTGTCGAAAGCACGCAGCGCCTCTGACTGCTGTTCGAGCCGAGCGCCCATATGCGGACTGCCGAGGCAGATGGCGGGACGCACCAGCGACACTCATGGGTCACCTCGCGCCGTTGCCTGATGGCGTCCGCTTCAGATGACCAAGCCACCCATTGAATGACCGATCAGGAGCAGCTCGGACACCGGGATGGGCCACGCACAGACCACCTTCTCCAGGAGATCGGCCACGTTCAGGCCGTTCTCGAAGATGTGAAGCCCGGTGTTGTGACGGAGGTGCACCGGCGTGTACCTGGGGTGGTCTGCGAGCCGTAAGCCGTACGCGGCCTCTCCGTCATCTCCCTGTCGATCGGCATGCAACCTCCATGATTTCTCGTTCTCGCCGAGGCCGTGGAGATAGACCGCCAGCGTGGATTCGGCGTCGGGCAATGCCGTCCCGAAGTCATCCCGACTCGGCGAGAGATCGGTCCGGCGTAGTCGGATCACCGTTCGGATGGCCAGAGGGCTTCCCTGGGCTGCAAGCCGTCTCTCAACGTGGCGTTGGGTGCTGCCAGAACGAGGTTGCTGCGAGGCGTCGAACCAGCAGGCAGATCCCACGCTGCCTGCGCCCCAAGGACTTCGGTTGCCGTCCAACCGGCAACCCGTCCGAGGCTTCGAAGTGAGGCATAGACACCGGTGGCGATACCGTCGGGCACGAGGCGGACTGGGAGGCTCACCGAACGAGCGGCTGCAAACATCCGCGATGCTGCTGCTCGATGCGTATGTTCGATGCTCGATG
>JBKQRT010000310.1:0-9704 GCA_052143895.1 Acidimicrobiales bacterium | reverse complement strand
CGTTTCGGCCGTGAGCCCCGGCCTCGGCACGGTCCAAGGTGGGGCGACAGTGACCGCCACCGGCGCAGCCGGACGACATGCTCCGACCTTTCAGCCTGGGACTCTTCGTCTCCGTACCGGGGCGATGGTGACCATACACAGGTAGGTGACGATGGCGATGGCGAGGTGCATGCACACCAGGACCGCCACGGCCTCACCGGGGGCGCCGCGCATCAAGATCCAGACATCAGGCGCCAGCAGGACGATCGTGGTCCCGAGGGCCAGGATCAGGTACAACCATCGTGGAGCCGAGCTGATCCGAGTGACCACCGGCCAACCGATGCAGGCGATCACCACACCGATGATCGTCAGCTTCGAGTAGTCGGAGAAGCGGAAGTGCACGTAGCCCTTGGTGGACGGGAACACCCGGGTGCCGATGGCGACCAGCGCTGCATCCGCGACAAGGGATCCGAGGATCGATGCGACTGTTGCCAGCAGCACCCTGGACCACGACGGTTGCTCATGGTCGGGCGAAAGGTCGATGCGCGCCCATGAGAGCGTCTGCTCCAAGGTCGTCGGTCCAGCCATCAGATTCTGGTTCCTTTCATTCGGCGATCGTGCCGGATCTTCGTGTACGGACAGCGCTGAACCGGCGCCGGTCCGGCCGGTCAGTTCGAGCCCTGCACCGCAGACATGGTGATGAAGTCACGCGACCACCACGGCTCGAAATACCGCGAGGGAGTCCCCACCATGTCCGGCAGGAGATCCGCTCCGTTCGATGGCGTTGCCGCACCCTGCGGGCTTCCGGGTGTGTAGCTGGCGAAATCGACCCAGTCGGTGTTGATATCCAGCTCCATGGCGCGGACCGCGCCGGCTCTGACCAGGAGGTCGGCCAAGTCCGTGATGTTCAACCCAGGTCCACCGACGTAGACAAGTGCCCCGTCCGCCGTCACCCCCAGGCCTGATCGCCAGACGTACACGTTGTTCCCGAGGGTGAACCCCCACTTCGTCGTGTCTGCGGCATTGAGCCCTGGGACCGGTGCGCCGTTCTCGACCAACGGGTCGAGATTCTGTCGGACGCTGACTACATCCGGAGTCATCGACACATCCGTTCCCCAGGCGCCGACGGTCGCTTGCCCATTGGCGTAGACAACGAACGACGCGGCGCCGGGCGTCAGAGGGATGATCGTCCGACCATCCGTGTAGTACCCGCCGTTGGCCTGCGGCATGAGGAATCCCGCGTTGAACGCCGCCACCAGACTCGTTGCGGCGGTAGCGCTGATGGGGGCCGTGTGCGTGTAGGGACCCCCACCCGGTATCTGGCTGCCCGAGTACAGCGTGGCTCTGAGCAGTTTGGTGTCCATCCAGGCCACACCGACCACATAACTGGTGTGGATGGTGTCAGGCCGCACAGTCGTCACGTACACGGCGGGGATTCCATCCACCAGCCTGCCGGCTGGGGACCACTGCCCCTCTCCCGGAATCGCGGGAGACGCGGGAGGGGTGATGGCGGCGGGCGGCGGAAGATGGGCGGGCCCTGCCGGCACGCTGGTCGGTACCGCCGAAGGTCGACGGATCGCACCCCTGGGAGGCTTCCCGCCCACGGGCGGCGGATGGTGGGAGTACCACTCGTTCTCGATCCAGTTCACGGCACTGGCACCGCCGTGGCTCCGGGTCCACTCGGCCAGGCGCGCTCCGAGCGAGCTGCCGAGTGCCGGATTCGTCAGTGCCCCACCCAGCGAGACCGTCAGCCACACCAGGAGCGCGACCAGTACGAGGACGATCCCGGTCTTGATGGGGTGACGGCGGAAGATGGCCCCCCCTCGGTCGGGTGGTGGCCGACGGTGTGCAGATTCCCGGCGGACGGTCATGGAGTCGCTCAAGAGACGATCGGTCTCCTCGCTCCAACGAGAGTAGTCACCATGGCGCGCTGCTGTCGGCGCGCTGGGCGCGGCGGTATCCGGTGGCCGAGGTCGACGTTGCCCATCGGGCCAGGGTAGAGCTCGTTCCTGACGGGCACATGAAGCCACAGGTGGCTTCCGGAGCACCCGGGCGGACTGATCGCCGGTGGTTCCGTGATCGCCATCAGCGGGTTCCAGAGTCGGTCCGTCGCAGTGCCAGTGCCAGTCGGGGGCAGTCCTTGGCTGCCCGTCGCGCGTGATCGACCAGATCCGCCGGTACCTCGCCCGGAGCCACGATGGGGAAGCCCCACGGGTCCAGCCCGATCACCTCGGGCAACAGCTCGGCACAGACACCGTGCCCATCGCAGGCGATCGGGTCGACGACGAGCTCGAACTGGGGTCGTCTCACCCGGCCACCACTCCCGAGCGCATGGGAACCGGCAGAAAGTGTGCGGTGGTGTGGCACGCCCCGCGCCTGAGGTGGAGCTCGGTATGGTCGCCGAACGTGTCGAGGGCCGTGCGCACGAAGCGGGCCACGCCGTCCGGATGGCGACACGCCCCACGACCCTCGACCAGGGCGCACAGCGTCGGGATGGCGGACACGCCGCCGTGCAGCGCATCGGGCCGGAACGCCAGGCGCTCCATGGTCGTGGCCAGGGCATCGAGCCCGTTCACGCACGGGCCGCACTGACCGGCACCCTCGCCCTCCAGATAGCGGACCACCCGCGCCGTCTCGGCAAGGGGGCACACGCCGGCGGGAAGCAGGGCGACCACCCCCGCACCCAGGGACGAGCCCAGCCGCCGTGCCGCCTCCTCGGTGAGGGGCATGGTCATCGCCACCGGCGTTCGGACCCAGCCACCCCCGTAGCCGCCGAGTAGGACGCCCTGGACGCGACTGACGGTGTCCGGGCCGAGCCCGAGCGCCTGACCCAGGGTCCCGCCGAGTGGCACCTCCACGATCCGCGGGTCGTCCCACCGACCGGAGACCGTCAGAAGGACCGTCCCCGGCGCCTCGGGGGTTCCGAGATCACGGAACCAATCGGGGCCGAAACGGACGATGAGGGCGGCGTGCGCCAGGCTCTCCACATTCTGGACCAGGGTGGGACGACCTCCGACCCCCTGGTCACGGACGGTTCGCACACGCGTGAACGAAGGCGTGGCCCCTTGCTGTCCGTTGACCCTGTTGACGGCAGCAGACTCCTGGCCGGCCAGGAACCGGTCGGGAGCGACGACCACCTCGATGGAGAGGGGATCGATCCCGCGCCGCGCCCGTTCGGCCAGTGCGGCTCGCACGGTCGGGATCGCCTCGGCCGGAGCATAGAGAACAACCCGTCCGGCCCCGGTGGCCCGAGCAGCCATCGTTGCCCCGTCGAGCACGAGATGGGGGGAGCGTTGCAGGAGGAGGCAGTCCTTGCCGCTGGCCGGCTCCCCCTCAGCGCCGTTGGCGATGACGACCGGACTCCGGAGTCCGGATCGGCGGACCGATCGCCACTTCGCTCCCACCGGGAACCATGCACCGCCCTGGCCTCGCAGTCCACTCCGCTCCACCGCCTCCACCAGGGCTTCAGCACGCGTCGGCGGCAGCACCCCCCAGCGGCCCTGATGGGCCTCGAGTCCCACCGTGCCCGGTTCGTCCATGCCGGCGAGCAGCCGGGGGAGCCCGACCGGCGTCCTCATCCCGCACTCCCCCGGTCGTGGTTCAGGCTAACGCCGGACGTTGCACCGGCGCCCCGGTTCGTAGCGACAACCGCTGGCTGGACGGAGTCCGAGGTACCCGCCCGCTGCGACCAACCGGGCCGCAGCGGGCCGCGGGCGGCGAACGTCACGATGGCCATGGTGACCACGAGGGTGCCGACGGCCATCCAGACCCTGCGAGCGACCGGGGAGGTGCTTGCGGTGACCAGACGCCAACCGGCCGCCCCGAGCACTGCGGCGGTGCACGCCGCCTCGATTGCGAGTACGGGCGACAGCCGGGCGTCCGAACCACTGCCGAGCGCGTGAACCAGGGCGATCGGCCAGCACAGGTAGGCCAGCCAGTGGACGAAACGCCAGGAGTCGTAGCCGACGCGATGTCGAAGGGCACTGGTGAACAGGACGGCCAGCAGCAGGTCGAACGACAGCGCGCCGAGGCCCACGTAGATGGGCCGGTACGGGGAGGCGAAGGGAAGGACGGCGTCCACGAAGGTGACGGGGACGAACCTGTCGGCCACGGTGCTCACGATGTGGATCCCGACGAATCCGAGGCAGAACAGCGAGAGGTTACGGTGCACGGCCTGAGAGACGAATCGTGGCCAGCTCACGTTGGTCCACCCCACCGAGGCGACGATCCCGATGAGGACTGTTGCGCTGAGCAGCACAAGAGAGACCAGCCCACTCGAGCGGGTCAGGAACCACAGGCTCCTGCCGTTGGATGCCGCTGCCAACTGGAAGGTGGTCAGCATCAGCAGTCCACCTCCCGACAGGCAACGGGGGCGTCGTCAGGCCAACCGGCAACGGTGACCACGGACCCGTCGAGCCGCACCAGTCGGGCCGGCAGACGCCGGTCGGCCAGCCACTGGAGGGCGGCCTCCCCGAGGACCATGGAGGCCGTGGACGCGGTGTTGGCGTCCACACAGGTACCCGCTGCCACAGAGACGGTTCGCCAGCACGACCGGACCGGCACACCGGTGGCCGGGTCGATCAGATGGTGGACGCGTGCACCGCCGAGCGTCCAGTGACGGTTGCCGATACCCGATGTGGCCAGCCCTCCCGCGGTGACGGACACTGCGGCGGGGGCATCGGGGTCGCCGCACACGTCGGCCACACCAACGGAGAACCCTCCGGGTGGTGCCCGGCGAACAGAGATGTCTCCACCCAGGGAGACCAGGACCCCGCAGCCCAGCCGGGTGGCGATGGAGGCTGCCGCCCGATCGGAGGCCCACGCCTTGGCGGTCGCCCCGAGGTCGAGCACGACCTCCTCGGGCAGACTGACGGTCGAGGTCGCCGGATCGAGGACGATCGTGCGCCACCCCGGCACCGGGGCCACGGCGGGAAGGGTCCCCTCGACGCCACCGGCCACAAGCGGGAAGTCGCGGTCGTAGCCGAGCCGGCAGAGCGCGGTGCCGACCGTGGGGTCGACGGCGCCATCGGTCAGTGAAGCAGCACGGAGCGAAACCTGGAGTGCCTCGAACAGTTCTGCTGACACCGTCACGGGCACCCCTCCTGCGTGCCGTTGGAGGATGCTGATCTCCGAGTCGGCTCGGAACCGGCTGGCAACGTCTTCGACGGCATCGAGCACCACGTCGAGTAGCCCGGCGGCGGCCACCATGGACCCCGGATCGGTGACGACCAGTTCCACCCGGGTGGACCAGCGAGTGCTCCGGTGGACAGCCAGGCGCGTCGCCCGATCGATGGGAGGTGCCGTCCTCAACTCGATCCGCTGGTGACTGGTGCCTGGCGCCGTGAGGGTGCCGGTACGGTGGCCGGCGCGGACAGGCTGGAACCATAGCCACCGCTTCCCGACTGCTCGTTGCCCGACGGGGAGCCGGCAGCCGGAACGGTGTTGGATGGGGCGGCCGATGGGGTGGTCGACGGCGTTGACGGCGTCGACGGCGTCGGCGTCGACGCGCTAGGAGAGGTGGGGGGAACGGCCCCGGCAGAGGAACCCGATGTTGTGGCGGCATGGCCGGGAAGGGCCTGGCTGACATAGACACCGAACACCGCCAGCCCCGCCACCGACCCGACGGCGACACCCCTCGTGATGGAGCGGACCCGGTCGAGGCCGGCATCGCGCTGGAGCCGGGCCACGCGTGAAGGATCGGGCCGTCGGCGGGGGTGTGAGCGCCGGTCGGGGTATGAGCGCCCAGTGGTCGTCATGACGACGACGCTACGGAGCGATTCTGACGGCCACATGAAGCAACTGTAAGAAAACCCGAAGATCCGACCTGGACCTGTCCGGCAATCGTCTCTGCTCAGCCCACGGTCAGAACGGTGTCGGCGCCGTGCGCACGTCGCCACGTCATCTCGAACCGGGCGCCTCCGAGCGGGGAGGTACTGATCGACCACGCGCCGGCGCTCGAACGCACCGCCGCGTCGGCCATGGCGAGGCCGGGTCCGGTGCCGCCCGGGCTGGCGTCAGAACGATGGAAGCGGTCGAGAACGGGTCCCGCTGGTCCTCGGGAATCCCGGGGCTGGAGTCGTCGACGGTGAGCACGATCTCGCCTCCCCGGCACGAACCTGGACGTCAACGGTGCCTCCACGCCCCGCAACGCGGCACGCGTTGTCGAGGAGCACGCCGACGATCCGATCGCCGGCTCGCTGCCATCGGGATCGGGGGCCCGCCCGTCGGCTCGGGCCAGCCAGAGTTGGTCCTCGACGACGGAGGCCGATGATGACGGACTCGACGAAGGTCACGACCAGAAGCAGCGATCCGAGGACCACCTCGACGAGCAGGAGGCCGCCACTCGCCTCGTTCACCTCGCCGCGTTCTCCCCCGCCGTCAGCCATCCGCCATCGGATGCGGCCGCAGCGAACCGGAACGTGGTCCGTGCTGTGGGCTGCCACCACGACGGTCGGCCCCCGAGGCCACCCGGGCGGCGTGCGTCCACTGAAGATCCGGTCGCCTCACGGGCCAACGACGCGGTATCCGAAACCACGGATCGTCTCGATCCGGGCGGTCGAACCCACGAGCTTGGCTCGCAGGCGGCCGACGTGGACGTCGATGGTGTTCGACCCGACGGGATCCGCCTCGTCCTCCCACACCTGGACCGCGATGGTCCGGCGGGCCACTGCGGCCGGCGCCCTCCGCAGCAGGAGCTCGAGGATCCCGGCTTCGATAGCCGTCAGCGACAACGTCGCATCCCCGCGTGTGGCGAGGCGCGTAGCCGGGTCGAAAGCGAGGTCCCCGCATTGGAGCACGGTGCAGACGGCGAGGGCCGGCCGCCGCTGCAGGGCCGCGAGCCGTGCGATCAGCTCGGCGAAGGAGAATGGTTTGACCAGGTAGTCGTCAGCGCCGACGTTGAGCCCCTCCACCCGGTCGTCAGTGGCGTCCCGAGCCGTCAGCATGAGCACGGGCGTCTTGTCGCCCATGGCCCGCATCTGCCGGACGACCTCGATGCCCGTCGTCCCTGGCATCCTCCAGTCGAGGATGGCCACCTCGTATGGATAGGCCCGGAGGTGGGTCATGGCCTGGTCCCCGTCGACGACGGCATCCACCACGTACCCGTGCTCGCGGAGCCCCCGCTCGAGCACCGAGCGCAGGCCCGGGTCGTCTTCGGCAACCAGGACTCTCATGCGGTGCCATCTTGGCGCAGAAGCCGGTCCGCACGACCGCGAGGCCGCCTCCCCGCCATCAAGACGACGGCATCGACCGGGATCCGCCGGCATCCCGGGGGCGAGCCAGCGTCAGCGCGGGATGGGTGCTCCCACGAAACTCACAATGACCCCCAGGGCTCCTGCCCCGAGCAATGCTGGCACCGTCGCCTTCTTCAAGATGAGCAGCCAGAGCAACGCGAGGGCGAGAACACCGACCTGCCACAGGTGACCGAGGGCAAGCCCCAGCGGGACCGAAGATCCTGCGATTGCACCAATCGCCGCGGCTCCAGCACCCGTCAGGAACGATTGGACAACGGGGCTGTGTCGGAGCCGATCGAAGTGGGAAGCGCCACCGATGATGAAGATGAAGGAGGGAACGAACGCAACCGCCGCCGCCAGGAGCCCACCGAGGACTCCAGCAGCGGCGTATCCGACGACGGCGACGGTCTGGACGACCGGACCGGGCGTGATCTGACCGAGGGCCACCGCGTTGAGGAACTGGGTGGCGGACATCCAGTGGTAGGTGCTCACTGCATCGTGCTGCATCAGCGGAATGATGACGAAGCCTCCGCCGTACGAGAGAGCACCCACCTTGAACGCCACCCATGCCAGTGCGGCAAGCCCGCCGGTCGCCGTCGCCGGCGCCACGAGGGGCATGAACACGCCGAGTCTTGGGTTCGCCTTCCGGCTCAGAGGGCGCGGTCGCGTCAGCGCGATCTCGAACAGCCCACAGGCGAGGAGCACCAGGACGAGAAGGGGCCCCGCCGTGGCAGCGGCAGCACAACCTGAGGCGAGGTAGCCCACCCATCGGATCCGTGCCGCAGTGCTCCCAGACGCTCGCTTCCAGCTGCCGGGCACCAAGCCGAGTGAAGCTTGCAGCGCAACGGCTGGGACGGCGGCACCTGCGCCAGCCGCTGCCCCCTCGATCCACAAGGGTGGATGGGCTGCCAGAAACACCGTGGCAAGCACAAGGATGATCGTCAGACCTGGGGCGATGAAGCACAGGCCGCCCACTACGGCCCCAGGCGCTCCGCGAAGCGTCCAGGCACAGAAGATCGAGAGCTGCGTCGAGGCTGGCCCAGGAAGCAAATTGGTCGCAGCGATCCCGTCCTCGAACTCTTTGGCAGCCAACCACCCACGTTCTTCGACAAATCGTTGCCGCATCAGCGAGATGTGAGCCGGCGGCCCGCCGAACCCGATGATCCCGATCCTGCCCCACTCCCGGGCGATGGTAGCCAGGGGAACACGTTGCTTGCCCGCGTCGTTCATGTGTCGAGCAACTCGTCGGCGAGCTCTCTCAGCGCCCGCTGGCACTCACGAAAGGCCCGATCTCCTGCCGGCGTGGTGCGGTACAGGCGACGATGTCGGCCGGCCACAAGTGCATCTCGCGAGATCACGAGACCAGCATCTTCGAGGCGGTGCAGCATCGGGTACAGGGTTCCCGGACTGAGCGCGTGTCCGTGAAGCGCCAGTTCCTCGATGAGCGCTGTCCCATGCACTTCCCCTTCATGAGCGTGATGCATGACGTGGAGCTGCACGGCGCCCCGAACGAACTCCCGGACCAGATCCATCTACTATCGCTACACGATATCGCTTATCGATATCAAGTCTCTCTGCTCCTGCAAGTTGCGAAGGCCCATTCGGTTACCTGGCCCAGCGCCAGGTCGAACCGTTCACGGCCCAACCGGCCCGATGAATCCGCCCGACAGCGAGCAATCAAGCAGATCGAGCGCAGACGCCTCCCATGTCGAAGTCGTTGCGTCCGAGGTCGGCATGCCAGGACAGCACCGGGCACGGGCGCGCCGGTCCCTCCAGACAGAGCTGCGCCAGTGATGACAGCGGGCCCGCTACCAGACGGCGCACGCGACCACAACGTGCGTCACCAAACGTAGGGAACCAGCCGCTTGTGGGTGGCCGCGTAGTCGAGGTAGGCGTCCCCGAGATCTTTCGTCAGCGCCCGCTCCTCCACCCGGATCCGGTACACGAGACCGCACACCACGGCAACGGTGAGGCTGATGAGCGACCACCACTTCCCGATGAACAGGCCGAGGCCGATGACCGCCAGGAGGACCCCGGCATAGCTCAGGTGCCTGATCACCCGGTGGGGTCCGCTGGTGATCACCGGCTGGTCAGTGCTCGTCTGGACGGTGAACGTGAAGTAGCGGCCGAGCGTCCGGAAGCTCCAGAACCGCAGCGCGATGCCACACCAGAGAAGGGCGAGCCCGAACCAGGCGGAGGCTGGACCGATCGCCGCCGCCGACGCCACTCGCGAGAGCGCGACGGCCACGACGGTCCCGACCCCACCGGCGAGGCGGAGGATGGGCCGGCCGCCCCTGTCGGCGTCACCCCTTCAGGTCGGTGGTTGGTGCTCTGTCGCAGCTCCAGCACCAGCCAGAGGCCCCAGTGCCCACCAAGAGGACGCGAGCGACGTGAGGTACAGCAGCCAACGAGTGCACGAGCCGAACCTACATTCCGTGCGGTAGCCCGCGGCGGGCGCGCAATCCTGATGTTCCGGCGGCGCGGCGGCCCCCC
>JBKQRT010000309.1:0-3132 GCA_052143895.1 Acidimicrobiales bacterium | reverse complement strand
GGTCCCAGTGCAGCCACAGCTTTCGAGCCTGGCCGAACGTCGACATCCGATCGGCCAGCCCGGCGAAGACGTAGCGACGCTCGAAAGGCACCTTGCAGTCCAGCGCCAATGGGGAGACGACGCGATGGGCGTCGGCGGCTGCCTGCCCGAGGACGCCGTGGGCGTCGGCCAGTTGCTCGATGTCGGGTGGGCTGTGGCGGCGGTAGAGGTCCAGCAGGTCGACGACGGGAACCCCGGCGATCACGCATGCCAAGTCGTCCTCGGTGGCCGCGACCAGCGCGGCGACCAGCGACCCGAGCGAGTAACCGATGACGCCGACGGTCTCCGCTCCCTGGGTCTCTCGTACCCATCGAATGACCCGCCGCAGGTCCCAGGTGGCCTGAGCCATGCCGTGTATGGCGTCGACCAGGTCAATGGTCATGAGGTCCTCGCCGCGCACCCGACCCGAGGCCCGGGGTCCGTGCAGCGGCAGGACCGGGACCACCACGTTGATGCCCCGACGATGCAGTTGCTCGGTACGAAACGCCCGCAAGTCGATCGAGGCGCTCGTGCCCATGCCAAAGCCATGGGCGCAGATGAGCCAGGACTTGTGTTCTCGACCCGGGGCCCGAGACACTCGCGCATGAACCGTGCGGTTGGCCTCGTGGCTCAGCCACCGGCTTCGCCCCGGTTCCTCGGGATCAGGCTCCCACCCGCTGGTGAACGTGACGTGCTCGTAGGCAAGGCCGGCGACACGCCCGTGCCAGGCGCGGACGTCATCGGGGATCTCGGGGTTTGGGTGGTACCCGGCCGGGTGCTCGAGCCACCCACGCGTCGCGAAGAGATCTCGGGTGCCGGCCAGGTCGGCCGCCGCCGGGGCATAGTCGTCAGGCCTCGGCAAGAGGTCTGGGTGACGGGAGACCGCGATCAGCACTTCGTCGAGGTAGGCCTGCAGGGCCAGGGACGGAGTCGGTCGGACCGGCACGATGGTGTCGTCCTCCCCAGCCCCTGCCGTCCTGCGGCCGCCGCGGAAGAGGAACAGTCCCACCCTGGGACCCGCCCGCAACGCGCCAATCACGCGCGGGTCACCGATCAGGAGCCGAACACCGGAGTAGAGGCGCGTGGCCAAACCCCACGGGGAAAGCGATACGCCGGGAGCTGCCTGGGCCTCGCCAAGCGGCCCTGGCGGGACCAAAGGCCTCGAGGCGGCCTCGGGCTCAGCATCGGACTCATGTTGGCGTGGAAGGTCGGGCTCGGCCGGCACTCTCTTGGCTCCGGAGATCGCTGGTGAACCTGACATCGGTGTCAGCTTACTCATCCTGTGGGTGCCGATTACCTCGTCCGAGCTGGCTCATCTGGACTTCGTCGGCGTGAGACCGGCGACGAAGCTGGGCCGTGGCGCTGTCCTTCCTCTGCCTGGCGTTCGTCCGAGTCTTCAGAGTACCTGTAGCCGGATCGTGCTCTGACCAAGTGGAACGCCCATCGACTTGCCAGGTTGTCCCAGCCGTTGCCGGCAATCTTATGCGGCGCGTCAGGGATTCTTCACTCGGTCAACGGTAGAGGGGACTCCAGGTTCCGCCCTCTGTTGCGTCAACAGCGATGTGGGTCATGCGAGCCTACCGACAGGGCGAACGCTTACCGTTGAGTGCGACGTCGAACAACGCCCCATTGATGCCCAGTGAGTTGTCGGAGGGACGAAAAGCACTGGTCGGCAGGGTGTACGCGGCATTGAAGACTGCATTTTGTCCGAGGTAGGCGCTCAAAGCTCCGCGGGTATCGTGCTGGTTGCACTGCTCGGAGATGATGCCGTCGGCCAGCGGCCCCATGGTCGTTGCGAAGTCGTCACCGGTGTCGTCGAGGTTCTTGGCGATCCATCCCAATCCGTGCAAGTGCATATAGTCAGATTGGGCTCTCCATTTAGCCGGAGGACGCTGCGGGTGTGAGTCATCCTCGTGCCGGCGTGGATTATCCGAGATCGGTAGGCGAGCTCCAGGCGTGGTTCTCGACCGATGCGAGTTGCTTGGACTATCTCGAGTGGCCGCGCTGGCCCGTGGGATTTACCTGCCCTGTCTGCGCGCACACCGAGAGTTGGAGACTCGGCGATGGCAGGTTCATGTGTGCAGGGTGCGGCTTCCGGACATCAGTGACGGCGGGCACGATCTTCGACCGCACCCGACGTCGCTCACGGCCTGGTTCACTGCCTGCTGGTTGTTCGCGACCGCCAAGGACGGAGTCTCGGCGCTCAGCTTGCAACGCTCGCTCGAGGTCGGCTCGTACCAGACAGCTTGGGCGATGCTCCACCGTCTGAGATCGGTACTCGTGACCCCGAGCCGGGACCGACGGACGGTGTCGTAGAGGTCGACGAGACGTACATAGGGGCGAAGAGCCGGGTCTCACTGGTGGGCGGGCCAAGGGCAAGAAAGTCCTCGTCGGGGTGGCGGTGGAGGTCAAGGAGCCCAAAGGGTTCGGGCGGTGCCAGATGGCGATCCTCGCCGATGGTTCCGCCGCTTCACTTCGCCCGTTCGTGACCGCGCATGTCGAACCGGGCGCCACGGTGGTCACCGATGCCTGGCAGGGATACAGCGGGATCGATCGGCTCGGCTACACCCATGATCGGCGTAACCAGCGGGCGGCAAAGGCCGGCGGCGAGGATCCAGGCGCCCTCCTGCCCGGGGTACACCGAGTTGCGTCTCTCGCCAAACGGTGGCTGCTCAGTACCCACCAAGGTGCGGTCAACCAGGCTCACCTGGCCGCATACCTGGATGAGTTTGTGTTCCACTTCAACCGTCGCAAGTCTCGCAGCCGAGGGCTGCTCTTCTACCAGATGCTCGAACTCGCCGTCGCACACAACCCCGTGCGGTACGGCGACATCACCGCCGCGAGAAACCACGGGTCGTACTACCTACGCCGCCGCTGACGAGGGGCCACCCACCGAGCCTTGACCGACCCTCACTGGACCGACCTTGGAGAGGCCTCGAGCAGCACTACTCCGGTTAAACCTGGATCCACCGACCGGCGACCTGGCAGGGCAGCGATTTGGGCGATCGGCACGGTGAAGGGTCAACCGACTTCGGGCTGACTTCTTCAACGGGCGTCGGGGCGTGTGAGACCAAGAGTTTGTGATTCTCACTGGTTGTCAGTGCCGTCCTTCAA
>JBKQRT010000308.1:0-2618 GCA_052143895.1 Acidimicrobiales bacterium | reverse complement strand
CCACCGGAATGATGCCTTTCTGCGTTGGCGGTTGTGGACTTGAGCGAGTCACATCCTCCCAACTCAGGGGGCATTTTCCGCGTAAGGCCAGGCCTCAGTAGCCGAGGTCAGGAGCAGTAGTTCGGTGGATCGAGGTTAAGCTGGGGCCATGGTCGTCGCTTTTCGCGATCGAGATCGCCGCCAGAAGTGCGTCTACTCAACAGGAGGCGATTCCGTGACCACGGCACTCAGATGGCCTTCTCGCTCCGCCCAGCAACTGTCGCATAGATAGCATTCTTCGTGGATCCTGGTGGGTCCACGCTGGTGGCAGTCGGCGCACATGTGACCGAGATAGATCATGGCCACGACGCTATGCGCGCCAGTGGGCAACAATTCATCGAGCCGCTGCTGGGCCGTAGGCACAAGCTGCCACGGCGACCCCGTCGTCCCCTCATGGCGAGTAACGAGCCCCCAGCAGACAAGGTCCCGAAGCAGAGAGTCAAATGTCTTGATGGGGTAAACCCGTTGGGCCTCGATCACCCTTGCTCCTAACAACTGCGGCGCCGCCCACCAGCGGTCACAGCCAATTGTTAGCACTCTCAGCCTCCGAGTGATGGTCACCCTTTGAGGAGAAAGAACGGGCCGAGCGCCGGGAAGCCGAAATCATGGCTAAGGACGCCAGGGTGCGCCGCAATAATCCGATCCTCGCCGGGATCTGCTCCAACGACCCGTATTGGGAACCCGAGGGCCGCGCCGAGCCCCTGTCAGCCGGAGGCGATTTCATCGTCCCGTCCGAGTGCCTCGGTATCGTCTACGGCCTGCGCGAGACGGGCAAATGGATGTTGTTGGTCGACGGCGCGTGTTGCTGGGGGACGGGCACGCCGTGGCTAGGGCTCACCGACATCATCGCCAGACCTCGACGCGTTCTATACATTCAACTCGAGGGACCGTTCGATCAGGTCGAGCAACGGTTCAGGGCGTGGGAGGTCGAGCACGGCAATACGGAGATCTACGGGTCTTCCGTGTTGCATACATACGCTCCCGGCTTCGACCTCACGGCGCCCGATGCGCGTGACACCCTCGAGGAGGCGATATCCGTCGACGACATCGACGTCCTGATCGTCGACACCCTCGACGCCGGCCGGCCGGACGGATCAAACATGGTCGACAGCGACGTCGGGGCCATCTTTGTCCGCACCCTGACCCCGATCATCGCCGAATGGGGGACGACCGTCGTACTCGCCGCCCATGCCAACGAAAGGACACTTCCCTTAGCGGGCTCAGCCGGCAGGCGAACCACGCCGAATGGATGGTCCACGTCGTCGATCGCGGTGGGAACCGGGTCGCCATCCTCGACAAGCAGAAGGACGTCGCAGGCAAGCCCCGGGTCGCGTTCCACATCGCCGATTCGCCGCACCTGGATCCTGTCACCGGGCGCCCTGTCGGCGTCGTGAGAGTAGGCGCGAAGCCGTCGAGGAAGTCCGACAAGCCGGCGCCAGCACCGATGACCGACGAGGAGATCATGTTCGCTGCGATCGTCGACCACCCGGGTGCATCGCTCCGACATTTCCGGCAATCGACGCCGGCGATCAAGGGAGGCGATCACGCCCGCGATGCGGCCCTCAAATGCCTTGTCGAGGCCGGCAAGGTCAGGATCGAGTCGGTCGGTCAGAAGCGGGCCCGCTACGCCGTTTGACCCCTGGGAGTGGATAGTTGCAAGTGGTATAGTTAGACCATCGAAGTATCTAACAAAAAGGGAGCACAACCATGCAGCAGCAGGAAAAGCCCGCTGCTGCGGCAGAACGGCTTGACCAGCCGTGGTCGAGAGGTCCTTCCAGTTGCAGCGTGGTCTGAGCTTAGAGCGCGCGCCATTAGGCGACTGCCATCGAGCCCCATCGCTTCGACCACTTGACCAGCTTGACGGTGATGATCAGGGCAACGGCCAGGGCAAACTGGGCCAGGCGGTGAGCGCTGAACCGGTCGGTATTCCTCCTCAGTTGGCCGAAGTTGCTCAACCAGGAGTTGGTGCGCTCGACCGGCCACCGCAGTCCCATCGGCTGGCGCTTGGCGTCTGCGCCAGATCCCCGCGTGCGCTTCTTGGCAATCATGGCGTCGTCGATGCCGCGTTCTGCGAGGCGAGTGCGGGTGAGCTCGGAGTCGTAGCCCCGATCGAGCCACAGGGTCTCGATGTCGGACAGCAAACCTCGCGTCTTGACGTCGTCCAGGGTCGGGGCGAGCAGGACGGAGTCGTTGCGGTTGGCCCCTTCGGTGACCCAACCAATGGGTACTCCGTTGGTGTCGGTGGCAACCGACCACTTCCATCCGGTCTTGCCCCGATCGGTTGGATTCGGCCCTGTCCTTTCGCCACCGGATGGCGCTTTATGCAGTGACCCATCGACCGAGACCTCGGAGAGGTCCAGGCCAATCACCTTGTCGAACGCCTTGATGGCCTCTTCGACCAGGTATTGGAACGCACCGGCTGCAACCCACTCGTCACGGCGGCGGCGCAGGGTCGTCTCGCTTCCCTTGCCCAGTCTGCCGGCCACGTCCCAGGAGCATCCGGTGACCAGCCGGAACAGGATGGCCTCGAAGCAGTCGCGGTCCGAGATTCGGGGTCGGTGACAACCCAGGGGGTGGGT
>JBKQRT010000307.1:0-9342 GCA_052143895.1 Acidimicrobiales bacterium | reverse complement strand
GCTGCTCGGTTGTCGTCGTTGTGCTCGGCGCCACCGTCGTGGAAGGAACCGGCGCCACGGTCCTCGCTGTCCCGCCGCGGCTGGATCCCTTCGATGCAGCAGTGCCCGAGGAACAGGCAGTCGACATCAAGGCCACCGCGAAGACGAGCGCTGACCACGCCCTGGGACGCACGGCTGGGGCGCACCCGCTCGGCGCCAGTAGGTCGCGGACCGATCGGATCTCGGAGTCTTGCCTGATCATCTTTGTGGACCGATCGGGCTCATCAGGTCATGGTACCGAGTGATCCTGAAGACACAATGAAACGCACGTGCCTCACCTCCTGCACCGAGCATTGCCGAACGCGTCGATGCTGTCGCTCTCGGCGGCTCAGCTCGGGCCGCCTCCGGCGGGTCGGGACCGGTCCGAATCTCCGTGCGGTTGACCCGGGTCGTGGCCCACCTCTGGGTCGAGCCCCTCTGGCGAGGACCTCCTTTCCGCCCAACGTCCCCTGATCGAGCCGGCATTGTCCACCGGACTTCTTCAGGATTTCTTAACAGCGCGTCATGTCACCTTCAGGATTCGATCCTTAGGCTGGTAGCTGTGAACCCCGCCGACATGATGCCGAAATGACCCGGGAACGGAGGCACCTGACCGCCGGCACCGCCCGCCACGCGGGTCTCCAGCGCAATGCGGCACTCCAGCGATCCGGCAGCATCACCCGTTCCATCGCCGTTGCATCGGTTGCCGCAGTGGCAGCGATCGGGGTCTACGTCAGTCGCGCCGTTCCGGGACATACGTCGGCCCCGTCAACCTCCGGCAGCGCCGTGGCCCCACCGAGTGGCTCGTTCGCTGGGGCCTCTCCAGCAAGCGGCAGCGCGGCTGGCGGCCAGTCGAATGCCGGCCTGTCGGCGCCGAACAACCCACCGGTCCAGACCCAGCGGCAAGCTCCGGTGGTCAGCGGTTCGTCTTGAGCGGGCTACCAGGGGACGTCGAGTTGGTGACAACCAGCGGACGGCCAGATGAGACCGGGGTGGTCCACCTCAGTTCGACAACGAGTGGTTCGAGGGAGTCGGAGGTGCCATGAGTCCCGCCACCATTGAGCTGACCGCAGCCACCAACGCCAGGGCTCTCTGGTATCTCACCCGATCGACCGGGCTGGTAGCCCTGCTCCTCCTCACTGCGACCGTGGTGATCGGTGTGGTGGCGTCGGTCGGGTGGACGACCGAACGATGGCCCCGGTTCCTCTCCCAGAGCGTGCATCGGAATCTCTCGCTCTTCTGCGTGGGCATGGTGGCCCTGCACGTCGTCACAACGGTCAGCGACGGCTACGTTCCCATCGGTTTCGCCGATGCCGTCCTGCCGTTCCTCTCCCCCTATCGGCCGATCTGGATCGGTCTCGGCGCGCTCACCTTCGACCTCCTCCTGATCGTGCTGGCTACCAGCGCGTTGCGCCATCGCATCGGCTATTCGTCCTGGCGTTTCGTGCACTGGCTGGCCTATCTGTGCTGGCCGATCGCCATGTTCCACGCCTTGGGCAGCGGATCGGACTCCTCGCTGCCCCTCGTTCTCTTCCTCGACGTAGTGTGCGCCGCGGCAGTCATCGGCGCGGTGGTCTGGCGGCTGCTCACCGGAAGAGCATTCGCCATCGGCCGGCGCGCCCTCGCCGCCACGGCAACAGTGGTCGTCGTGACCGCCTTGGTGGTCTTCGCCGCCGTCGGACCGCTCCGCCCGGGCTGGTCGCATCGCTCCGGCACCTCGACCGCGCTTCTTGCTCAGCTTGCCCGCAAGGCCGCTGGCACAACGCCAGGCAGTGCAACGAGAGCTCCGTCTGCGGCTGCGCCCAGCCCGGGCGGCTCGACCGTGCCGTCTGTGCCGTTCACCTCCGCCGTCACCGGCTCGCAGTCGATCTCCGGCCCCGATTCACAGGGAAACGTGCAGGTGACATTGTCCTTGCAACTGCAAAACTCCTCGTCCACACCCCTGATCGTCGTCCTCACCGGTCCCCCCGCCCAAGGCGGTGGCATCGTCATGTCCACAGGCACGGTGACCTTCGCCGGTTACCACGGCGTGGTCGCAGCGCTCGACCAGGGGACCATCGTGGCCTCGGTATCGGCGCCGACCCCGGAGTCACTGACGATCTCGCTCACCATCGACCGGAACTCGGGCTCGCTCTCCGGGACGGTAACAGGCGCGTCGTCGCAGAGCGCCGGTGGGAGCCACCGATGACACGATCGTCGAGCAACGTCTCGCGTCTGCGCTGAGATCCTCCCCGGGCGGATCCACTTTGACCCGCGGGGTGTTCCGATCATCGAGCATGGTGCCATCCCCGAACACCCCCTCGACTACGCCCAGCGGGCCGTGTCCAGTAGTCCGTGCCTGAACCCAGCCTTGCTCGAGCGGAGCTCCGAATACCGGCGATCGGGCCGATCCAATCCGTCAGGCTCCTCCCGAGCAACGACGATCCGCCATGTTTGCAGGTCCAGCACTGTCGCCGACCACGATCGGAGCCGGTCAGCGTCGGCTTCATCAAACCGTCACCATCTGTGGATAGCTTAGATCCAATAGTGGAACGCTTGATTCTCAAAAGCCGCACCAGATGAGGGTGCACAGGGGCAGGATCCGGGCCGGCCTTCATGGAAGCCGGACCCGCCTCGAGACTGTTCGCGGCATGGGGCACCGATTGGCGGTCGCATGACTGATCGAGGCTCGGATGGGCGCTAGGCGCGGGCGCCATCTCCATGCTGTGCGGGTGGCGACGGTGGCGACGGTGGTCGTGATGGCCTCCTACGTCATCGCCGTGATCGCCCTGAACCTTTTCGTCGCCCATCGGCTCACCGCGCAAGCGGACTCTCGACTCGCCCAGAGTCTCGCCACCGCCAAGAGATCCACGCTTCAGTTTCCGGGTGCGGAGCAACCATCCGGAGACCAAGACCCAGACGATGCTCCCCGGTTCGTGTGGAGCGTCGCGGGTTCCGGTCAGCCGACAGCGCTCACACCGGGGTCGCCGTTGCTGCCATCACGGTCGTGGAGCGCAGGTGCGTCGACCATCGAAGTCAACGGAACGCCGTTCCGCTTCCAGGCGCAGAGATCTCATGCCGGATTGCTGATCGCCGGTCAGAGCATGGCGCAGCTGGTTCGCGTCCGAAGCGCACTGCTCGCTCCCGAGCTCCTGTTCGGGGCAGCGCTGCTGGTTGTGGTCTTCGTCGGCTCGTTGATCATCGGCCTACGGGCCTCAGCCCCTCTCGAGCTCGTCCACCGACGTCAAGTCGAGTTCACTGCCGATGCTTCGCACGAACTGCGGACCCCGCTCAGCGTGATCCAGGCCGAGCTGGGGCTGGCACTCAACAGACCCCGCACCCCGGAGGACTACCGGACGGTGCTCCGCCGGATCTCCGACGAGAGCGATCGTCTCGGTCACATCGTTGACGACCTCCTCTGGTTGGCGCGGATCGATGACGAGCGGAGTGCTGTCCGCTCCGAAGAGGAAACCGACGTCGCCTCCATCGCCGAGGCGTCGACCGAGCGATTCCAGGCGATCGCAGCGGCCCGACAGGTAACGATCCACGTCGCGGTCGCCGAAGGTCAGCCGGCCCAGATCCATGCCGATCCGAGTTGGATCGATCGACTCGTCGGTGTGCTCGTCGACAACGCCTGCAAGTTCGCCGGGCCCGGAGGACGGGTGGACGTGAGTGTCCGTACCGTGGGCAATCGGGTATTGCTCCGGGTCGACGACAGCGGGCCGGGGATACCGCAGGATCAACGATTGCTCGTGTTCGACCGTTTCCACCGGGGCACCAACGACTCGGGCGGCACCGGGCTCGGTCTGGCCATCGCCGATTCCGTGGTCCGGGCAACCGAAGGGACGTGCTCCATCGGCGATGCACCGTCTGGTGGGGCCCGAATGGAGGTCTCGTGGAGAAACACGGCGAGCAGCCGGGCGAGGGATGCTGATCTCGTCCTCCGAGCGGAGCCAGCCCGACCAGGTCACCCCGACATCCCAGACTCGATGCCACGATCGGCCTCCGGCGCTGAGCAACCTGTGCAGGGATCACCGGCTGGCACCTCGAACGGTGCCTGAGAGCCGTCAGGGGTCCGGGTCAGACGCCACCCGAAACAGGCTCGTTGCACTGTCCTTCGGCTGGGATCGCAGACTTCACGTATCCGTCAGCAAGTTCCCTCACCATGGGCCCATGAATCGCGATCGTGGATCATCCGCGCCGTCTTCGCGTGCATCGCGTGCATCGCGTGGCCGATCCTGACGGGGATCAGCTCTGCAGCGCGTTGGCTCCGCCTCCGGATTGCTGTTGTCGCTACCATTGCTGCCTCAGTGTCCGACCTCCCGATCCTCCACCCTGGCGAGCCGGCGAAGGCAGTGGGTGCGCTCATGGGCGTCAAAGGACATCGATGTGCAGAAGATTGTCGGATCGTGAACCCAAAGCTGTCGTGCTCGAGCATGCCAAGATGACAGACAAACGATGCCCCAATTAGCGATCCATTGTGGCGACGGGACCCCTGCCCATGACTGAGGCGGACATTCAGCGGAGATCCCAACGCGCACGCCGGATCCGTCGCCAGCGCCGTCGGGCTGCCGTCATCGCCGTCTTGGCCGTTGCCCTGATCGCCGCCATCACCGTCATCTTCGTGTCAGGTGGGAGCCCGCCGCCGACCGGGCCGGCCCACCGGGCCGCCGGCTCCAGGGCGGCGCGCCTGACCGGGCCCGACTCCGTCGAAGCCGGGGTGGAGCCGTGGCAGGTCGCTGCTCCCGTCTCCCGTGAGGCGGTGGCGGCTGACGGCGCGGGCCTCACCGTCCTCGGAGGCATCACACCGTCGGGGACATCCCTCCCGTCGGTAACCACGATCAACCCCGCAACTGGCGCCATCACCGAAGCCGGCTCGCTCGCCGAACCGGTGCACGACGCCGCAGCCTCGGTCATCGGACATTCCACCTTCGTCCTCGGTGGCGGATCACCTGACACCGTGGACACTGTCCAGTCATTCCCGTCTCCCTCCGGCCCGGGGGCGCCGAGTGGTACGGGGGAGGTCGCCGGTCACCTTCCCCAGCCCCGATCGGACCTGGCCGTCGCCACCCTGACCGACTCGACTGGGAACCGCCGGTTGACCACCGCGTACATCGTCGGAGGATACGACGGCACTACCTACCTTCCGAATGTGCTGGCCACCGTGGACGGCACCCGGTTCACCACCGTGGCCACCCTGCCTGTTCCGGTCCGCTACCCCGCCGTCGCCTCCGTCGCCGGCCGGATCTACGCGTTCGGCGGCCAGGTCCAATCGCAAGGAGTGGAGGCTGCCGCCACCGCAGACATCCAGATGATCGACCCGGCAACCCACAGGGCGTCCGTGGTCGGAAACCTGCCCCAGCCTCTCTACGGTGCATCGGCGTTCCTGCTGGACGGCACCATCTACGTCGCCGGGGGCCAGGTTCCCGGTGGGGCCACGCTCACCCAGATCGATGCATTCGTCCCCTCCACCGGCAAGGTCCTCGATGCCGGCCTCCTGCCCCAGGCCGATGCCTTCGCCGGCTACACGACGGTGGACTCGGGCCACGGGGCCATTGGCTACATGGTCGGCGGCGAGGTGACCGCCCAGACCGGCACCGACCAGGCGGGGGTGGCCTCCGGGTCCCTCCAATCGGTGATGTCCCTCCGGTTGAGCAGGTACGGTGGGCTGGCCGGCCAGCCGGGAGCCGGCGCGCCCTACTCGGGCACTCTGCTCATAGCCGACCGCGGCAATGACCGGCTCATCGCCCTCGACGCCCGGCGGGACATCACCTGGCAATACCCGTCTGCGCAGATGCCGCCGCCCGCCGGTGGTTTTTACTTCCCCGACGACGCCTTCTTCATCAAAGGCGGCACCGGGATCATCTCCAACCAGGAGGACAATCACACCATCGTCGAGATCGGCTACCCGTCAGGAAGGATCCTCTGGCAGTACGGTCACCCCGGACAACCGGGCTCGGCACCCGGGTACCTCGACCAGCCCGACGACGCCTACTTGCTCAAGTCGGGCACCATTACCGTCGCTGACGCCTCGAACAACCGGATCCTGTTCATCTCGCCGGGGGGTCAGATCATCGGGCAGATCGGCAATGGAGCCGATGCTCACGATCCACCCACCTCGATCGCCTATCCCAATGGGGACACGCCCTTGCTGGACGGCAACGTTCTCGTCTCGGAGATCAACGGCTCATGGATCGACGAGTACACGCCGACCGGAACGTTGGTGTGGACCGTCCATCTCCCCACGGTCAACTACCCCTCCGACCCCCAACAGCTCGGTCCCGACCTTTACCTGATGACCGACTATGACCCACCTGCCGAGGGCCGGGCCCTCGAGTTCACCCGGAGCGGAAACGTCACCTGGCTCTACGACGCCACCTCCGGGGATGCCATGCTGAAGAAGCCGTCATTGGCCGAGCGCCTACCCAATGGCCTCATCATGCTCAACGACGACTACCGCGACCGGGTGGTGGTCATCGACCCGACGAACAACTCCATCGTCTGGCAGTACGGCCTCACCGACGTGGCCGGCACGGCGCCGGGTCTGGTGTCGATCCCAGACGGATTCGACAACTTGTTGCCCAACGGGACCACGCCCACCCACCCGAACACCGGCTGAGGCTGCTCGACGGACACGCGTGGCACCGACGGCAACCCTCCTGACGGAGGCACCGATGCCCCTGAACCGGAGCCTGGGAGGAGACTCGAACTCCTGACCCACGCCTCACGAGTGAGGTCTGCACCCGATCGCGATTCCCCGTGGTTCGGCTCGGGCCCGGGCGCAGTGGGACCATTGGCCCTGGTGCCGGCCGAGCGGTCTGCGGATACTGGACGCGGAAGTGAGGTGAGCCCATGCAATTCGCCAATCGCATCGAAGCGGGTCGGCGCCTTGCCGCCCGGCTGGAGTACCTGCGCGGCAAGAGCCCCGTCGTCCTCGGCCTCCCCCGGGGCGGGGTGCCGGTCGCTCTGGAGGTGGCGGAGGCCTTGGAGGCCCCGCTCGACGTCATCGTCGTTCGCAAGCTGGGGGTGCCGTTCCAACCCGAGCTCGGGATGGGTGCCATCGGTGAGGATGGCGTGCGGGTCCTCAACGCCGAGGTGATCGGCCTGGCCGGCGTCTCCTCGGAGGAGCTGGCCGCGGTGGAGCGCCGAGAACGGGCCGAGCTGGATCGGCGTGCCCTGCGCTTCCGGGGAGGCGCGCCCCGGGTCCCGCTCGACGGACGGACCGTCATCGTGGTCGACGACGGCATCGCCACCGGGTCGACCGCCAGGGCCGCCTGTCAGGTCGCCCGAGCGCACGGTGCGGCCCACGTCGTCCTGGCCGCCCCGGTGGCACCACCGGACTGGACCCGCCGGCTCGAAGGAGACGCCGACGAGTTCGTGTGCGTGGACACCCCGGAGCCGTTCTTCGGCGTCGGGCAGTTCTACGCGGACTTCGCCCAGACCACCGATGAGGAAGTCATCGACTGCCTCCAGCGGGGACGACCACCCGTGGTGGCGGTGGCGGAGACCGGCCAGGCCGATGACCCGCCGGTGAGGGACGAGGAGATCGCCGTGCAGGTCGGTCCTGTACGGCTGGGCGGTCATCTGACCGTTCCCGAAGAGGCCACCGGGGTCGTCGTGTTCGCTCATGGCAGCGGCAGCAGCCGCCACAGTCCCCGCAACCGCTATGTCGCCACCGTGCTCAACCAGGCCGGACTGGCCACGCTCCTGTTCGACCTGCTCAGCCCCTCCGAAGAGCACGATCGGGCCAACGTCTTCGACGTCGAGCTCCTGGCCCGCCGCCTCGGTCAGGTCACCGATTGGCTGCGGGCCCAACCCGAGACGCGAGACCTGCCGGTGGGCTACTTCGGCGCCAGCACCGGGGCCGCCGCCGCCCTGTGGGCGGCCGCCGAGCCGCACGCCCAGATCGCCGCCGTGGTGTCCCGAGGGGGCCGCCCCGATCTCGCCGGCCCGGTGCTGGGCAGCGTCACAGCACCCACGCTGTTGATCGTCGGGGGCCAGGATCACGTTGTCCTCGACCTCAACCGCCAGGCCCAGGCACAGCTCCGCTGTGAGAACAGCCTCGCTGTCGTGCCCGGCGCCACCCATCTCTTCGAGGAGGCCGGGACCCTGCAGGCCGCGGCCGAGCTGGGTCGGGAGTGGTTCACGGACCACCTGGGCAACCGGGCCCGTCCCGGAGCGCCGAAGGGGGTCGGGCTCGGCCAGGAGCCACGGTGACCCTTCGGATCGGGTGCGGAAGCGCCAATCGCGCGCTGTCAGCGAGCGTCTCGTCCGCGTTGGGTGCCGGCGCGGTGGTGGGCGAGGTGGAGCGCTTCCCCGATGGCGAGCTGCGGCCGGTCGTACGCGGGGTCCGCGGCGATGACGTTTTCCTCGTGCAGTCCACCGGGCCGCCGGTCCACGATCACCTCGTCGAGCTCCTACTGCTGATCGATGCCTGCCGCCGCGCCGGGGCCGACCGGGTGACCGCAGTCGTGCCCTATTTCGCCTATGCCCGCCAGGACCGACGCAGCCGAGACGGGCAGGCCATCGGGGCGCGGGTGGTCGCAGAGGCGGTCGCCGCAGCCGGTGCTGACCGGCTCGTGGTCATCGATCCCCACACGGTCGCGCTCGAGGCCATGTTCCCCGTCCCGGTCGAGATGCTGACCGCCGTTCCCGCCATTGCCGATTTGCTGCTCCCCGCCGTCACGGCGGACGCGGTGGTCGTCGCTCCCGACCTCGGCGCGGTCAAGCTCGCCGAGCGCTATGCATCCCTGCTCGACCTGCCGGTGGTCGTCGTGCGCAAGACCCGTGTGACCGGCACGACCGTCCACGCCGACCAGCTCGTGGGCGGTGTCGGCGGTCGACCAGCCATCGTCGTGGACGACATGATCTCTACGGGTGCCACCATCGAAGCCGCCGTCCGACTCCTCCTCGACGCCGGCGCCCTCGCCGAGGTGGCCGTGGCCGCCACCCACGGCCTGTTCGTCGGCGGGGCAGCCCAACGACTCGCCGGGCTGCCGTTGCGGCAGCTGGTCGTCACCGACAGCCTGTGCGGGATGGAAGGCCCCGGGATGCAGGTGGAGACGGTGTCGATCGCGCCTACGATCGCTGCTGCGATCGGCCGGCTCCACCGGAATGAGCCGCTCGACGACCTTCTCGAGAGCACCTGACGATCACGCACTCTTGGGACTTCCGGCCCTCCCCGGAAGCGGTGTCTTCCGTCAGACTGGTGCGGACGACGTCGTGTGATGCAGGCCCGGGTGCATGAGCCCGTGCAGCGATGATGGGGAGGTCCGATGCGAGAGCCCGACGGGACGGAGCAGCATCCCAACCAGGAAGAGTCGGAACCAGAAGGTCCACGAGGAG
>JBKQRT010000306.1:0-11502 GCA_052143895.1 Acidimicrobiales bacterium | reverse complement strand
CAAGAGTCCATATCGACGGGAAGGTTTGGCACCTCGATGTCGGCTCGTCGCATCCTGGGGCTGAAGCCGGTCCCAAGGGTTGGGCTGTTCGCCCATTAAAGCGGTACGCGAGCTGGGTTTAGAACGTCGTGAGACAGTTCGGTCCCTATCCGATGCAGCCGTAGGAGATTTGAGGAAGGCTATCCCTAGTACGAGAGGACCGGGATGGACGAAGCTCTCGTGTGTCAGTTGTCCTGCCAAGGGCACCGCTGATTTGCGACCTTCGGGTGGGATAAGCGCTGAAAGCATCTAAGCGCGAAGCTCGTTCCAAGATGAAATCTCCCACAGGGTTAACCTGGTAAGGCCCGTGGCCAGACGACCACGTTGATAGGCCGGAAGTGTACGTGCGGTAACGCATTCAGCTGACCGGTACTAATCGGCCGAGGGCTTGGAAACTTGCTCGTGCTCGCTATGGAACGCTCAGGGGTGGCCGGTGTCGGCCACGCCCGGGCTCGGACGGGACCCCCTGAGGGGGTCGACCGTGATCGAGCCCCGGAGAGCGCACAGTTTCCGGTGGCCATGGCGGCGGAGATACACCCGTTCCCATTCCGAACACGGCAGTTAAGCCCGCCAGCGCCGATGGTACTTGGGGGGTAGCCCCCTGGGAGAGTAGGACGCCGCCGGGATTTCTCCAGACAGTGCCCCCGCCCCGGCGGGGGCACTGTCGCGTCCAGGGCCGGTTCGGACCGCCCGATGATCGACGCGAGGCGCGTCGTGAGGCGGTCCGATCAACGGGGTCCGGGTGACCGGATGACCATCGCCGGAATCGTCGAGCCGTCTTGAGCCCTCCGAACCGTCCGTCCTCGGACGATGTCGACAGGGCCGAGATCCAGGCCCCCATAGATTGCTGAACCGTCGCCCAGGGGCAGGCTCCTTACGCGTAGGTAGGGAGACGCCACGTTCGGACGAGGGTTGACTTCCATTGAATCATTGCAGTGAACTGTAAGGGTCGTCGTGACTCGGGGCTCGGGCGGCAGCGACACGGGGTCGTGGCACGGATAGTCGATGGGCGGTTTGTCGTCATGGGGGTTGATCCGATCGACGCGGTGCTGTGGATGCCCCGGGGGGTGCGGATCAGCGGGGGCCACGTGGTGCAGCTCGAGGAGACCGCCCGGGCGCTTGAGGCCTATGGCGTCCATGCCCGGATCGACTTCAACCCGGAGGTCGACCTGGCGGGGGCTGACATCGTCCACGGGTTCTGCCTGATTCCCGTTGACGTCCACCACTGCCGGTCCTTTGGCATTCCGGTGGTGGTCTCGCCGATCTACTGGGACGTGCACTACGGCCCCGACGGCCTGCTGACGGGCGCGTCGCTGCGATCTGTGCTGGGCAGCTTCCGCATGGCGTCTCGATTCCTGCTGGCGTCGCTCCGGAACGGGACCCGGCTCACCGAGGCCTGCATGGCAGCGGTCAGGGGACAGATGGAGATGCTGAGTACGTTCGAGGCGGCTGATCTCCTGCTCCCCAACTCGATGGGCGAGGCCGAGAGCATCCGCCGCGACCTCGGGGTGACCACTCCGATGGACGTCGTTCCCAACGGTGTCAATCCGGCACGCTTCGACGACCGGAGGATGCCGTTCGAACAGCGGGACGTCGTCCTTTCGGTCGGGAGGATCGACCCCCACAAGAACCAGTTGGCCCTCATCCGGGCCCTGCGGGGAACCGGCAGGAAGCTGGTGATCGTGGGGTACGACCATCCGGATCATCCGGCCTACGCCCGGGCTTGCCGGAAGGCCGGGGAAGGTTGGGTCGAGTTCGTCGGAGGCAAGCCACAGGCAGAGCTCGGTGAGATCTTCTCCCGTGCGAGAGTGCATGTCGTGGCGAGCTGGTTCGAGACCACGGGCCTCGTGTCGCTGGAAGCGGCCCTCAGCGGGTGCAGCGTCGTCACCACGGATCGGGGTCACGCCAGGCAGTACTTCGGTGAC
Organism: Acidimicrobiales bacterium; assembly: GCA_052143895.1. Lineage (GTDB taxonomy): Bacteria > Actinomycetota > Acidimicrobiia > Acidimicrobiales > RAAP-2 > Bog-756. Next base: position 9,538 of record JBKQRT010000306.1, on the reverse strand, counting down.
TGCGCGTTCTACTGCGATCCCGCGGACCCGCAGTCGATCCGCCAGGCGGTGGGCGAAGCGTGGGACCATCCCCCGGGTCCCGAGGTGCGCCAGCACGTCCTGGACAACTTCACGTGGGATCACGTGGCCCGCGCCACCAGCGATGCCTACCGCAAGGTCCTGGGACGCCGCCCGCCGCTCCCGGTGACACCCGCCACCGGTCCGTGAGCTTCGATACCGGCTTCAGAGGAGGTCGTGGCCCCAGCGCTGCCCTGGCTGGATACCTGGGGGGCACGCGAAGATGCCGGAACCGGTGTGGACGATGAAGTCACACAACGCGTCGAGCTGGGCGAGCCGTTGCTGGATGGGGATGAACTGCGACCGGGGATCCTTCTGGAAGCACACGAAGAACAGACCGGAGTCGAGCTCCCCGCTGTCCGGGTCGGTGCCATCGAGGAAGCTGTAGCCCCGACGGAGGATTGCCTGTCCTCCGTTGGTGGTGGGGGAGGCCAGTCGTACGTGGGCGGTGTTGGGGATCAATAGCTCACCGTCAGGTGACTGGGCCTCGAGGTAGAGCGGATCGCTCGCGCTGACGCCCCCGAGGAGCGCCCCGGATGCCTTCTCCCTCCCGATGGTCTGTTGCTGCTGTTCGAGAGTGCTCCGGTCCCAGGCTTCGAGGTGTGTCCGGATGCGGCGCGCCACCAAGTAGGTGCCGCCCGCCATCCAGGACTGGTCGGACTCCGACCCGACCCACACGAACCGGTCCATGGCCTCCTGGTCGGTGGGATCCAGGTTGTTCGTGCCGTCATGGAACCCGAGCAGGTTGCGCGGGGTCGGCTGCCTGCCGCCCGCTGAGGCGGTACGGCCGAACCCGGTCTGGAGGTAGCGCAGGGTCGCCGATCCGAGCGCCAGCCGGGTCAGGTTGCGCACGGCGTGGAACGCCACCTGGGCGTCGTCCGAGCACGCCTGGATGCAGAGGTCGCCGCCGGACCGGGCCGGTTCGAGGTCGTCCCCCGGAAACGGCGGGAGATCTACGAGCGCCTCGGGACGCCGGGAGCCGAGCCCGAAGCGATCGTCGAAGAGGCTGGGGCCGAAACCCACGGTGAGGGTGAGGCGGGAGGCCGGGAGGCCGAGTGCCTCGCCCGTGTCGGCCGGCGGTGCGAATTCGCCTCCCGGTCCGCTGAGCGGTAGGCCACTGGTCATCCGGGCCGCAGCCGCCGTCCACTGCGAGAGGAGTTGGGCCAGCTCGGCCCGGTTCCCGACGATGACGTCGTAGGCGGCAACCACCAAGCGGTTCTGCTCCGGGGTGTCGATTCCTGCCTGGTGGGTGCCGTGGAAGGGGATCGGGACCGCCTCGTTCCCATCGGCTACATCGGTAGCGTCCGTCCCCGGCTCGTCGGCACGCACGGCGCCGGCGGCGGCGGCGGCGATACCCGGTGCGGCCACAACTCCCGATCCCGCCGCAGCCAGGAGCGCGGCCGAGGTCAGTCCGGAGCCGACCAGGAGCCGACGGCGGCTGATGCCGCCGGGACGGGAGGCGCGACGAGGGGCTGACGACGCATCGCCGGACGCGCCGGGCGCGCCGGGCTCCTCGTACTCCCCGGATTCCTCGGATTCCTCGGATTCCTCGGACCCTTCCGTCCGACTGTCCCGACGTTCCCCGGCGGACCCCAGTCGACCCGACACGGCTCGTCGACCCCGTCCGGCCACGCTCACGAGGACGCCCCCGACGTCCCAAAGGGGACCAGCCGGGCCGACAGCGCGGCGAGGGCGGCGGCAGTCGCGTCGATGTGCTGGGAGATGGCTGTCTGGGTCGAGGCGGTCAGATCACTGTCGGGTGCCTGCATGGGAGGACCGAGAGCGTGAACCAGCTGGTCGAGCTTGGCGAACTGTTGTGCCACCGCGTTGGTTGAGGACGCAGACACCATCCGGGCGAGCGGCTGGATGGTGAGGAACGCCGTCCGGGCGGCGCCGATGGTCGCGGCGATGTCGACCGTGTCCCGTTGCGAGTAGCGCTCCTCCCGGTACGGGACTGCCATGTCGTTCGCCCAGGTGAGCTCGTTGACGGCGGTGATGCCGATCGTTTCGGGGCTCAACGACGTGCGTGACAGCAGGTACTCGGCAACCTGGGCCTGCGTAGCCAGTCCGGCCACGGTTTCGGCAGCACTGGTCGTCGGTGAGGCCCACAGGTCGTATTCGATGGCATGGAGGCCGCCGAAGCTCTGTCCGGTTCCGACGTCCGTCGCCAGCTCGTCGAGTGTGGATGCGTTCTCTGCATTCTCGTTTTCCAGCGAGCGGAACTGGTCGTAGTCGCTCTGGGCGGTCAGCTCGTCGGTCCGGGCGGTGGAGAGGTCGCCTGTGTCGATGTCCGTCTGCAGCCGTCCAATGTCCGCCACGAAGGCGGCGGCGGCCAAGTCGATGTCCCGCCTGTAGGCGGCGGTCGCGGCCAGGGCGGCCCCCTCCTCGGGACTGGCACCATTCACCAGGTTGGCCTTTGCCCGGCTGGTGATGGACCCAGTGGCAGCGGTACCGGTGGCGGTGCCGCATGCCGCAGCGAGCAGGCCGGCGACGACCAGCGCCAGTGCACCGACTGCCCGGCGCCCGGCCCGGTCCCCGCCCCCAGCAGGCGTCTGCCGGCCGCCAGTGGCAGATGCCCGTCGGTCCCGGCTGCCCGGTGCCTGGGACGGGGAGAGGGCGGCGGCACGTGTCCGGGGTCGTGGTCTCACAGTCGGTCCCAAGCGTAGGTGACCGCGTCGCGCCGTCCTCGGCAGCGGGCCGAACGAGTGGTCCGCTCGGCATGGCGCCCGATCCAAGGGCCCGTTCGCCTGGACCAACCCACGGACGGAGTGGGTCGCCCCAGGCTGCGGGCGGTGACGGACCGATAGACTCCGCACTATGGCATCGCACAACCCCCCTGGTTCTCCGCGCCCACGGGGGTCGTCGGGGGGGAAGGATCGCCGTCCGGTGCCGCCAGGCGGCGGGGCTGCCGCTGGCCGCCGAGACGCTGGTGGTCCTGGTGGTCCTGGTGGTCCTGGTGGTCGCCGAGGCGCCGGCGGGTCCCCGCGCCCGGGCCAGTCGAGGAGTACGGGAGACGGGTGGGGCTCCGGAGACGGGCGCCGCGCCGCTCCCGCCGACCGCGCCTCGGGTGCAGGCTCGGGCGGCCGCAGTGGCCGCCCGCCGCGTCCGGGCGATGGCAGATCGGACGCCCGCCCGGCAACCGGTCGTGGCCGCACCCGACCCAACGCACGGGCCGGGGGAGGGAGTCGGAGCGGGACCGGCAACCAAGGCCGTCCCGAGCGTCGCGGTAGTCCCGAGCGTCGCGGTCGCCCCGACGGAGATGTTGGGCTCGAGCGAGCCGACCGAGGTTCCGCCTACCAGGGACGCCGGAGCGGCACGGGCGCGTCCCGGCCCCCCGGGGCTTCCACGGACAGGCGACCGACGGGTGTCACCGGTCCGACCAGTCCGGCACGCGCCCCTCGGTCCGACCGGTCCGACTCGCCGCGATCAGAAGGGGACCGCGGCGCCCCCGTGAGCCGATCGGGGTGGGGGAGCGTGGCCCGGCGGGGGGCAAGTGTGGTGCGGAGCGGCGCCGATGCCCGGAGGGAAGGTGCGGAGGATCCCGAGCGCCGTCGCCGGTCGAGGACCAGGTCGGACGAGTTCGTGCCCGACAAGTGGGTGCGGACCGATGCCCCTCGCCGCGGCCAGGCCGCCGGCGCCGAGATCCTGCGCCCGCCGGCCCGCCGGTCGGTGCAGGCGCCGGCCGAACTGCCCGCTGACATCGCCAACGAACTGGCCTCGGCTGCGGGTCCTGACTGGAACTTCCTCCGGGAACGGATCACCGAGAGGATGGCGGCCGGCATCGGCGCCTACGAGCGCGAACGATACCGCGACGCGTCGCGGATCCTCAAGGTTGTCGCCGATGCGGTGCCGACGTCGGCGTCGGCCCGGGAGCTGCTCGGGCTCAGCCAGTACCACCAGGGCTTCTGGAAGGCGGCGCTGCCCAACCTCGAGGCGTTCGCGGCACTCACGGGCTCGGTCGACCAGCATCCGGTCCGGATGGACTGCCACCGGGCCCTGGGTCGCCCCAAGCGCGTCGAAGCGCTCTTCACCGAATTGCGGCAGGGGTCTCCCGACCCGGAGGTGCTTTCCGAGGGCCGCCTCGTGCTCGCCGGGACCCGCGCCGATGCCGGCGACCTCACCGGCGCCGTGACCCTTTTGGTCGAGGCCGGCGCCGGCAGGCTGGTGCGCAACCCGGCGGAGCGTCACCTCCGGCAGTGGTACGTCCTCGCCGACCTGATGGAGAGGTCGGGCGATCTCCCGAAGGCCCGTGAGCTCTTCCTGCGAATCCAGGCCGTCGACCCCGACGCCTACGACGTGACCGACCGTCTTGAGTCGCTGGGACCGCCGACCAAGGTGCGACGCACTCCGAATCGGTCGCGCGGCGCCCGTTAGGCTCTGTGACCATGACCCTCGAACAACTCCTCGGCGACGAAGCGAGCTCCCTGCTCGACCACGTGGCCACCGCCTTCCCCTCCGACCACCTCGTGCTGCCCGGCCCTGACCACCTCGACCGGATCTTCATCGACTCGGACCGCTCCTCCACGGTTCTCCGGAACCTCGGCACGGTGCACAACACCGGACGGTTGGCTGGAACGGGCTATCTCTCGATTCTTCCCGTCGACCAGGGGATCGAGCACTCGGGAGCGGCGAGCTTCGCGAAGTTCCCGGCCTACTTCGACCCGGCGAAGCTCTGCGACCTGGCGATCGCCGCCGACTGCAATGCCATCGCCACCACCCTCGGCGGGTTGGGGATCGTGTCACGGAGGTACGTCCACAGGATCCCCTTCATCGTCAAGCTCAACCACAACGACTTCCTGAACTACCCCAACACGTACGACCAGATCATGTTCAGCGGCGTCCGTCAGGCGTCGGACCTCGGGGCGGTCGGGGTGGGCGCCACCATCTACTTCGGCTCCGAAGGTGCCGACCGCCAGATCGTGGAGGTGTCGCGGGCATTCGCCGAGGCCCACCGTCTGGGCATGTTCACCGTCCTGTGGTGCTACCTGCGCAACGCCGCGTTCAAACAGGGTGACGTCGACTACCACCTCTCCGCTGACCTCACCGGCCAGGCCAACCACCTCGGCGTCACCATCGAGGCGGACATCATCAAGCAGAAGCAGCCCGAGAACAACGGCGGATATAACGCGCTCAATTTCGGGAAGACCGATCCGCTGGTCTACGACAAGTTGACCTCCGACCATCCCATCGACCTCACCCGGTGGCAGGTCGTCAACTGCTACGCGGGAAGGATCCCCCTGATCAACTCCGGTGGTGAGTCGAAGGGCGCCGACGACCTGGCCCAGGCGGTACGGACCGCAGTGATCAACAAGCGGGCAGGTGGATCCGGACTGATCGTTGGCCGGAAGGCGTTCCAACGGCCGACGGACGAGGGTGCGGCGCTGATCCACGCCATCCAGGACGTCTATCTCGACGAATCGGTCACGATCGCCTGACGGTGTCGGGTGGGCCGGGTGCCTCCGGAGGTGCCCGGTGCCTGGCGCTCCCGCCAGGTGCCCTATGCCTCCGCCGGTGCCCGGTGCCCGGTGCCTGGCGCCCGGTGCCTGGCGCTCCCGCCAGGTGCCCTATGCCTCCGCCGGTGCCTTGTGCCCAGCAGGTCATGGTGCGCGGCACGGCGGCCACCCGGTTCGACCGGATCGAGGCTGCGGGACTGGCGCAGCGTGGAATGGCGACGGCGGTAGAATGATCGGAAGGTAGGTAGTAGCAGACCCCGGTGCTCCTCCGAGCGAGTGCCGAGCAACGGTCACAGCGCCGAGAACCTGTCCGGCGACTGAGCGCGGTACGGCAGTACGAAGAGGAGCACGGTGTCCGACACCACCACGGATCCGAAATCACCCCACTCGATCGACCGCGTGGTCATCCGGTTCGCCGGCGACTCCGGTGACGGCATGCAGCTGACAGGTGATCGGTTCACCACCACCTCGGCGCTGTTCGGCAACGATCTCGCCACTTTTCCCGACTTCCCCGCCGAGATCAGGGCACCTGCCGGCACGCTCGCCGGGGTGTCGGCGTTCCAGGTCCACATCTCCGACCACGACATCTCGACGCCCGGCGACTCACCGAACGTCCTGGTGGCGATGAATCCGGCCGCCCTCCGGGCCAATATCGAGCTACTCCCCAAGGGCGCCACGGTCATCGTCAACGTCGACGCCTTCGAGGACCGCAACCTGACCAAGGCGGGCTACGAGGGCAATCCGCTCGCCGACGGGTCGTTGTCGGCGTACACGGTGTACGAGGTGCCGATGACCTCCATCACCACCGAGGTGTCGAAGGATGCCGGCGTCAAGCCCCGTGACGCGGAGCGGTCCAAGAACTTCTTCGCGCTGGGTCTGATCAGCTGGCTGTACACCCGTCCAATCGAGGCCACCGTCGGATGGATCGAGGAGAAGTACGCGGGAAAACCCCTGGTCATGGAGGCGAATCTCCGAGCGTTCAAGGCCGGCTACCACTTCGGGGAGACCACAGAGCTCTTCGAGTCCTCCTACGAGGTGAAGCCGGCCCGCCTCGAGCCCGGTGAGTACGTCAACATCACCGGCAACACGGCCACCGCCTGGGGACTCATCGCCGCGGCTACCCGGAGCGGGCTCCCGCTGTTCCTTGGCACCTATCCGATCACGCCGGCGTCCGACATCCTCCACGAACTGTCGAAGCACAAGCAGTTCGGCGTGCGGACCTTCCAAGCGGAGGACGAGATCTCCGGGATCGGCGCCGCGCTGGGCGCGTCGTTCGGCGGGGCCCTCGGCGTGACCACGACCTCCGGGCCCGGGATCGACCTCAAGTCGGAGACCATGGGCCTGGCCGTCAGCCTCGAGCTTCCGCTCCTGGTCATCGACATCCAGCGCGGCGGTCCTTCGACCGGGCTCCCCACCAAGACCGAGCAGGCCGACCTCCTCCACGCTATGTACGGACGACACGGTGAAGCACCGTTGCCGATCGTGGCGGCCAAGACCCCCTCGCACTGCTTCGAGGCAACGCTCGAGGCGGTGCGCATCGCCGTCAAGTACCGGACCCCGGTGATCCTGCTGTCGGACGGGTACCTGGCCAACGGCACGGAGCCGTGGCGCCTGCCGGACCTCAACGAACTGCCGGTGATCGACCCGGGGTTCGCCGCCGAGCCCAACCACGTCGAGGACGACGGCAGCGCCGACTTCTGGCCGTACATCCGGGACGAACGGACACTGGCGCGTCCGTGGGCGCCGCCGGGCGTGGCCGGCCTCGAGCACCGGATCGGTGGGCTCGAGAAGGCCGACGGCTCGGGCAACGTGGCCTACGACGGCGTCAACCACGAACGCATGACCAGGCTCCGGGCGGCGAAGATCGCCGGCATCGCCGACGACATCCCGCCGACCGAGCTGGACGACGAGGAGGGCGCCGAGGTCCTGGTCATCGGATGGGGATCCACCTACGGGGCCATCGCCGCCGGGGTCCAGCGGGTACGAGCCCGCGGCCACAAGGTCGCCCGCGCCCACCTGGTGCATCTCAATCCGTTCCCCGCGGACCTCGGAGACGTCCTCCGTCGCTACCGGCGGGTGCTGGTGCCCGAGGTGAACCTCGGTCAGCTCAGTCGTCTGCTCCGCGCCGAGTACCTCGTGGACGCCATCTCGTTCACACAGGTGCAGGGCATCCCGTTCCGTGCCGCAGCCATGGAGGCGGCCATCCTCCAGCAGATCGACGGCGCCGGCGGGGAGCTCGACCAGCCCACACCCACCGGACTCGACCAGCCCGTACCCACCGGAAAGGCGTCCGAACGATGACCGACGTCGCACAGGCCGAGGGCACCGCTGTGCCGGCACCGATCACCACCCGGAAGGACTGGTCCTCCGACCAGGAGGTTCGGTGGTGTCCGGGGTGCGGCGACTACTCGATCCTGGCCGCCGTCCAGATGCTCATGCCCGACCTGGGCGTGCGCCGGGAGAACACCGTCTTCCTGTCCGGGATCGGTTGCGCCGCCCGCTTCCCCTATTACATGAACACCTACGGCATGCATTCGATCCACGGGCGGGCGCCGGCGATCGCCACCGGACTGGCCACGACCCGGCCCGACCTCGATGTGTGGGTGGTCACCGGCGACGGGGACGCACTCTCCATCGGAGGCAACCACCTGATCCATGCGCTCCGCCGGAACGTGAACATCACCATCCTGCTGTTCAACAACCAGATCTACGGACTCACGAAGGGCCAGTACTCGCCGACCTCCGAGGTGGCCAAGGTCACCAAATCGACCCCCTTCGGGTCCCTCGAGCAGCCCTTCAACCCGCTGAGCCTCGCACTGGGGGCGGAAGCCAGCTTCGTAGCACGCACCCACGATATGGATCGCAAGCACATGATGGAGACGTTCCGCCGGGCGCACGCCCACAAGGGCGCCTCGTTCGTCGAGATCTACCAGAACTGCAACGTCTTCAACGACGGGGCATTCGAGCAGATCACCGGAAAAGAGCACCGCACCGACATGCTCATCCCGCTGGCGCACGGCGAGCCCATCCGGTTCGGTGCGGAGGGTGAGCACGGAGTGGTCCTCCGCCGCGACGGATCCGTCGAGGTCGTCGAGGTGGCGGACGCCAGTGAGTCCGCACTGCTGGTGCACGACGAACACCGGGACAATCCGGGCCTGGCGTTCCAGCTCAGCCGTCTGTCGCGGGGTCCATACGAGCCAACGCCGATCGGCGTCTTCCGGGATGTGCAACGACCGGAGTACGGCGAAGGCATGGCCCGCCAGATCGAGGATGCGACGGCCAAGCGTGGTTCCGGGGACCTCGGCGTGCTCCTCCGATCCGGTTCGTCGTGGACCGTCGAATGACGGCGGCTCGCTTCTGGTCCGCCGACCAGGCAGGCGGTCGCCGCATCGGACGGCCCCGGAGCTGAGCCACCGTGGGCCGCTTCGTGGCGATGCTGCGCAGCATCAACGTCGGCGGGCACAATCGCGTGGCCATGGCCGAACTCCGTGGCCTCGTGTCGGGTCTCGGGTTCGACGATGTGGCCACCTACCTGCAGAGTGGGAACGTGGTCTTTCGCGGCAATGGACCGGCATCCACGGCCGGACGGGCCATCGCGCAGAGCTTGTCCGCCGATCTGGGAGTGACCGTGCCGGTGATCGTTCGGAGCGATCGTGAGATCCGTGCCGTGCTCGAGCGGACGCCGTTCGGGCACCTCGACGCCGACCCGAAGCTGCTGCATGTCACCTTTCTGGACGGCCGGCCGGCGGCCGATGCGGTGCGGGCCCTCCCTGCGATGTCCGACCAGTTCGGCGAGGACCGGTGCGAGGTGGTCGGGAAGGACGTGTACCTCTTCTGTCCCGGAGGGTACGGCGAGACCACACTCAACAACGGGTGGATCGAGCGGAAGCTGCAGTGCACGGCGACGACTCGCAACTGGCGCACGGTGCGGGCGCTGGCCGACATGATCGGCATCGGGACACCGGGCCCGTAATCCCGGCGGACCGCCCGACGATGCAGGTCGTCACGTAGGCGGCAGCGCGTCACGG
>JBKQRT010000305.1:0-4426 GCA_052143895.1 Acidimicrobiales bacterium | reverse complement strand
GCCGGGGTCTTGGACGGGCCTACGCACTGGCCATGGCCGCCGAAGGGGCCAAGGTGGTGGTGAACGATCGAGACCGCGAGCCGGCCGAGGCGGTGGCGAACGAGATCACGGCGACCGGAGGGAGGGCAACCGTCTGCGTCGAGGCGGTCGGCACGAGGGCGGCTGCACGGGACCTCGTCGCCACCGCCGTCGAACGCTTCGGCGGGATCGACGTCATGATCACCAACGCCGGAGCGGACCGACGAGGGCCGTTGCTCGACCTTAACGACGACGATTGGGAGTTCACGATCCGCACCCATGTATTCGGTTCGATCTTGTGTTCGGTCGAAGCAGCCAAGGCGATGCGGGACCAAGGGCGAGGCGGGGCCATCATCAATGTCACCTCTGACGCCTTCTACATGGGACTGGCCACCCTCGCCCCCTACTGTGTCTCCAAAGGCGGCACCTACGCGCTCATGCTCGTCTTGGCAGCTGAGTTGTCGCCTCTCGGGATCAGCGTCAACGCCATCGCCCCGCCGGCGACCCGCACCGAACCGATGATGGAGTACGTGGACAGCCTCGGTGCCATGGGTCTGACCGACGCTCAGCTCGCCGAATTTAGGGGCGCCATTCTCGAGCCCGAGGAGGTGGCTCCATTGGCCGTGTTCCTAGCCAGCCCCGAAGGTCGGACGCTCTCAGGGACCGTGCTGAGCATGACCGCCGACGGTCCGACCATTCTTCGTGGCCCCTCGCAGGATGACCCCGAGCCCGAACTGGGGGCAGCGCTTCGGCGCTTGTTCAACTGAACGGACCGAGTGGGCTGGCTGGAAAGAACGCCCGCCGGGGTCGGAGCCCACGCGTTGATCGATCGAGGGCAGAGGGTAGCGATGTATTCTTTGGGCCGACAAGAGATGTCGCCCGCCACGCTCGATGAGCATGAAGCGGACACGTTCCGTGAGCATCAGTTCGTGAACGTGCTGTCGCCTTGGTCGTCATTTGGTGGCGCGGTGATGGTCAGGCTGTCGCCGTGAGTGGAACTACTCCGCCGTCACCTCGGTGACAGCAGCCCGCGCCGAGGATTCGTCGACAATCGCCTTTGATTCGGCGAAGGCGGCGACGAGGGACTGGACGGCCAGGTTGTTGACCGCTCGGGGCAGCCCACGGGAGACCTGGTGGATGAGGGCCAGGGCATCGTCGGAGAACAAGGTGTCGCTGCGCCCGGCGATCCGGAGGTGGTGCACGACGTAGTCGGCCGTCTCGGCCGCTTCCATCCCGGTCATGGCATAGCGCAGTGCGACGCGTTGGTCGAGGGCGGCGAAGGCACCGAGGCGGATCCGCCGGCGCAGCGTCGGCTGTCCGACCAACAGGCAGGCGAAGGGTGCGTGGCTGTCCATGTCGGCGCCCGAGAGCAGCCGGAGTCCTTCGAGCTGTTCGGCATCGAGGAGGTGGGCCTCGTCGAGGACGAGGACGACCCGGCGTCCCCGCTCGTGCTCTTCGGTGGCGAGAGCGTCTTGGGCCTGGGGGATGAGCGAGGCCCGGTGAAAGCGCGGGATCCCACCAAGGGTGGACACGATGCTCGAGTACAGACCCCGTGCCCCGACGGTCGGGTTGCCGAGATAGATGACGGTGTGGCGGCTGGCGTCGATGCCGGACAGTGCCCCCCGCACCGCGACCGTTTTGCCGGCGCCGACTTCACCCGTGACCACCCCCATCACCCGCTCGTCGATGCACCAGGTGATCCGGGCCGAGGCTTCCGCGTGGGAGCGATGGGTGTGCAGCATGGAGGGGGCGAGGTCCTTGGCAAAGGGCATGCGGGTGAAGCCCCAATGGGCCCGGAGGCGGTCGATGGTCATTGCTGGTTCTCCTTGTCGGTGGTGGTGGTGGGATAAGGCACTTCTTTGCCGTCTAGGGTCAGCTGGGCGTAGTTGATGGACTGGGCCAGCTCCGCCTCGCGGCGCTCGGCCAACAGGCCGAGGTAGTCGATGCCGGTCGGTGCGGGTGCCGGGGCCGCTTCCTTGCGGGCCTGGGGGTGCGAGTGGCGTCCGATGGTGACCGGGACTCCGCTTCCCATGGAGCGGCCCTGGAAGCGGATCTCGACGCTCTCGAGGTCGAAAGGGTCGAAGACGACTTCGACGCGCGACCCGACCAGGGCGGCATCGACCTCGAAGGAATTTCCGTGCAACGAGATAGTCGCTGTCTTGGTGACCGTGCGGGTCTCTGACCACAAGAAGGCCTCACGGAGTGCGGCCTGAGTGGGGAGCACCGGTGCAGCCCCGGCCAACAGCCGCTCGATCGGCGCCTGGCCGGTCTCTGAATGGACCCGGCGGTGATAGACGGTCTCGACCCAGGCGCTGAAGAGCCGGTTGAGTTCGGCTACGTCGGCGGGAAGGCGGGCCTCGACCTCGACGAGGAACTGGAGGCGGACCGTCTCGAAGATCCGTTCAATTTTCCCGCGGCCTTGTGGCTTTCCCGGTCGGGAATGCACCAGGCGCACCCCGAGGCTGGCACAGGCCCGCAGTAGTTGGCGCGACACCATGGCCGATCCGTTGTCTAGGTAGACCGCCTTGGGCACGCCACGCGACGCCAGCGCGTTGCGCAACGCCGCTTCGAGGCGCACCGTGTCTTCGGAGAGCCCCCAGCGATAGCCGACGAGGGCTCGGGAGTGGTCGTCGATGAAGCAAAAGAGATAGCTCTTGCGCCCGGCGATGGTCGGACCGTGCAGGGCGTCACCGGTCCATAGATCCCCGGGGGCCGCAGCCTCGAAGCGCCCGAAGGCCGCCGGAGCCGATCCGTCGGGACGAGTGTTGAGCCCGAGCCGGGCGAAGTGGCGCTGGAGCGTGCGCTCGGAGGGGCCCGCGCCCTCCGAAGTACGGATGATCTGGGCCACCTGGGCGGCCGTGCGCCGGGGCACCTCCCGCTTGAGCGCCTCGGCGAGGTCCAACAACCGCTTCTCGGTCACCGGCTCGCCCGCGCGCGACTCGGGGGCCAAGGCCTCGAACCCGCCGGAGCGATAGGCCCGGATCCAGCGGTCGATGGTGCCGCGCCGGACTCGGATGCGCCGATCCTTCGGACCAAGGTGCTCACGACTGGCCAGCCGGCGCACCAGCTGGCCGCGCTGGCGCGTGCTGAGCGACTCGTCAGCCGCCTCGCGGATGAGCGAATAACGGAAGAGCGCGACGTCTCGTTGCGCCTCGTTCATGGGTCAGTTCCTCCTCGATGTGGTCGAAGAGGTGACCCTTGTCGCTCACGCAGGCGGGCGGAAGGGCCAGCTCGTGTTGTAGAGCAGCCCACCGCCGGTCACGAAGGAGGCGAGCGACCACGCCGGATGGGGTCCGAAACGGCGGACCGCCACGATCCCGAGCACGCCAATGGCGTCGACGGCGTCAGCAAAGGTCGAACCCCCCGAGAGCGATTGTCGTGGTTCGGATCAATGGTGTAGGCCCGGCGCACGAAGTGCTCTCGGATCGCCTCTGCCCGAACGGAGAAGGCGCGCAGCCAGCCCCGCACCGTGGACGCCGGCCGGCTCAGGGTCTGCGCGATTGGGCGGTGGCCCTTTCCCTGTGCCTTGGCCGTGAGCGCCGCGCCGATGACCTCGACGCTGTCGCGCCGACGCAGGAGGGTGTCTTCTGGGACCAGCACGTGTGTGGCGGCGCAGGGCCTACAGATCGAACGCCGCAGGCGCCGCCGCTCGCTGCGCTCCAGGTGACGCACCTCACGTTCAACCCCGTATCCCCAGGGACGAACGCCATTCTCGCAGTTCGGGCAACCGATGCGGCCCTCGATCAGATCCGCCTCGACGGCGGCCTTGTCAGTCCCTACGATGAGCACAGCGGAGCTCCGGCTTCGTTAGGAAGAGCCCCTTCGCGATCCCGTGCAAAAGGTTTTGGCGAGGGGGCTCTTGCGCGTTCAGATCGTGCTCACGCTGACGCTCCTGTGCATTCCCGTCAAACCCATCCCCGCCTGAACCCTGTTCTCAGTGACCGCGGCGCCGCCACAGCGGTCACCAAACCGTGCTCACGCTCCGCGGCGGCAAACGGCCCCGCCCTGCTCAAACAGCGAGGCGCTCAACAAGAGCTCGGAGACACCAGTGCCACTGATACATCTACACCGACAATACGAGCGCCGCTGCCGATCGTGTGGTTATGTCTGGACGGTCTCGCGCGCCGAGGCGTCGATGCACAAGCCCAACCTCGGCGATGCCATGCGTGATACCGAGGGCGAAGGGATCGTCGAGGGATCTGGCGCCCGGATCGAAGATGCCGAAGCAGAGTTCGAGAGTGAGCTGGAGTCCTACGAGCCATCCGACAATGCCCACAATGTGGGCTCGACGACTTCGAGGAAACCGCAATCAAAGAGTAGTCCCGCTCGACCAGGGCGTGAAGAAGCAGATTGTGAGAGGCGCCCCAATGGGTTCGGAGTTCTAGGGGCAGTAGTGGTTATGGCCGGT
>JBKQRT010000304.1:0-4742 GCA_052143895.1 Acidimicrobiales bacterium | reverse complement strand
TGGATCGGTCAGCACACTTTCGAGCCGTCAGTGGTTCCTTAGCTCAAGCAGTTGATCCCTCAGTCCACGCAGCTGAACATCCGCCACGAGGGTTCCACTTCTCACCGATCCACGTGGGCAGGCCCGGCCGGGACACCCATGGATCGCGGGTGGCGCCCACCGGTCCCGTTCGGGCGGAGGAGAGGATCTCCTGACCTGCGGGAAAACAGACTGGGCACCGTAGGTGCAGCGTAACCCACGCGGATCGCGCGACCGGCTGGCGTCCAGCCGCGCCCCGCACGGGGGCGGTACTCTGCCCCTGGGTCCGAGCCAAGTCTTGGCGTCTGTCGGTACCCTCGGGGGAGGCCGGGAACACACCGTGAAACACCGCACCGCGAGTAGAGCGAGCCGATGGAGTGCCGCCCTCCTGATCATCGCCGGAACCTTGGCCGCATGCGGTAGCGCGGCCACTTCCTCCCCAGCGACGTCAGCGGCGCGGCCGACCGGTTGGCGGGCACCGGCGGTGTTCAGCACGCCGCCGGACACCGGACACATCATCGAGCCCGTGTCCGCCAATCCCACCGATCTGGCCGCCCACGGGTACGTGGAGCAGGAGTACTTCGCCTCGGGCACCGCATACTCCTTCACCAGCCGTTCCACGCCCTCCGACGGGAAGTGGACCATCGCCGTCGCCGGATCGGCGCCCTACCGAACGCGCATCATCGTGCGACGGCCGAACGACCCGGCGAAGTTCGACGGGAACGTCGTCGTAGAGTGGATGAACGTGTCGGCCGGTGAGTCCGCCCCCGACTGGGACTACCTCGATCCGGCCCTCATGGACTCGGGCGCCGCCTATGTGGGGGTGTCCGCGCAGGCGCTCGCCGTCAACGGCGGAAAGGCGCTCCTCGGTTCGGGGTCGAGCCCCGGGCTGCAGCAGGAGGAGCCGGCCCGGTACGGGAGCCTGCACCACCCCGGCGACCAGTACTCCCTCGACATGTTCGCCCAGATCGGTCAGGCGCTGCGGGCCGCCGCCCCGTCGGTCCTCGGGGGGCTGCGACCGTCGCACGTGGTGGCCATCGGCGAGTCCCAGTCGGCGTTCTACCTCACCACTTATGCCGACGCAATCCAGCCCCTCAACCCCGCGTACCAGGCCATCTTCATCCACTCCCGCGGGGGCGGGGCCGTTCCGTTCGACAGCCAGGACGTCACCTCGGCGATCGACGGCAATGTGCGCATCCGCACCGACCTCGACGTCCCCGTCTTCATGCTCGAAACCCAGACGGACCTCATCCAGCTCGGCTACGCGGCGGCGCAGCAGCCGAACACGTCGAGGATCCGGACGTGGGAGGTAGCGGGGACATCGCACGCCGATGCCTACGAACTGGGGGTGGGCGCGGGCTTTCTCGGCTGCACCACCCCGGTCAACTCGGGGCCCCAGCACGAGGTGGCCCAGGCTGCGTTCGTCGCCTTCCTGCACTGGGTGGACGATGGGATGCAGCCGCCCTCGCCGGAGTCCTTCTCCCTTTCGTCCACCGATCCTCCCGAGCTGACCCTTGACGCCCACGGGAACGTGGTGGGTGGTGTCCGCACCCCCGCCGTGGACGTACCGGTGTCGACGTTGAGCGGTGCGCCACCGCAGGGCAGCAGCGAGCTCTGCGGCCTGTTCGGGTCGACCGTGCCGTTCAGTCCACAGACCTTGGTGGCGCTATATGGGTCGAAGGCCGGCTACGTCACCGCCTACACCGCCGACCTCGACCGGGCCATCGCCGCCGAGTACATCCTCCCAGCGGATCGAGCTTCGCTCCTGGCGCAGTCGGCGCAGGTGTCGTTCCCCTCTTGAGCGGGGCGCCTCGCCGCCGATCGCCGATTCTGTTGGTGGGACCTCAGTTGGCGACATCCTGGCGATAGCAGGAAAGGCACCAATCAGGGACGGACAGTCACTGTCCGGTCGGCATTGCCTCACTCCCGGCGGCAGAAGCGAGTTTCCGCGCCATCAGCTTGGAAGGTTGAGCAGGAACTCAACAACCGCTGAGGCAGACACGAAGAGCAAACGGCTTGCGTTTGCTCGTGTTGCCTGCCCCCGACCGGCACCTCGGGGATACTTCTACCCGAGCGGTATCCGGCATTTCCGTGCCGAGTAATCGGCTCTGCCTCGGTGCTCGGCGCGGGCTGGCAACCGCCGTTGGACGGCGGCAGACTGTCATGACCATGGACACGCCCGAGACGAAGTACGTCCCCGTCGGTGACGCGGACGTCGCGTACCAGGTGATCGGCACCGGCCCGCCGGACCTACTCCTGTGCTATGGGCTGGGCAGTCATATCGAACTCATGTGGGACATACCGGGTGTCCATGAGTTCCACAACCAGCTGGCGAGCTTCAGCAGACTCATGCTCTTCGACCGACGAGGCACGGGGGCCTCGGATTCGATCGTGCCGGGGGTCATGCCGACCTGGGAGGAATGGACAGACGACATGCGCGCCGTCCTCGGTGCGGCGGGATCCGAGCGAGCCTCGATCATGGCGACCGCCGACGCCGGACCGATTGCCATCCTCTTCGCCGCCCTGCATCCGGAGCAGGTGCAGTCGCTAGTACTTCTCAACACCGCCGCCCGATCGTTGCGAGCCGACGACTACCCCTTCGGGCTGGCGCCAGAAGCCGCCGACGCCATCGTCGAAATCATGGCGACTAGTTGGGGTACCGCCGACTGGATCAAGTTCGCCAATCCCGATATGGCCAATGATTCGGAGTTCGTTCGGGTTGCCGCCCGCTGTGTCCGGGCCTCGACCACCCCCCGCACCGCGGCTGCCCAGTACGGCTACATGCTTCGATCCCTCGACGTCCGGTGGGCGCTTCCCTTGGTCCAGGTGCCGACCCTGGTGCTCCATGTGAAGGAAAGCTCGGTCCTTCCCATCGAGCACGGCCGGTACCTAGCTGACACCATCGACGGAGCCCGGCTGGTCGAGTTGGAGGGCTCCAACATCCGGGCCCGTTCCGGCTATGTGAACGATGTGGCCGAATTCCTCACGGGCGAGCGGTCCGTCGCCGACGTCGACCGCATCCTTGCCACCGTCCTGTTCAGCGACGTTGTCGGCTCAACAGAGCGCGCCGCCGCCCTGGGCGACCAGCGATGGCGGGCTCTTCTCGACGCCCACGACCGAGTTACGAGGGAGCAACTTCAGCGCTTTGGAGGACGGGAGGTCAAGACTACGGGTGACGGGTTCTTGGCGTCCTTCGACGGCCCGGCACGGGCGATTCGATGCGCTCAGACCATCGAACGAGCGACCGAGGAGCTCGGCATCGAAATGCGCTTCGGCATCCACACCGGCGAGTGTGAGGTGCGTGGCAGGGACCTGGGTGGTATCGCAGTCCATATCGCGGCTCGGGTGAGTGCACTGGCCGGACCCCGCGAGGTGCTTGTGTCAGGGACGGTCAAGGACCTCGTCGTGGGGTCGGGCATCGACTTCGCCGAGCGAGGGGAGAAAGAGCTCAAAGGCGTACCCGGGGCTTGGAGGCTCTTCGCCGTGAAGGACTGACCGCCCGGAAACGCGCGGCGGGTATATCCAAATGGACCGGGCGAGAAGTGCCGATACCGAACGGGTACTGCCCCTGACCGCCGGGTCGGTGGGACACGTCGGGTGCCCTCGACCGGCACTTTGATGGCACCCCGGCGGAGCCCAACCTCAGGTGGGCGACGAGAACGTCTTTGAAACCCGATGGAATTCCAGACCCTTCGACACCCGGAGATTCACATAGCCCGACAGGTGACTTTCGGCCCTAGGTGGCAATGTGGGACTGATCTTAGGCTGACCTACGGTGCGGCCCCGAAATACGGCGGGCGCTCAACTGGGAGTCGACGAATCATGAAGCGAAGGACCTTTGACGCCATACTCACTGCGGTCGGCGCCGCGCTGACCGTCTTCTTGGTCATCGTGGGCTGTCTCGGGCTGTGGGCCTACAGCTTCGCCAACTCGAACGTCCACAATCAGTTGGCCCAGCAGGAGATCGTCTTCCCAACGCAGGCCGAGTTCGCCCAGGCCAAGGTCGGCACCGAGATCGAGCCGGTGATGCTCCCCTACATCGAGCAGTACGCGGGCCAGCAGCTGACCACGGGCAAGCAGGCCGAGGCGTACGCCGACCACTTCATCGCCTACCACCTGCAGGAGATCGGCGGGGGCAAGACCTACTCGCAGCTGTCGGCCGAGGCCCTGGCCCTGCCGAAGGGCTCGCCCGAGTACACGGCGGCCGAGGCCAAGGTCCAGACGGTATTCCAGGGGACCACGCTCCGGGGCCTACTGCTCGAGGCATACGCCTTCTGGCAGATGGGCCAGATCGCCCTGTACGCCTCGATCGCCTGCTTCGTGTTCGCCGCGATCATGCTGGTCCTCACGATCCTCGGCATCGTTCACTGGCGCAGGACGTCGCACGACGCGGAGATCTGACCTCCTCCGGGAAACGGGGCCGGTACGACGTCCCTGGACGGGTGGCGTGGTTCAGCCCCCGGTCCAGGGACGCTCGCGTCGGATGGTCACGGGGGCCAGGTCCACCACCCGCGTCCACTCACGGCGCCGATCCAACAAGACAGCTTTAGGTACCACTCGCTGAGTGCATCTCAGCATCGGATGAGAAATGGCTAGGTGTCACCTACCACCAATGATGTTGTTGAGCTTCTGTGAGGGTCCACCGCCGAACGGCTGGTCCTTTGTAATTTCGGAAGCACCGGGGTCCTCGGCCTGACTTCAGATCAAGCAGATGCACGACGGCA
>JBKQRT010000303.1:0-6493 GCA_052143895.1 Acidimicrobiales bacterium | reverse complement strand
CTGATCATCTCGGGGGCCACGCTGGCGGCGTGTCTCGGCATGGTGGCGGTAGCGGTGTTCCGCCGCCGGCGGCGCACTGCGCCGGCCGCCGACACCCCGGTGACCCACGCCCCCCCCGCCCTGGAGTCGGTCCGCCCGGTGCGCGCCGGGTTCCTCGCGTCGCGACCGCTGCGGGTGGTGATCGGCACGGTCGCCGCCGGTCTGGTCGCCCTGGCTGTCGGCGGCCCCCTGGCCGGCGGCCTGGCCGCCCTGGGGATCCTGGCGGCCATGACCGTCTGGTGGGGACGGACGGCACTGCGGGTGGCGGCGGTCACCCTCATGGCCGGGGCCGCTGCCGACGTGGTGCTCCACCAGGCCCGCTACCACTACCCGAGCAGCGGATGGCCCACGCAGTTCAACCGTGCGTCCGTAGTGGTGTGGGGGGCGATCATGCTGCTGGCCGCCGACGCCGCCCTCGAGGCGGTCCGGCGCATCAGGGCCGGGAGGGGAGGCCTCGACCAGGTCGGTGACGGCGGCTGAACGCACCGCCGACGCAGGCGGGGGAGCGGCCTCACGCCTGCCTGCCCGGGCTCGACGTGAGGCCACTACGACCCCAGAGGCCACCGACTGCCGCACGGGGAGTGTGTGCTCGGGACCATGCACGTTCTACCATCGGCCATCTGGCGTCCACGTCAACGGTCGCCAAACCCTCGGTGAACGTTGCGATGCCGAGGTGTCGGGGAGGTGACGCGACGACCGGCCGGCCGCCCCCTCGGGATCGGGGCGGTGGCCGTCTTCCCCTGCCGGGGGAGGTCGGGTGGCTCACTAGACTTGTGATCGTGAGCACGAGCGCCACACCGAACCACCTGGCGCCGGGACACCCCGGTGCTGGCCACCGGTGACCAGCACCTCCTTCCCCCGCCGCAGCGCCACGGAGACCAGGCAGCTACTGCTCGACGCCGGGGTCGAGGCCCTCCTCGACGAGGGGCTGGGCACCGGCGCCGAAGGCCTGACCTTCAAGCGGATCTACGACCGTCTGGAGAAGACCCGTGGCATCCGGCTGACCAATGCGTCGGTGATCAAGCGCGCCTTCCGGACCCAGGAGGAGTTCCAGACCGAGGTCCTCGCCACCATCGCCTCGAGCGACTCGCGGGACTTCCAGGCGCTCGCGAACCTCCTCGGCGATGTCCTGGTGGGCGCCGACCGCTCGACGCTCGAGGGTCGGTGGCAGTGCATCTCCGACCTCAGCCGGGTCACCGGCACCGTCATGCTCGACCTCTTGCGGGGCTCTCCGGTCTGGCGGGTCTGGATCGGGATCTGGGCACTGGCCGGTTCCGGCCGCGCCGGCAGCGACAAGGAACGGCTCACGCGGGCGCTGCTCGCCAGCTACAGCTCGATCATGCGCGACACGACCGCCCTGTACACGGCGGTCAACGAGGACCTCGGGTTCCGGGTCCGGGCGCCGCTCACCATGGCCCAGTGCGCGGCGGCGATCCAGGCATTGGTCGAGGGCAGTGCGCTCCGCGACCTCGTCGACGAACAGGCCATGCGCACGGTCCGCCTCCCCACGGCGGCCGACGGGAGCGAGGAGGAATGGACCGTGCTGGGGCTGGCGCTCCACACGCTGGTCCGCCAGTTCCTCGAACCCGACCCGGACTGGACACCCCCCGCCGGCACCGGAGGCTAGGCCACCCGTCCCGGTCGGCCGCGCCGGATTCCTGGTGGCCCAGCCTCAGCGCATGACCCGGCGGACGCCCTCGCCGGTGGCCAGCTCCGGGGGCACCAGGTCGATGTGGGTGGGCACCGGGATGGCGTCGAGTTCCTCCACGCCGTCGCCGGGGCGCGGCGCGGACTCCACGGTGGTGTACTCCCCGGACGTCGAGCGCAAGACGACGAGGGCCCGCTTGCGCTTGCCGATGCCCTCGGCCTCCCGCATCTCGTTGCAGATCTTGAAGGTCAGGAAGTAGGCGATGATCGGGCCAATCGGGACGGCGAACCGGAAGAACCAGAGGACGTCCTTCAGCGGCAGCTGCAAGAAATTGGCCATCACGTCGGTCGACGAGGCGAAGAAGGTCATCCCGAGCAGGGTGAGCATGGCCGCCCCGGCCGCGGTCCGCTTGGGACGGTCCCGTGGGCGGTCGAGCAGGTTGTGGTACGCGAGGTCCTTGGTGTGCCAGGACTCGATGAACGGCCACACCAGCAGGATGTTGAAGATGAGCCCGGGGAAGATCACCGCCGGCAGGAAGACCTCGAGCGGGATGGTGTGACCCCAGCCCACCCACTCCCAGCTGGGCATGATGCGCAACGCCCCGTCCAGCCAGCCCATGTACCAGTCGGGTTGCACGGCATAGGAGATCTGGTACGGCTCGTACTGGCCGAATTGCCAGATGGGGTTGATCTGGGCGAAGCCGCCGAGCAGGAAGATGACGGCGGTGGTCATGAACAGGAACCCGGTGGTCTTGGCCATGAACGTCGGGAACATCGGCGAGCCGACCACGTTGCGCTCGGTCTTCCCCCTGCCGGGGAACTGGGTGTGCTTCTGCTTGACCAGCAGGCCCAGGTGGGCCCCCAGCAGTCCCAGGAGGATGAGCGGGACGATGAGGACGTGGAGGATGAAGAACCGCGGGATGATCACGCCGTTGCCCGGATAGTTCCCGCCGAAGAGGAAGAACGCCAGGTAGCTCCCGACCAGCGGGATCGACTCGATGATCGAGTAGGCGATGCGGATACCGGTGCCCGAGACCAGGTCGTCGGGGAGCGAGTAGCCGAGGAACCCGTTGATGATCCCCAGGAGCAGCATGCTCACGCCCACGATCCAGTTGAACTCGCGGGGCTTGCGGAACGCACCGGTAAAGAACACCCGGGCCATGTGCACGGCGATCGAGCCGAGGAAGATGTCGGCGGCCCAGTGGTGGGCCTGGCGCATGAGGAGCCCGGACCGCACGTCGAAGGAGAGGCCGACCGACGAGGCGTAGGCCTCCGACACCCGCTGGCCCTGCAGCGGCACGTAGGAGCCGTGGTACACGATCTCGTGGGCCGAGGGCACGTAGTAGAGGGAGAGGAAGACGCCGGTGACCATCAGCACCACGAACGAGTAGAGGGCGATCTCGCCCAGCATGAACGACCAGTGGTCGGGGAAGATCTTGTCGAGGAAGGTCCGGCCACCCTTGGCGATGCCCAGCCGGTCATCCACCCAGCGCAGTGACTTGTCGATCATGGCCGCTCCCAGTATCCAGGGCCCACGGGCTGGTCGAAGCTGCCCTTGGACCGCAGGCGCCCGGCGAGGTCGACGGTGAGGGGCAGCTGCGGAAGCGGGCGGGGGGCGGGGCCGAACTCGGGCACCGCACCGGCGTTCACGTTGAAGATGGACTGGTGGCAGGGGCACACCAGCTGCTGGGTCAGCTCCTGGTAGAGCCCGACCGGGCAGCCCAGGTGGGTGCACATCTTCGAGTAGGCCACGTAGCCCTGGACGGTCCAGTCGGAGCGCCCGGGAGGGGCGAGCGGATAGGGCGGGTCGGTCGGCGACAGCTGGGCCATCCGGATCAGGATGACCTGGTCGGGCGAGGATCCCTCGAACCCCTGCGGGAAGACCGTGAGCACGCCGCCCACCTCGAGGTCGTTGACGTAGACCTGCCGGCCGTCCACCGTGACCGCCTTCGAGCCCTTGACCCAGTTGGTGGCGAACAGCGAGTCGTCGGTGGCGAAGCCCGCCTTGCTCGGCTTCGGCCCGAGGGATCGCAGCAGGGGGAACAGGAGCACGATGGCCATGGCCGCCGAGCCCAGGGCGAACAGCCCGCCCAACAGCTTGCGGCGTTTGACCACCATGCCGCCCCGCTCGGTGATGGCCGCCGTCATGGCGTCGCGTTCGGCCTCGGTCGAGTGGAAGTCGTGCCGCTCCTCGACGAAGGGGCCCTGGGGCATGAGGTACTTGCCCCAGGCGGTCACGCCGAAGCCGAGGCCCAGCAGCCCGATGCCCAGGGTGGCCGCCTCCCACTGGGTGTTGGCGGCCGCCCAGTAGGCGACGCCGAACCCGATGAACCCGGCGAACCCGACCAGCATGGCCAGGGCGGCCACCAGCTGGGCCCGCTCGGGGTGCCTGGCGGAGGGCTGCAGGTGGGGGTCGTCGAGCGCGGCCGGGGGCAGCGGCCCTTCGAGGTGCGGGGACTCGTCGCTCACGTGCGGTCTCCGATCCAGAAGCAGACGAGCATGAGCAGGCCGACCCCGATCAGCAGGCCGACGAAGCCCTCGCCGACCGGTCCGATGCCGCCGAGTCCCACGCCGCCCGGGTCGGACGGGTGCTGGAGGACCCCGTGGACGTAGGCGGCGATGTCGCGGGCCTGGGTGTTGGTGATGTTGCCCTGGCCGAAGTGGGGCATGTTGCCCGGACCCGAGCGGATGGCCTCGACGATTTGCGTGGGGGTGGCCAGGTGGAGGCTCGGGGCGTAGGCGCCGTCCATGAGGGCGTCACCGGCGCCGGTGATGGTGTGGCACGCGGCGCAGTTGAGGGTGAACAGGGTGCCCCCCGCCTCGAGGTCGGCCTTGGAGGTGTTGACCACCGGGACCGGCACCCCGACACCGGGGGTCAGCGACTGCACCCACGCCGCGATCTCGAGGGTCTGCAGCCGGTTGAAACGCGGCGGCTTGCGGGTGGCCTGGACGCTCGAGACGGCCAGGGGCATCCGCCCAGTCGACACCCAGAAGTCCACGGTGCCTGCGCCGAGCCCCTGCAGGTTGGGCGCCCGCACGGTCCCGAGGGCCTGCGGTCCGTGACACGACGAGCAGTTGGCGGCGAACAGGGCCTGCCCCGGCGCAACGAAGGCCTTGGGCAGCGTGACGTAGAAGAGACCGGTCTGGTTGGAGGGTGCGGCGTACGCGGCCGCACCCGACACGGTGGTCGGCGCCGGCTGGCTGACCCTGACGGGCGTGGCCGTCGACGGTGGGGTGGTGAGGGCGGGCAGGGTGGTGGTGGGTGCACTGACCGTCGCGCCGGCCGGGGCGGCGCCCGGCGAGAAGGCGAGCAGACCCGCCACGCCGACGCAGCCGACGAGGGCGACGGGCGCCACGTACCGGGCCCTCAGGATGTTGCGCAGCGCGGTTCTCATCTACTTGAGCAGGAAGAGGCAGGAGTAGAGGCCGACCCAGACGATGTCGACGAAGTGCCAGTAGTAGCTGACGCCCTGGAACACGGGCGTCTCCCCCGGGTCGCCCTTGGGGCCTTTCAGGCGCCCCAGAAGGAAGATCATCGCCACCAGGCCGAGGGTCACGTGGAGGCCATGCAGCCCGGACATGATATAGAAGAGCGAGCCGAAGGCGGTGTGGGTGGGATCGGTGGCCGGGTTCTGCGACAGGGTGACCCACTCGTAGAACTGATTGGCGACGAACAGCGTGCCCAGCACGAGGGTGGCCACGACCCAGATCTTGGCGCTGCGACGGTCGCCCTTCTCCTGGTCCCAAACCGCCTTCTGCATGGTGAAGCTGGACGACACGAGGATGGCGGTGAAGATCCCGGCGCGAATGGTGTCGAGATGGGTGCCGGTCGGCGGCCAGACCGATGCGTGGGCTCGGATGGTGAAGAAAGCGGCGAAGAGGGAGCTGAAGAACATCACTTCGGACCCGAGCCAGATGATGACGCCCACTGCCAGCATGGACGGTCGGTCGGGGCGGTGGCGGTGGCTGGTGGTGACCGCCGTGTCGGCGGCGAGGGCCTGAGTCACGCCGTAGTTTTAGTCGAACTGCCGCCCGGGGGGCCAACTCGCCGGACGGGGCGGTCCGGGCACCCATGTCGGGGTCGAAGTGCCACCCGTCCGGGCCGGATCCGGCCTATCATGCCCGGCCGCCGATGCTGGCGGCGGACCCGTCCGGACGGCGTCGGGCGGCGTCAGTGGCCGCCGGCTAGGGCGGCCGGGGGCGGGGTGAGGGACACCACCGTGAGCCGTTGGGTCGGCCGGGTCAGGGCCACGTACAGGGTGCGCAGCCCACGCGCCGTCTCCCCGGCGATGACCCCGGGTTCGACCACCACCACGGCGTCGAACTCGAGCCCGTTGGTGGCATCGGCGGCCAGCAGCACCAGCGGCTCCGACAGGCCGCCCTTGCGCAGGTCCCCGGCGTCGACCACCGGCAGGCCGGCGGCGGCTAGCGCGTCGGACAGATCGGGGATGAGGGCCTCGGGGGTGAGCACGGCCACCCGACCGGTTCCGACCGCCGACATCTCGACGCCGGCCGCCTCGGCCACCGTCCGGGCCAAGTCGGCAGCAGTCGCTTGCTGGCGGGAGCCGTCGGCTCCGAGCACCGAGAGCATCCTCGGCTCGACGCCGGTCCGGCGCACCGGACGCGGCGGGGTGAGATCGGGCGCGGCCACGGTCAGGACCTGGGCGGCCACGGTCAGGACCTCGGCCGGTGTCCGGTAGCTCACGGTCAGCTCGACGGTCCGGACCGGCCGCCGACGCGGCAGGTGCTCGGTGATGTCCGCCCACGAGCTCGGGGCCCAGGGGGCAGTGGCCTGGGCGATGTCGCC
>JBKQRT010000302.1:0-3564 GCA_052143895.1 Acidimicrobiales bacterium | reverse complement strand
GAACTCACCGTCGGGCAGGTCGTCCACAATGCCGGAAATCACTCGCTGAACATCGTCCTCCATGTCGGCCACCGCCCTAGGCGAGAAGCGCGCGCTCACCGGCTTGCGGAGACTGGCGTGCAGCGGGGGGTCCGTGAACATGGCACCTCGGGCTCCCGTGCGGTCCACCTCTTTGCCCAATCGCTTGTCGATGAGATCGGACAGGATCGCCACACCTTGCGAGGAGAAGTCCTGCGGATGGGACGAGACGTGTTTGATGTCGTCGTACTTGGTCAGGACCCAGAACTGGCCCTCCTCGTACCAGAACACGGGCTCTTCGGCCCGCAAGCGGCGAAACGTTGCATGGACATCGCCCGAGTAGAACTCCGGTTTGTCGAATCGCTCTACCGTACTCGTGTCTCCCATTGTCTGTACTTTAGAACAGAGATTGTCAGAGTGTAAAGAAATACGCCCTGGCCTAGTGAGGCGATTGCTGCACGAGCCATGCGGTCACGGCGGCCCTGTGTCGACCGACCGGACCCAGGAGCGTCGTAAGGACAGCGGCCCGGCGGAGGTAGAGATGGGCAGCGTGCTCCCAGGTGTACCCGATGCCACCGAACACATGCAGCGCATGTTCGGTGACGGGACGCATCCTCGTCAGCGCCCAGAACGCGGCCAGTGACACCGATACCCCGGCCGTCGGCGCGCCGGTCTCCACTTCCAGCGCGGCCCGGGTCAGGAGCGCCTTGCCGATTTCCAAATCGCACCGGTCATCGACGAGTCGGTGTTTGATCGCCTGATTGGCACCGATGGGTCGGCCGAATGTCACCCGCGCACGGGCATAGTCGACGGCAGCGCTGTTGGCCGCCAGGGCGACACCGACCAGTTCCGCAGCAAGCCCCAACCGCAGTCGATGCAGGGCAGCGGCCCAGCGGTCCGCCTCGTCCGCAGGTCGTCCGTCCCACGCGGCCAGTGGGTGGACGAGGACATGGTCAAGTGACACAGCGGCGCTCGGTGAGAAGTCGAGCACCTGGACCGGCGCGCGAGTCACGCCGGGAGCGGTGAGATCAACCGCCACGATGCAAGACAACCCGTTGCGGGTGGCGGACATCACAGCGCGGGCGGCGACCATGCCATAGTGGA
This sequence comes from Acidimicrobiales bacterium, assembly GCA_052143895.1. Classification (GTDB taxonomy): domain Bacteria; phylum Actinomycetota; class Acidimicrobiia; order Acidimicrobiales; family RAAP-2; genus Bog-756. The sequence continues at coordinate 2,442 of JBKQRT010000302.1, read as the reverse complement.
CCAGAGGCAACGTCGCTGTCACTGAGGCGTCGTCATCAAGCGTCCCCGGCTGATGCGTGCAGTCGTCCAGTAGCAACGTGATGCCCAACTCGGGCGGGCTGTTCAGATACCACGCCGCCGCGGTCGTGCTGGCAAGTGGGATCGGCCCACCCAACTCGCCGACGGCCTCGGCAATGGTGCAGAGATCCTCCACCCTGCCCCCACTGCCGTCGGGTTCGGGCAGCAAGAGGTCGACCCAACCGGCAGCCCGGGCATCGTCCCACAACTCGGGTGACCAGAACGCTGCGTCGAGGTCCAACTGGCGACGAACCTCCGTCGCGCCCCACCGCTTCGCGACAACACCACGAGCGACGTCATGCAGCATCGGTCGGTGTTCCGCCGAGGCTGCCAGGGCGGCCAGGTCGAAGGAGTCAGTGGTCACGCGGCAGTCCCAAGAGCTTCTCGCCGATCACGTTGCGCTGCATCTCTGATGTGCCAGCCCCGAGCGTTGCGGCGCGCATCAGAAGGTAGCTCGCCGAGACGGCCCCGTTCTTGGCCGCCCCCGGCGACCCGCGCCCGAGAAGCCCGCCGATGGCGGCGAGGTCCAGTCCGAATTCAGCCATCTCCTGGTCGACCTCCGACGTCAGGAGCTTGGCCACCGAGGCCGAGGGGAGCGAGGTCTCGCCGAGGACCTCGGCTGCGGTCGCCTGGGCTCCGATGAAGCGGAGGCCTTCCACCCGCGCCGCATAGTCGGCCAGTCGATGGGCGACGGCGTCGTCGTCGATGGATCGGTGTCCTTCTGCGTCAGGTTCGAGTGCCAGCCGCACGACATGGCCGAGCCGCCGCTCGATGCGATGGGTGCGGCTCTGGCCGACCCGTTCGAATCCGAGCGTCGTCGTTGCGACCCGCCACCCGTCGTGCAAGTCGCCCAGGAGGTTGGTCGCCGGGACCTGCACGTCGGTGAACCGGACCTCGTTGAATTCTGAGTCGCCGGTGATCTGGCGGATTGGCGTGATTTCGACCCCGGGCGTGCGCAAGTCGATGAGCAAGAAACTGATACCGGCGTGCTGCTCTGCCTGCTCTTCGGTCAGTACCAGTGCGTAGATCCAGTCGGCGTAGTGTGCCTACGACGTCCAGACCTTCGTGCCGTTCACCACAAGAGAGTCACCATCGAGGCGAGCGCTGGTCTGGAGCGAGGCGAGGTCGCTGCCCGCGTCCGGCTCACTGAACCCCTGGCACCAGACGTCTTCGCCACTAAGGATGCGAGGCAACAACCGTGCTCTCTGCTCTGCCGTGCCCCACTGAATGATGGTCGGGCCGAGCTGGTTTATGGCACTCCGGTTGATCGGCTCCGGAGCCCGGCTCTTGGCGATCTCGGTTGCGAACAGGAGTTGTTGGACCGGTGTCGCCGCCCGGCCCCCGTACTCGATCGGCCAGCTGATGGCAGCGAGATTCGCCCGATGCAGCGTGTCCTGCCAGGCGCGTTGGGCCTCGAGCCTGGAGATCGTGCCGTCGAAGAAGAACGACTCAAGGCTTTCCGTCAGGAACGATTGAATCTCTGCGAGAAACAGCACGTCCTCGCGGCCGAGCGGCACGCCCAGATAGTCCTCGCTCATGGAACGATGCCGATCAGCGGGGGTGCGTCAACGCCCACCCGTAAGGATGGTCGACATCCGCTTCCGCATGTCGCCGTAGTTCACCGGTCGGATACCGGGCCGTCCGATGCGATCGCGGTCGACCTTTGGTGCCGAGAAGTCGGTATTGGTGATCCGGGAGCGCAGTGCCTTGACCATGCAGGCATCTCGGCCGAGGCGCTCGACGGTGTCCAATCGGAAGGTATTCGCCGCGTTTCGCCAGGTGATCATCTCCACCTCGTCGTCGCTGCACCCGGCCAGTTCCTCGGCGAGCTGCTCCGGAGCGTCGGGCCACGAGCTGTCCGAATGTGGGTAGTCGAGCTCCCAGCAAATGGTTTCGATGCCGATGCGGTCACGCATCTCGATCCCGACCCGATCGCGGATGAAGCAGGCCCGGAAGTTGCGACGATAGACGTCCGACGGCCTGAGGTCACCAAGATCGTCTCCCGTCCAGGCCCGCTGCCGGGCGTAGGTGTCATCGAAGCGTTCGAGCGCAAAGGGCACCCAGCCGATGCCGCCTTCCGACAGAGCGACCACCAGGGTGGGAAAGTCCGCGAGCACCCGCGAGAACAGAAAGTCGGCGGCGAAGCGATTCGTGTCGAACGCCAGCATCGTGTTCGTCGCCAGGTACGTAGTCAGGTCCGACGGGACGGGCACACCACCGCCGGTACCTATGTGCACATTGATCACGATCGCTTCGTCGGCGCAAGCACGCCAGAGCGGGTCCCAATGGGGGTCCTGCCAGGGCGGTTGGCCGTAGGCGCCGACGTGCTGAGGAATCGTCACCGCATGAAAACCTCTGGCAGCGAGGCGGCGCACCTCGGCCGCA
>JBKQRT010000301.1:0-3201 GCA_052143895.1 Acidimicrobiales bacterium | reverse complement strand
TGCCGGAGCACCGGCGTGGCCGCCATCCCGGTCCGCGAGTTCACCGATCAGGTTTGCCCTTCGGCGTACCTGTCACCTATCGCCGGCTGTGGGCGCGTTATTGAGGGGTTCGTGCTTGCCATCCGCGAACTGCCACCGACCGGCACCTTGATGGCACACGAGGACTCCATGTCGATTGCCGTCACACTAGGTTCACCAGGTGTTACTTGCTTTTCCACGAGGTGATCGCCACACTGACCACAATCAGTGGGGCGTGTGGGCAGGCGGGGGAACTGAGATGCGTGCGCAAATTGCGTCTCGTTGTACACATTAGGAGGAAATCCATGATTCGAAAGCTCGTTCTGATGGCGGCCGTTGTCGCCCTCCCCATTGGCTTCATCGCCACAATCGGTTCCGGTGAAGCCGTAGCAACGGCGCCGGTGACGTTCACCGGGGCCGTCCAGTGCGACTTGCTCGGTGGCCTGAGTATCGCCAGCTCTGCGGGAGCAGGCGCCACCAATATCGATGCTGTGGGCACCACGTACACGGTGAAATTTACGGGCAAGTTCAAGAAGTGCCTGGGGGTCGGCTCGACGAGCCTGATCCAAGGAGGGGAGCACCTCAAGAGCGGAGTGCTCACCTATAGCTATACCTACACCAACTCCTCCGTGGGCGGACTGTGCACCGCTCTCGGTACGTTCGGCCCGCTGCCCGCCATGACCGCCAATATCACCTGGGAAGGGTCTCCTGCTGCACCTGGGTTCGCGCCGTCCACGATCAACTTTGCGGGTGGGATTGCCGGTACAACGTGGATGTTCTACGCCCCTGGCTCGACCATCGGTTCGTTCGCGGGTTCCACCAGTTCGATGATTCTCACGGACATCAGCTCCGCAGTGCTGAGCCATTGTGCGACAGCGAGCGGCCTGACCGCGCTCAACATCGGTGGCTTCTCGTACAACCTGGTCGTGTCCTGAGCCACAACGCAACTCGGCAATAGAGTTGCATGACCTGGACTTTCCCCTGGGGGGCGGAGCTTCGGCTCCGTCCCCCAGGCATTCAAGCGACTACTTCAGCAAGGGACCTGGTGTGGGGCCAACTCGAGGGAGTGACCTTTGCCGCCGATTACGCAGGGGATCCACCACCTGATGTGACCATCGAACACATGTCCCGAGCGAGTCAGATCACCTGAACTCTTGATCGAAGATGGCGATAGCCTTCAGGTCACGCGGGGACCGTGCCGATGACGTCACGTCGGGGTCGCGGCCCGGGTAGGGATCGCGACCCCGGTCCTGAACGCGCCGACTACGACTGCCGTATCCCTCAGCCAGGTCTCAACTAGCTCCGACATTTGCCCGATAAATTGGCCAAGTGCCAGGCCCGTCGAGCTGACGGTTCCGCCTCCCGATTCTCCGGGCCCGGCGCCTATCCCTGATCGCCGGCTCGGGGCGCATTATCGACCGGCGTGTGCTTGCTGGTAGCTCACTGACCCACTCCGGCACTTCTGGGCGAGTCCGCTCAGAGGTTCGCCGATCGGTGAACATGGATTCGACGTACCGGCGCAGGTGATGTCAATCAGGCCAGAGCTTCGCCCTCCGAGACACCGCGGCTGCGTCGACAACGACGATGTGGCCCCTTGTCAGTTTGATCAATCCGTCGTTCTGCGCCTGGCGGAGCACGCGGTTGACCGTTTGCCGAGTTGTTCCGGCCATCGAGGCCAGATCGTCTTGGGTGAGCGGGATGGAATGGGAGGGATGACCGGCATAGATCTCCGCTAGACGTGCCAAGCGGCGCATCACCCGAGTTTCGGACGGAAGGTACAGGGCGTCTAGCAGCGCCCGCGTCGTAGCGGTCAGCCGGGCGTCGAGCATCTTGACCACGATCGATGACAACTCGGGATGCTTCTCCCAGAGCGACCGGAAATCGGTACGGGACAGACACAGGGTCTCGGCCCTCTCCAGGGCCACCACCGAGGCCGAGCGCACCGTTTCGTCGCCGATCAGAGCTTGCTCTCCGAAGGAGTCCCCGGGTCGCAGGACCGTCATCGTGACGGTGTCCCCCAGGGGACTGGTCGCCCGGATCGCCACCGTGCCGATGTCGAGCAGGTACATGCTGTCCCCGGTATCGCCCTCATGGCAGATGAAGGCGCCTCTTGGGTACCGACGCCTCTGGCACCGGCACAGGAATGCCCGCCGTTCAGCATCGGACAATGCGTCCAACAACTGCCACCCCATCGGCGATCCTCCCGCTAAGGAACCGGCCGGGACGAGCCTTCCGCCATGACAGAACCCTTAGCCAGGACAACAGTACCTCAGGCACCTGGACCCTGCGCTATGGCTGCTTGTGACGGTCAGGTCCGCTCCGACTGTCACGGCGGTGACATTCAGTCCGTCGCATGGGCGACAGACAACTCCCGATGGGCAGCGCAGACTGGCCATGAGGCAATCCACTTCGCATGAGAAGGGAGGAGCACCATGTGGAATGCAGGCACCATCCCATTCGTCATCCTGGCCATTATCGTGGCGGCCGGACCCGTCTATTTCATGACCTGGCACTCGCTGAAGCACGGTCACCTGGCCTCGGCACCCGACCACGCGAGGGCGGAAGCGCAGTCGGACCCACGCCATCCCATGAGGTGGGCTGGTCGCACTTCAGCGCAGGCGTGATCGATCTGACTGCTCATGGAATCGCGAAGAACCACTTCGCAACTCCTGCTCGGGCAGTCCGCATGGACGCGGCCAGTTCGGCGTAGCGCCGTATACGGAGAGTCGAAGCCGGGCAGGTATCCCTGATCACCGGCTCGGGGTGCGTTATCTGCGGGTCCGCGCTTGCCGCCCGCTAGCTGCCCTCGACCGGCACCTCGGGGATACCACCTCCGCTGGTCTGACAAAACTGCCCGGGCGTGTGTTCCTATCGCTCAGGCACCGCTGGCAGAGGGCACGTGGCTGAACGTCTCCTGAAGCCAATCGAACAACCGCTGCGCAGACAGCAGCGGAGAACCGACCTGGCAATGGTCCTCGGCGCCTTCCTCGACCGTGAAGAGCTGAAAGCTCTTCTCGCAAGTGAGAGCGTCGAACAGCTGCCTCGCCTGCCCCTGGTACCACAGGTCGCCCTCGGAGTCGATCACGAGCGTCGGGCAGGTGATCTTCTCGGCGATTCCCGCCAGCGTGTAATCGAGGGCCTTGAGGAAGTAATCGGCCGGAGAAGAGGCCCGGAAGGTAAAGA
>JBKQRT010000300.1:0-14923 GCA_052143895.1 Acidimicrobiales bacterium | reverse complement strand
GAACGATGCCTGATGTGACCCTCCCGGCATGACTCCGGCAAGCAGCCGGTCCGAGTCCTGCGGCGCCTGTCAACCCTTGTGAGGCAGAAAGTTTTGGAAATCACTGTGCCGTCGTTGCCTCCTCCTTCGGTTCGTTGATCCACGCCACGGTCGGTAGTTCTGGAGGCGTGGGAGCCTTGCGGACGAACCGCTCTGGATGGACGGCGTAGGCGGCATTCAGCACCTGCCCGCGATGCTCTCGGACTTGCTCGGCTCGGCCGTAGTGGACGTCGGCCGGGGTGTGGAGCCTGATGCCCGAGTGACGGTGGTCGTCGTTGTACCAGTCGAAGAACCGGCCGCAGTGGGCACGGGCATCTTCGAATGACCCGAAGCGTTTCGGGAAGTCCGGCCGGTACTTGAGGGTCCGGAAGTGGCTTTCGATGAACGGGTTGTCGTTACTCACGTGGGGCCGGCTGTGGGACTTGGTGACCCCGAGGTCGGCCAGCAGGTGGGCGACCGGCTTGGCGATCATCGGCGACCCCCGGTCGGAGTGGAGGGTCAGTTCGCCACGCTTGATGCCCTGCTTCTCGACGGTCTCGGCGAGCAGTGCCTCGGCCAGGCTGGCCCGCTCGGCTCTGGCCAACATCCACCCGGGCACGTAGCGGCTGTAGATGTCGATGATCGTGTAGAGGTAGTAGTAGGTCCACTTGGCCGGACCGAGGAGTTTGGTGATGTCCCAGGTGTAGATCTCGTTGGGTCGGGTGGCCACCAGCTCGGGCTTCACCCGGGCCGGATGGGTGGCATGGCGCCGGCGGTCGCCCACCTCGCCGCGCTCACGCAGGACCCGGTACATGGTGGAGACCGACCCCAGGTAGACGCCCTTGTCGAGGAGCTTGGCAGAGACGGTGGCCGGGGCCTCGTCGATGTGCTCCTCGCTGTTGAGGACCGCTCGGATCTCTTTGCGTTCGACCTCGCTGAGGGCCCGGGGCTGAGGCGTTGTCACCCGCTCGGGCTTCGGCGGGGTGGGACTCTTCCGGTGCCGGCGGTAGTGGCGGGCCCGGCTCTCACCGAGGGCACGACACGCGGCTCGCACCCCAACCACCGGGGTCAGTTCTTTGATGGCCTCGTCGATCACTTGGTCTCGCCTCTCTCGTCCGGCGCGCCGTCGGTGGCGAGTTCCTCCAACAGCGCGGAGAGTTTTCCCTGGACCTCGATGACCTTGCGGGCCTTGCCGAGCTCGGACTCGAGCTTCTCGGCCCGCTGCTTCAGCCGGGTGATCTCCCGGTCCCGGGGATCGGCGCCCTGCCGGCCGGCCGGGCGGGCCAGGGCTTCTTCGGCTCCCCGGTCCCGCTGGCGGCGCCACTCGGTGAGGAGCGAGGAGTAGAGGCCCTCCCGACGGAGGAGCGCCCCCTTCTCGGCCTTGCCGAGGGTGTCGTACTCGGCCAGGATCCTCGCCTTGTAGGCCGCCGGGAACCGGCGCGGCCCTCGGGCTCGTTCAGGGACCTCGGGGTCCGGATCGGTAGTGTCGTCCATGCCACCAGCATGATGGCGCGTGTCGTCAGAGTGGTTGATCGTGGTTGTCATTTCGGGGCTCTCTTCCCCGCCCTCAGTTCAATGAATCAGCAGCTCGATCTGCCTCACTGAAGGTTGACACAGAGGGAGAACGACCATTCGCCATCTACCGGCACCAGGTAGCGCAATCGATCGACGCGGCCGTCACCCCGATGGCGGACATGTTCGGCGCAGCTCCGTAATCTTCAGCGGACCGAAGATTGGCTTGGTCGACACTGCCCCGACCGGCATGTCTGAAGGAGCGGGGCCGTGTCAAGGAGCACAGGAGCGGACGCTTCCGTTGGTTGTGCCTGACGCAGGACCCGACATCTGATGAGCAGGCGCGCCGATGAGTCCCGAGGGGTCCAGGTGGAGCGCCCGCAGCGAAGCGAGGACGAACGACCTTGACGCCTCGGGAGAGTGGCGCAGCATCGATCAGGTTGTCGGGATCGGCACTCGGGGTGCCGTAGTCATCGCACCAAGAACTCTCATCCACGAGAGGTTGAGGGAGGGGCAGGCTCGGCTGCCCAGGCATGTCTTCGTCGAGTTGCTCGACATGGTGCGTTCCGGGCCCACCGGACGGGCTCAATCACTTAGCCGGCTTCGCCACCTCGAAGAGGCAGGAGCCTTGCCGTTAGCCGAGCACGCGTCCGGTGTGTCCGACCGTCACGCTGCCTTGGACTCTGCGAGGCAGCGGATCTCACCGTCGCGCAGTCCGTAGTAGACGAGCGTGAGAACTTTGCGGGCAATCGCCACGTTGGCCCTCGTCCGCCCGCGCCGCTCGGCGATGGCGTGGAACTTCTCCATGAACGCATCACCACCGTGGTAGCGGGCGACCGCCTCGATGGCCGCCCAGCGCACGAGTCGTGAGCCCTGCTTGGTGATGCGCCCCCGGTGGACCTTGCCGTCGGACTCCCGATGCAGCGGCGTGAGTCCGGCCCACGAGCAGAGCGCCTGGGGCGAGTCGAAGCGGTGCACGTCACCGATCTCGGCCACGAACACCGCGGCAAACACCCGGCCCACTCCGTAGATGGCCTGGACGGCGTTGTAGCCGGGGTCGTCCTTGCACATCGAGTGGATGGTCCGGTCCAGGCGGTCGATCTCCTCGTCGTAGGTGAGCACCAAGGAACGCAGAACGGCGAGGCGGTGGTCGAACGCATCGGGCAGCTCGAGCGCGTCGAACTGGGCGGTGCCGCTTTCGCCCCACATGTCGTTCTTGACCGGGAGGATCCCGTTCTTGGCCATGACCGCGTGGGCCTGGGCCTTGATCCCGGTGCGGAGATTGCACAGCTTGTAGCGGAACCGGACCAGTTCGCGGAGCTCCCTCGTGGCCGGCGGAGCGATCCACGCCTCGGCGAGTCGGCCCAGCCGCAACAGGTCGGCCAGATCCCGGGCGTCCCGTTCGTCGTTCTTCACCCGCCGGTGCCCCCAGTCGTTGCCGTGGGGGTTCGAAAGGTGGACGACGTAGCCCCGTTCCTGGAGCAGGTCGACGGCCCAATACCAGCCGTAGGTGGCCTCGATCACAACGTGACTGCCCTTGGGGGCCTTGCTCACTTCTTGGGCGAACCAGATCGGGTCATTGTTGATTCTGACGCAGTCGATCTTTTCGCCTGCCTCGTCCATCCGATAGATCACCGAACGCCGACGGTGCAGGTCGATGCCGACATATTCTCTACCCATAGGGGCCTCCCTTCTTGTGGAACTGCAGTGAAGAGCACCAGTCTCGATCTCGAGAGTGGAACTTTCACGGGGAGCGGAGGCCCCGCTCCTTCATCGCATCACATCGGGGCTAGGCGAACCAGTCGCCGGGAGGATGCGTCATAAGAAAGGACGACGATGCCGAAAGGGACAAGAATAGCCAGAATGGGGAAGTGGCCAGCAGCTATGTGCGTCGCCGGCGCCTTTGCCATCGCAGCTTGCGGAGGCTCGACAACATCGCCCAAGGCTGCGAACCCTCATCTCGGCGTGCTGTCGGGAATGGCGGGGGAATGTTCGGGCTCACCTGATGCACCGTCTCATCCCGTGGAGGTCATCATCTACCGAGATAGTCGCGTCGTGGTCAAACAGACCAAACTCGGCTCCCACAGCTTCAAGTCTTCTCTGCCAGCTGGACAATACAGAGTGACGACGAACCAGTCCGGTGTCGTTCCTGTGAATGTGATAGTGCAATCCGGCGGGGTTGCTCACGCTTCGGTTTTTGCCGATTGCAGTTGACTACGACGCCTCGCAAGGGTGCCCCAGTCCACCGGTTCGGTAGGACACCGGGCTTCGGATTGGAGCGAGGAGCTACAGGGTCATCCGCCACCAGGATGGGTTCCTTCGAATGTGCCGACAGTTCCATCACCGCAATAGGGTCACTCCTGGATCCACCATCGCCGGCCGGGAATCAGCCCGGCTGGCCCCGGCGCCTACTGTTGGTTGATGCACGGCACGAGCCGGGACAAGGCCCACCAGCGGGCTGCCTTTCCGAAGGATCACGACCTCACGGTGTCCGACGGGACCCGGATCGCCTACACGGTTCGAGGTGACGGTCCGCGCGTGCCGGTCGTCTTCGTGAACGGCTGGTCGTGCACGGACGGGTACTGGATCACGATCGGGCCCGCCGTCGCCGCTGCCGGACATAGGGCGATCTTCTTGGATATGAGGGGCCACGGGGAGTCCGGGCTGCCGCGCCGGCCGGGAATCGCGGCGCGCGATCTCTCGGCCCAGAACGTTTCGCCTGAGCGGCTCGCTGCCGACGTAGTGGAGGTGCTCGACGACGCCGGCGTGGAGCGGGCCGTGCTCGCGGGCCACTCAATCGGGGTAGAGGTAATTGTAGAGACGTGTCGGATGGCGCCCGAGCGGGTCGCCGGCCTCGTCCCGATCGCCGGCACGTTCGAAAACCCGGTGAAGACCTTCGCCCAGAAGCCAGTTCTCGACCGTCTCTACGCTATTGGAGAGGTCATCTTCCCGTTCCTCCCCTTTGAGGGGCTCCGTCCAGTCCTCCGGCGGATCGCCCAACCAGCCGTAGCACGACGGTTCATCCAAGCCACCGGTATTGGCGGACCGAGCGTGCAGGTGGAGGACATCGCCTCGCATATGGCGCACATCGGCGAGGTCAACTTCTCCGTGTTGCTCAAGATGCTGAGCGGGCTCCGCCGGCACCACACCGAGGAGTTCCTGCCCGAGATCGCCGTCCCCACCCTGATCCTTGCCGGTCGGCGCGACTGGTTCACTCCGGCGAGCGTGCAACAACGGATGGCGGATCTGATCCCCGGCAGTGAGCTCGTCTGGTTCGACGACGCCCGTCACCTCCTGCCGATCGAGGCGCCGGACGAGGTCGCCGGAGCCATCGTCGACTTCCTGGCGCGACGCGTGGACGATGCTCCTCGGGAGCGCCGTCCGGCGCCGGGCCGCTCAGGTGAGGGGGTATCTCAATAACGCGACTGGGCAGAAGCGGAGGTCCGAAGATCCCACTGGGTGTCCCCGAACGATGCTTCAGCAGAACGTTATCGACCGTGGCTGACCGGCACCTCGGGGATGCATTTGTTCAGTTAGGTTTCCCTGGACAGTGGCTTGGCATTGCGATCGAGGAAGTCGACTACGGCCACATTGAATGCATCGTTGCGGTCTCCGGCCACCATGTGCCCGGCTCCCGATACATTGACGAACTCGACCGTCGGAAACCGGGCACAGAACTCCCTAGCCTTCTTAGCGCTCACCAGGTCACTGGCCCGGCCACGGACGAGCATGACCGGCACCTGGGAAACCAGCTTGGCGGTCGCTTCGCGCAGACGATTAGTGTCGAGAATCTCGGCAGGACCCGACCCCTCAACCCCATTCATGAACCTCGGGTCCCAGTGCCAGTAAAGCCGACCATTGCGCTCACGTAGGTTTTTCTGAAGCCCGGCCAGGTCGGTGGGTCGGGGGCGATTCGGATTGTAGGATGCAACAACATCGGCGACCTCTTAGATCGAGCCAAACCCCCCTCGTGGGCGCAGGGGCGGCTGGCTGCGGAGGTGGTGCGGCATCATCCACGGCAGGCGCGAGTTCGTCGGTGCCCAATTACAAGGATATGGCAACTCTGGAAGCCGCACTGAAGGCGGTCGCTGCGAAGACCCTCGGTGACTCCGGCAGCTCGAACTACTCATCTGGGTCAACGGTGAACGGCGTTGCCTGCATTGTGGGGACCACGATGACAGGTGGCTCGAAACTCGTATCATGCACAGTGCACCTTTCTGACGGAACGTCGTTCAGTACGCCCGTCATCGTGTCTTCCGACGGACTGTCCTACACCGACGGGGGCGGCACCACTCGGGCCAACCGGAGGGCCAAGTAAGCCTGCCCCACCCGTTCCGGGGCGGGGCAGTTCGCGGTGGGCAAGCACCCGTCGCTGGATAACGCGCCCCGTCGGTAAACCCCACCTGGGTGACGGCGTCTTTCACCACCGGCTCGACCCGATGCCAGACGTCCTCGGCAGCAGATCCAACGGGTTGAACGAGGGATCGCCGCTTCACTTCTACAGCCTCGCCTGTCAAGGGCCCAGGCACGAACTCTGCCGCGACCGAGCGGGGCCGCGCTCAACGCAACAGAGCCCGTTGGGCCGACGCGCATGGGCCCGGGTCCCCACAGCAGGAGAACCCGGGCCCATACCTTGTGCACGCGTTGATATGAACGCTTCAGTATTGCGTTATCAGCAGCCTCCGTTGCTCACGACATTCAATTTGATTCCTGTGGAGTCGGGTGCAATCTGATACGCGACCCCCGGTCCGGCGCACGTCGTGCTGAAGGCGAAGTCTCCAACTGTCGTTCCGGCCGTCACGATCTGGGCGCTCTGGCCGACCGCAGGCGTGACCCCGGCCGCCGTCGCGACGCTCAGAGCTGCCCCACCACCGGACGAGTTGAGGGTGGCGGTGCCGCTGACGTTGAGCTGGCCCACACTGAGCTGCGTGCCGCTCGCGCCATTCACCGTCAGATCCACCGTCGCTTGCTCGTACGCCTGAGGGGTGAAGTCCCCAGCGATCGAAACAGTCCCACTCGGGATCACGATCGTCGGATAGTCCACGCACTCGTTCTCGGTCGTCAGTGAGAGGGCACCGGATACCGTGTAGGCACCCGTCGTCTCTCCCGCAATGAACAGATTCTTGAGCGACTGGCCAGAGAACCCGAGCGTCGTATAGCAGTCGACGCTCACCGTTCCCGACCCCGAGAATCCGCCCGTGACGGTGGAAAGGCCGGAGGCAAAGGCGAGGGTCGTCCCGGAGGCAGTCTGCCAGGACCCGGTTTCCGTCTGGCCGCTGTTGCCATAAACGGTCAGGCCACCAGCGGTCACCCCAACGGACCCGCTATTTGCGAACGGCAGAGTGATCTGACCGTTCGTGCTCGATGACGTGAGCGTTCCCGACGCGGTGTTTGTCACGGATCCACCTGAACCACCGCAGTAGCCGTCAGATACGCCACTATTCGAACCGCTCATCACGATTTGCCCGCTGTTGGTCAGCGTCGAAGCGGGGCCCAGGCAGAGTGATTCGCCCGCCAGATTCAGAGTACCGCCCGAGTTGATGACCAGACTGTGGCCATTCTCAAAGTTGGCGTTCCAGCCGGCAAAGTTAACGCTTGCGCCACTATCAACGACGGTAGAGGTCGGGCTTCCTGTATCGGATTGGATGTTCTCGCCCAGTTCCGAGTACTCAAAGGTAATGACCTTGGTGATGACCATCCCGCCACTCGTCGTTCCTGTCTGAATGACACTGGCCAGGGTGGGATTAGCGAGGTCGACGCCTGCATTGATGGCGTTGAATCCGTACGTCCCCGACCCGCCGACCGTGGCAGAAGTCAGATCACGGGGGGCATCGAAGTTGATCTGGCCCAACGCGTGCCTCGTCGACTTCGTTGTATAAGTACCAGTGTCATTGCCGTTGGTGCCAGTGTTGCCAGAGCCGACCGTGAGGCCGCTCGACCCTGTAAGCGGATTGTTCTCATCCGTAACTTTGCCCTCGTTGTCGAATGGTGCGTCGATGGAGAAGGAGGCATTCGAGGCCGCTATGCTTGCCTTGGCATCGTTGACGACGATTCCCTGGTCGCTACCTGAGCAACCGCCCGTATCGTTCAAGCCGCCACCGCTACTGAACACCATCTTTCCCTTTGGTTCGTTGGTGACGGCAATTGAGTTTGTCGAACTGACGCAGAGGCCGGCACCATCCCCTGTCAACGTTCCATAGTTGTTCCACTGCAATCCGCCCTCGAAACCGGTGTAGGGCCCAGTTGAAACGCTTGCACCGTGGACGGTGTTGATCGTGCCTGGCCCACTGACCGTGGAGGACGCGCTGTCGATCGTCGCCGACCCGGTGAGGTCAAAGACGCCACCGCTAGCGACGCCCAAGGCCGAGCCGGAGATTCCGTTCAAGACGAAGTTGTTGAGAACCGATGGCTGGGCGGTCCCTGTGAGCGTGATGCCCATGTTCGTCAAACCAAGGCCGGCGGTGCTCTCGTCATTCACCCCTTGAATCGCGTAGTTGGGGACCGAATCGTTGAGATTGAGGCTGACTGGCTTCGCGTACGTATTCGGAATGCATGCGAAGTCGCCGGCGTCTGGGATTCGGTTCGGACTCCAGTTGAGCGGGTCGTTCCAAGCGCTGGGGTTGGTGGTGGGGTTGTCAGCTCCGGTGAAGACAATGGTGTCCGCGCCGGTGACATTGCATGGCTGTGGAACCACGGGTGGCCTGGGCTTGGCAATAGGTTGCGAAGCTGCGGCAGTTGATGCCGGGATTCCTAGCCCAAATCCGGCTAGGAGGACCACCCCTAGCATCGCGGTCAGTCCGCGTCGGAGGCCCTGCGACTTCCGCTGCTTCTCTGGTCGGGCGCTGTCGCGCCTGACCCGACCATATTGCGGCCGGGGTTCATGGCCCCAAGATGAAATCTGCGTGACAAGTCGCATTTGTTCCGCCCTTTCTTCGGCGACCACAGTTTGTGATCTCTATGTGATATTCGCTGATCCGATCGTCCTCGTACATAGACCGGATGGCCCCAATCCAAGTGGGTAGTTCTCCCTACACAGGTGGGTGGTCTTGCCCACCCCACGGGAAGACATGCAGCGAACCGCGCTGGCACCCTCTCGCTGCGTTGTGGCGGGGGAGGGCGGTCGGCAATCCTCGGCCGAGGAGGCTGAGCGGGCGATAACGACCATCTTCCTCGCGGCGCGTGCGGGTTAGGGGCGGGATACCCCTCTTGCAGGGGGTACTTGGAACCAGTCCGGGTGGGCCGTTCGACCCACCCTGGACTGGAGTCGGCCATGGCGCGCTCGGAGTCGCACTGCTAATTTTCTCCAGCGTGGTGGCGGACCATCAGGACCGACAGACTGCGGTTGAAGACGCGGAACGTGCGATTGCAACCATTTTTTTGGCGGCACGTGCCGGGCAGCTGGTCCTCTCGGCATTCATGGTCGCGTCACAACGTCGAAAGGTGAAACATCCAAAACTCCATGCCGCTCTGCTTGCTGCGGCAATCACAGAGTCTGCTTGGATGGCGCACCGCCTCCTACGAGTCGGTGGCTACCGGGATCGATTGGCAATGTGGTCAGATAGTCTGGGCTCCGCGGGCGGATTGGTCATGTGTGCTTCGATACTGGGAGCCGACGAGGGTGCGCCCTGGATGAAGAACCTGGTCATCGGGGCGGCGGTTGGAGCCAGTGGTGCGGAACGTCGAAATGACCGGATCACCGGCATGGCGATATTGGCCGTTTCGGAATGGTGGTCCGCTCTTCGTGCGCGGGGACGAGATACTCATGTGGCCGGCCTGGCCATGGCCGGAAGTGACGTGAGCAATCTGATCGGACTTCACGTGACGTCTGTCAACTATGTGTCCATGCGGCGGCGGTTCGCCGCCCTCATGGACCAGGCAGCGGCACTCCGGCTGGAACAGGCCAGGGCGACGTCGACGGAAAGAGAACGCGGTCGCCAACAGCAGGTGCTGCACCATGCGACGATTGAGGTGCTGAATAGGATTGCGTGCAGCGTCGACCGGGAATCGGCGAGCCGCCTCGCGCGACAAGAGGCGGGACGACTACGCCACGTGCTGCGGACCAGGGGCCAGGTCCCATCAGAGCTGGATCGAGCGCTGTATGACGTCTGCAGCGAGGTCCGAGAACGGGGTCTGAACGTGGAATTGGTCACATCCGAACTCGTGGACGAGGTCGATCCCGAGGTGGTGACAGCGGCACGAGATGCTCTCCACCAAGCGACGCTTTTGGCCCTGGATCTGGGAGGTACTCATCGTGCCGTGGTCCGGGCCACCAGCGACGGTGAAGAAGTAGAGATCACTATTCGCGACCATGGAGTCGGTTACGTCCCCGGAGAGTTCTCCACCTACGAAGAGCGCTTGACCACCATCCAGGAGATCCTGAGGCCGTGCGCCGGAACCGTCAAACTGTGGTCGGCCGCGGGAAGCGGCGTCAGAGTCACCTTGCGACTACCGGCTCAAATGCCCTTTTCGACTGAACGAACTCTGTACCAAACGGCCCAACGCCTCCCATACGACGGGTTCAGGGCACTCCCGGACGGTGACGACCACGGCGCCGTCAGCCAGGGTCACGTCCACAAACGTATCGATGGCAGCCTCGTCGGGACTGCGCAGAACCAAGTCGGCCGGTTCACCTCCACCGACGATCTCGACATCCGCGGAGTTGGCCAAACGCTCCAATCCAGCCCTCAGCAGAGCACGGCTGGCCACGATGTGGGCAGACGGCTTGGAGGTCATCCTTCCAGGATGTCAGCTGCATTGCCTCGTGTCGTGGTCAGAACTACCCCTTTTCCGGCGTCAGGTATCCAATCAAGAGAGGAGCTTCGGGCTGAACAGACTCTTCGTGCGACCTACTTGGTCAATCGCTATTTCGGGCTGGCGACGGGTGTCGCGGCCCTTTTGGGTGGTCGCCAGCGATTCCGCAGTTCCCGAGTGGCATTCGGACAAGTTGGCTTGGCCGTCGTCGAATCCCTTTGGCTGGGCCATCAAGTGCAGAGTCGACGCGCATGGCCGACCCGAACGTCCTCCACGCTTGATACCTTGGGGATCTGTGCAACGCTCGCCATCGGAAGAATGAACACGGCACCAGAGGACCGATCGACGTGGGTCAATTGGGCCCCATGGAGCCTCGCAACCAATGCCTTGGCCGGACAAGCAATGTCCAGAGATGACATCGGGCTGGACACAGCAGGGCCAGCGGCCGTCATTGGTGTCTTCGGGGCTGCGGCGCTGAGTACAAGCCTGACCGAATTCATTTCGAACGGCACTGGGCTGGCTTGGTTCTTCATCTGCGGCTCTATCATCGGTCGTCAGACCCGCCAGAGCCTGTCAAGACTCCGTGAAGCCAACGAGGCAGCAGTCCAGGAAGGGGCGCTCCTGGCAGCGGCGAATGAGCGAGCACACCAGCTCCGATACCTCCACGATGGTGCTCTCCAAGTCCTTGAAACTGTTGGGAGTGGGAGATACACCGATTTGCAATCGATTCAGGTCGACGCGCAGAAGGAAGCAGACCGCCTCCTTGGTGCGCTAAGCAATGAACCCCTCAATGACATCGCCTTGTCCGACTGGCTGAGGAACGTCGTTCAAGATCAGTCCAGCAATGGGCTGGATATATCGCTTGAGGTGGGCGAATTGATGGAGCTGTCGTGGGACGTCGCTGCTGCCTTTCGCGACGCGACCACCGAAGCTCTTACAAATGTACGCAAGCACGCAAATACGCATCGAGTAGTCCTGCGAGTGATAAGCGAAATCGACCGAATGAGCATCACGGTGCAGGACTTCGGCTCCGGATTCGACCCGAGCGTGAGCTCTGGATTTGGCACTGCAGAATCCATCACACGACGGATGCTGGAGGTAGGGGGAGCAGCCGCCATCCAGTCACGACCTGGCATGGGAACACAGGTTATTCTCAGGTGGCCGAAGTGATCACCGTCATCATTGTCGATGACCACCCCTTGTACCGCCAAGGATTGACGATGACCGTCGAGCAGGCCGACAACCTCGAAGTGATAGGGGAAGCAACGTCGATCGAAGAATTCGATCAATTGGAGGGCCACGCTGATGTCGTGCTACTTGATCTGCACCTCCCTGGAATAGAGGGTGCCGCTGGAGTCAGCCACGTCTGTGGCCAGGGCAACTGTGCGCTGGTCGTTTCAGCCGCCGGATCTCCCGAGGATGTCATCGACGCCGTTGCGGCTGGTGCAGCGGGCTACCTGACCAAAGAAAGCGACGCCGATGAGATCACTCGTGCGATCAGAACGGTGGCTACGGGTGAAAGTTATGTCTCCCCAACTCTCGCGTCTTACCTCCTCCGAGCCGACAATAGGAACGATTCTGCTTACAAATTGACGAAACGGGAACGCGAGGTCCTCGCGCTGCTCGCAGCCGGCGAGTCGGATGTGGACATAGCCGCTCAGCTCTTCATTGCCCAGACGACGGTGCACTCGCATCTCGACAGGATCCGGAACAAGACCGGTGCGCGGCGTCGTGCGGAACTCACGACTCTTGCTCACCAGTTGGGAATCGTCGGACGTGGATCGGGCAAAGCATGACCTTGGCCAAGTTCCGCGTCGTGCCAATGTTCATGGCCGATGACTGGTGCATCCAACTTGTGGGTGGGTCAAAAGACTCATCCAGTGCTGCTGAGCAGGCCCTTTCCTTCTTTGGTTACGCCAATAACAAATGGGGGAAATCGAGACCGATAGCGTGGGAAATGGATCCGATCACTGGGGGTTGACCCAGGTCAAGCCAGTTGTGTCGCTACCCCACGAGGGGGCGTCGACAGAACTGGGCAGATCGCGTCGACAAAATTCCTGGCGGTTCTCCACAGGCTAGGGGGGTGCGGCACTGGCTCACCGAGCCGGCAGCGAGGGGCAGGCGGTGGACCCTGAAGCTACAGCCACCCCCGATGTCCGCTTATCATGCCCCGAGAGTCATTTTGGGTCTCCAAACGGAGAACGGACTGGGGGGGGAAGAATGCACGTGGCCGAACGCCAGACGCGGGTGCGGAGATTCGTCGAGGAGGTCTGGAATAGTCGAAACTATGAAGCGGCCGCCGATCTCTACAGCGAGAACTACGTCAATCCGTTCGGGAGAGGCCCGTCCGCCAGAGTCGAGCCGATCCGGCGATACCACCATGCGTTCCCCGACTTGCACCTCGATGTCGAAGAGCTGATCGTGGCCGGTGACACTGTGGTACTCAAGGGGACGCTTCGCGGGACCGACACAGGAGGGCACCTGGGACGACCTCCGACTGGGCGGGCGATAGAGGACTGGGTTGTTGACATCATGCACTTCGAGGGTGACAAGGTCGTCAGCGAATGGATAGGCGCCGACAACCTCGGCCTCTTCATCCAGCTCGGGGTTCTCGAGGACCCGTGGCCGACCCAGGTTCAGACAGCTACTGCATCGCGATAGGGGTTGCCACCTCTGACGCGTGATTGGACCGATATCGCCACTGACCCGGCGGGCGGGGTCACTCCGGAACCACTCCCACCGTTTAGTTCTTGATCGACGGCACTGAAATTGCCTACGCCGTCTCTCTACCTGCGCTCAACTGTCGTGGCATGATTTGACGAACTACGGGGCGGGCGGTTGCCCACACGATGCGCGAGGAGACGAATGGCTGCATATCTCGTTTTGATGCAAGAGATCGATGACATGGACAGGTATCGCAAAGAGTACCTGCCTGGGGTGGGGCCGTTCCTGCAGAAGTATGGTGCTGAAGTTCTGGTCGCAAGCTCTGATGCGGAGGCCGCCGAAGGTGAGCCGCCCAACAGCACGGTCGTGATCCGCTTCGCCGACACCGATGCAGCTTGGGGCTTTCTGAATGATCCGGACTACCAGCCGGTCAAGGAGATCCGGCTGAGCACCACGTCGCGAGTACAGATGGTTGTCGCGCCGGGGCTCACGCAGGCCGGGTAGCGGCGCGCTTCTGCGGCCGAGTCCCACACCCGTCTAGGTTGGGCCCCACCCCACTACGCAAGGAGCCCCATCATGGCGGTCGTCGTACAACAGAAGTTCACCGGTTCCACTCTCGATCAATACGACGAAGCCATTGCTAAGTTGGGAATCACTGCCGGGGGCCCGCACACCACCCCCGGCCTGTTGTTCCACTATGTGGTCGCGACCGATGAGGGGGTCGAGATAACCGATATTTGGACGACTCGCGAGGGATTCGAGAAGTTCGCCCAAGAACAGATCGCCCCGGTTACTCAGGAAGTAGGCATCTCGCCCCCTACGAGCGTCGAATTCTTCGAGGTGCACAACCACAACACCGCTGGGTAGTACCTTGTGACTTGCCGACGTGCGGTGTCGTCGGCACATGTTGGCCTCGGCTGCCGATTCATTTGCTGCGAGGATAAGAAGCACCGGAACTCTGCGTGCTGGGGACTTATCCACACGCCCGCTCGTGCCGGAGCGAGGCAGTTCGCGCTCGGCAAGCACCAGTCCTTCGATAACGCGCCCACAGCCGGCGTTCAGAGGCACCGCCTCCACACGGTCTGAGATCCATCAATGGCCATTGTCACGAGCCTTCCGATCGGATCAGCGTGGGTCGGGCGCTCCCGCAAAACGGGACAGATCGACGGTGATGTAGACAGCTCGACACCTCGCAACCACCGCGTCACTGGTGCGTAGTTCAGCACTAATGAAGAGCTTGCGGCGCTCTCGCCCGTCAAGCCGTGCGCGAATCTCCAAGGGCTCGTCAACAGGCACGGCTGCGAGATAGCGAACCGTTAACTCGCCCGTAAAGGCCGGTTCCTGCAGTTTGCCGATAACGAAGCCGGTCACGTCGTCGAATGCAGCGGCCACCATTCCGCCGTGGGCACGACCGGGTGCGCCTTCGAATGCGCGCCGCAACAAGACGTCGGCGATCACTTCACCGTTATCGAACCGCACCTCAAGTTCGACGCCGGTTGGATTTGACCAACCGCCGACAGCTCGGTCTTCGAACCCGCTTCCGCCCAAGATTGACCCCTCCGGGCTGCTCCGCATGAGGGCCAGACGATCACGCGTCGGCGCTTCATTAACCAAGAGCGTGAGTTCGTTCGCCGACTCCGCTATCGATGCGAGCGCATCGTCCGCGGGATCATGCGCTGCAAACGCGTGGTTGAGCGCTCGCAAGCTCGCCGCCGCTCCTTCTCGTGCTTCTTCGGTCCTCATCTAGGCAAGTGTAGGGAACCATCCGGGTGGGAAAGTTCTCGACCAGCGCGTTCATGGGCGGTTAGCGGACTGCGAGCAGCCGCAGTGCACGAATGGCGGATAATGCGCTCCCATTGGTGTTGTGGGGGTGCGTCCAGGAGCTTGGACGCCATGACAACAAGGAGGTTCAGGTTGTGATGACGTAACCAAGCGACAAGCTGAGGACAGCCAGCCGGTGCGAGTCCGGTCCGGGGAG
>JBKQRT010000299.1:0-3123 GCA_052143895.1 Acidimicrobiales bacterium | reverse complement strand
GGCGACATCTTCATGGCGTGTAGTGACTATCCCCATACCGAGGGTACGTCTACTGCCATCAAGGACTACGCCGCTGCTGGGCTCGTGCCGAACGAGGGCTCTGGAAAGTTCTTCGGAGACAACGCCGGCTTCCTCTTGCGGGAGCCATTGTCGAGCTAACCACCACGATGGGTCGGCCGGTGGCGTCCCTCAGCGAAACACAGTGCCGGTCCCTCCCGCCGATTCAGCGGGCGCTCTCTACTTGACCGCACTGTATGCCGGAGTAGGTCGGTGGCTGCGGGGCACTGTTGCCTTGGGCGCGGCGGCACTATAGCATTAAGGCGCGCCACTTGGGACGGTGCATGAGAATCGCTGAGATTCCCGTATTGAAATGCATCGTGATGGCATTGACAGGCCCGATTCGCTATTCGTCTGAGGCGCTGATGGAGGCAGGATCAACGGCGTTCACCCTCAATGCAACAGTGCCGTGCCTCCGGTATTTAGTTACGGATGGGTAGTGCCGATAAGGAAGAGGTGGAAGAAGGGCAAACGCATCCTGCGCCGGTCCCGATGCGCAAAGACGGCTTCGGGGGCATTCTCGCGTGCGACGATACAATCACAGCCGTTCTCGGTTGGAAGTCCAGTGACCTTGTCGGTGCGCGCTCTCTTGACTTCATCCATCCGGACGATCACGACTCGACGGTGGTGTCGTGGTTGGAGATGCTGGAGCGACCTGATTCCTTTGTGGTGCTCCGATATCGCCACCGGCACAAAGACGGGTCATGGATCCACGTCGAGGTCACGAACCGAAATCTCCTCGAAGGGCATGGCTTCGTCGAATGCTCACTTGTCGCCCTCGGCAAGGCAGAAGGAGAGGCGAGCGCCCTAGGATCAGGTACCTCCGAAATCAGGGCGATCCACTCAATCAGGTCCGGCGAGAGGCTCCTGCGGCGTCTGGCCGACGGTCTGCCAACTGGGGTCGTATACGTCGCCTCAAATGGCATCGTGAGCTATGCCAACACCCAGAGCCACCTCCTGCTTGGCGTGGGCGACGGTGCCCCGATCACCGAACTATTCGATCTCCTCGACGGGGATAGCGCGGAGACCGCAACCAAGCACTGTCGACGCATCATGGGAACTGACGAAAACATAGCCATCACTGTGTCAACTGGCGGCTCGTCCTCGGCACCGGTCCGGTCCCTGCAGATCGTCCTACGAGGACTAGCAGATAACGCGGAGGGTCCGGCAGGAATTGTGATGTCTGTTGATGACATTACGGATCGAATCCAAGCCGCCGCAGAGCTCGAGCAACGCGCGTCAACCGACCCGCTGACGGGCTGCCTGAATCGATCAGCCACGTTCGAAGCACTGGAGAAGGCTCTCGGCAATGACGAGCGGCTCGCAGTGATCTTCGTAGATGTGGACCGAATGAAGGTCCAAAATGACCTGCTGGGCCATGCCGCAGGCGATGCCCTGCTGGTCGACACCGCCAATCGTCTGCGAGGCGCAGTTCGGCCCGGAGACGTCGTCGGTCGGATAGGCGGGGACGAGTTCGTTGCTGTGTGCCGAAGTGTCCCAACTCAGGAGGCGGCGATGATGGTCGCTGCCCGCATTGCCCAGGCGATGAACTGGGTGTTCAGTTCCGGCTCCCTGCGGTTTCCTATTTCAGCCTCGGTCGGAGCGGTACTCGCTGACAAATCGATAGATCCGGCAGAGACTGTTGCTCGGGCGGACGTCGCGATGTACGTCGCGAAAAGATCGGCCGACTCTCGAGCGGTGCTATGGGACGAATCACTACGGGTGGGAACCTACGTGACCGAGAGTCGATGAGGACAGCCATCTCGTGGAGCAAGACGACCCCGATGACCAGATCGGCGTCGTCACACCTCTGTAGACGGAAGACCTGCAGGGTCCGGAGGAAGGCGAGATAGAGGAACGAGAGGGCCACGGACCAATCTCGCGGTCAAGTCGGACCTGGAGAGAATCGCTGGTCAACGCGTGGATGGCATTTTCGGCACCCACAGGACTTACGAAGCCCAGGTGATCCACAATTCGCCCTCAACACGTTCTGTGAGATCGGACGAACTGTCCGTGACGATGTGAACACCGGACATGGGAGCACCCCTTTCCGCATGGCCTCTCCCGGCAATCCGTCGATCTGTCTCGACGGTCACGATTCTGACATCTACCTGGCCAGTGGCGCCGACATGAGCACAACCTTGCCGGTGCGGAGGATCTCGTCGAAGCTCGATGTGAACCTGGTGTCCCGGTCACGGATCAGGAACTTGACCGGTTGAGCCCGTTCAGCGAGATCGTAGGCAAGGTTCCTCGCCTGCTGAGCCACTCGGGGTCCAGTCGGGTGTTCCGTGATCCTGGTGACGAAGACCGTTCTGGTGTCGAGCTTGACGAAGAACAGGACGTACAGCCGACGCAGCTGCACGGTGTCGACGGTGAAGAAGTCACAGGCAAGCATTGACGTGGCTTGGGACTTGAGGAACTCGCCCCAGGTCGGGCCTCGTCTGTTGGGGGAGGGATCGAGGCCATGACGTCGGAGGACGGCCCACACGCTCGGAGGCGCAAGCGGGATTCCCATTTGCACAAGCTCAACGTGGATGCGCCTGTAGCCCCAGGTCGGGTTCTTCCGGGCGAGTCGGACGACGAGCTGCACGGTTCCAGCCGGGATCCTCGGGCGACCTGGCAGTCGGGGACAGGTCCACTTCTTCCGCACCAGGTCCCGATGCCAGCGAAGCAGTGTGTCAGGCTTCACGAAGAACCGAGGGCGCTTCACCCGGGGGAGTAGCTGGCTGAGACCAGCGAAGAGGCCATGGTCTGATGGGCGCAGGGCCGGACGGTCCCCTGGCGACGGAGCACTGCCACTTCATGCCGGAGCATGACGACCTCAATGGTCAGATCGTTGTCGTCAGACCGGTTCCGCCAGAGGAGCTGCAGCGTACGAACGAAGGCGAGATAGAGGAATGAGAGGGCCACGGACCATTTTCGCGGTCGGTCCTGACTCAGAGGAAGTCCCAGGTCAGCGACCCGGATGAGGTTCTTGGCACCCACAGGATCTCACCGAAGCCGTCAGGGCCGCGCCCGACGATCCGCCAACGCAACTGAGCCGGTCCGACGCGCTCACGTGCTTGA
>JBKQRT010000298.1:0-4513 GCA_052143895.1 Acidimicrobiales bacterium | reverse complement strand
GTGCGGCTCTCGTCGCACGGTGGAAGCATCGACGCCAAGGCCTCGTGCAACGACCGCGAATGATGCACCGGCTTCGTAGCAGCGAGTGGCCTCGATGAGATCATGCGGGGTCATCTTTCGATGGTTCACCCTGCGCCTGACCCCACGCTGCTCGAGGTGCTCGGCGACAGTCCGATGGTAGATGTTGAATTCCGCCGCTAGCTCTCGAAGAGAACGTCCTGCGTGATAGCTGTTGACGAGCCGATCGACGTCGACCACACCCAGCCGGCGCTGAACGGACCGCCGCCCGGGGTTTGAAAGCCGTCCCTTTTCCTCGGGAGATGGCGCTTCGGCGGCTGACGAGACCCGTCGCGATTGCCTCGAAAGGCCTTTCCGGCCGGTCTCAGTGCTCGGGACACCACTCCCCACCAGGGTGTCTACCTGTTCGCGAGGGTTTGAAAGCCGTCCCATAAGGTCCACGGATGTTGTCAAAATGACAACGTGTCACCTGGTCAGGGCTGGGTTTGAAAGTGAGTCGAAGGTTGTTTCCCATCTGGATCGGGGCGGCCCATCCGGCTAATGGTGAATTCGAGGTCGCAACTCCGGGAACTAGTAGCCGGGCCTTCCGGCGAAGTGAACGACCGACCTGGGACGCCTCAGCGGTCGGCTAGACCTGACCGCGATACGAAGTCCAGAGGATATCGGCGAGCCGCTCCTGTGACCGCCAGCGGCCAGACCGTGGTCGACGCCCATTTGGGTCTCGGCGTCGGTCAAGAGTTCACCGTGTCCGGTCATAGCTTCCGGGTGGTCGGTATGGTGGCGAACCGGACGCTGCTCGGACGTATCCCCGATGGCCACGTCACCCTCAGCGACGCCCCGGCCGTCGTATTCGGAGGGCGTCCGCTCATCGGTGCCGTCCTCGTCACCGGGATGCCGCACAGCCTGCCCACCGGTTATGCGCTGTACTCGAACACGCAGATCGAGCGGGCCAGCTTGGCCCAGATGTCGAGCGGCGTCTCCTCCATCAACAACTCGCGCTTCTCCATGTGGGTGATCGCCGCCATCATCGTGGCCGCCCTTATCTACGTGACGGCCTTGGAACGCACCCGCGACTTCGCCGTGCTGAAGGCGGTGGGAGCGTCGACGGGGCTCCTCTTCGCCGGCCTGGCCGCCCAAGCCGTCGTCGTGGCCCTGGCCGCTGCCGTCATCGCCGCCGTGCCGTCGAATTTCATGAACGGGATCTTCGCCCAGCCCGTGGACATCCCCGCCAGTGCCTTCATCGTCTTACCCTTGTTGGCTCTGGTGGTGGGGCTGCTGGCCAGTCTGGCCGCCCTGCGTCGAGCCGCGTCGGTGGACCCGGCCGCCGCTTTCGCGGGGGCATAGATGGCCGAGCTCCAGGTCCGCGATCTGACGGTCTAGTTCGACTCGGGCGGCTACAAGGTGCGCCCCCTCGACCATCTCTGTCTCAACGCCGAGGACGGGGAGTTGGTGGTGGTCCTCGGTCCCAGCGGCTGCGGAAAGACGACGTTGCTGTCGTGCCTGGCCGGTCTCCTGTCACCCACGTCGGGATCTATCTCCTTCCGGGGAACCGAAGTGACCGAGCTGGGCGGCGCAGCACTCGGGAAGTACCGCCGGTCGACGGTGGGGGTGGTGTCCCAGGCCTTCAACCTGATCACCAGTCTCACGGCCAAAGGCAACGTCATGGCGCCCATGCGCTTGGCCAAAGTGCCGCGCCACGAGGCCGCCGTCCGGGCCGACGAACTTCTGGCCGAGGTGGGCCTGACCGAACGGGCCGGCCACCGTCCGGGGAAGATGTCTGGCGGCCAGCAGCAGCGCGTGGCCATCGCCCGGGCCCTCGTGCACAATCCGCCCCTGGTGGTGGCGGACGAGCCCACCGCCCACCTCGAACTTATCCAGGTGGAAGGGGTTCTCCTCTTTATTCAGGAACCTGGCTGCGCCGGGGCGGTTCGTGCTCGTCTCCACCCACGACGACCGGATCAGCCACATCGCCGACCGGGTCATCGAGCTCGTCCCGCACTTCACTGGGGCCGATCGCGATCCCGAGGAGGAGCGCCTCGATCCCGGACAGGTCCTGTTCGACCAGGGTGACAGGAGCGAGCTCGTCTATGTCGTCGAGGAGGGCGAGGTGGAGATCTACCGGACCAGGGTCGACGGGGACGAGGAGTTCGTGGCCCTCGTCGCCCCTGGAAACTACTTCGGCGAGCTCGGTCCTATGCTCAATCTGCCCCGCAGCGGCGCGTCGGCCCGCGCCCGCACCGCATCGCGCCTGACCTCGTATCCCCTGCGTGCATTCCGTCAGCAGTTCCCGATGACCAAGGGCGCGTCGGTGTCCCTGGAGGTGGGGGACAGGTCCTGAGGCCGGATCGCGGTGGTGGAGCGTTCTGCGTGCTGCCAACCTCGTGTTGGCTGTCAGCGCGCAGAAGGCCGTGTGCCGGAAGCCGAGCATCGTGTCTACGGACAGGAGGGATGACAGCCATCCGGAAAGTGCCGGTTGCGCGCACCCCGGGTGGGCCTCCCGTCGAACCTTCCTCGCTCGGAAATCTCGCGTCGGAGCAATATGGGTCGGGTCCGCCAACGCCCCCATTCCGAGCCCCCGAACGCAATTTGCCTGCGCTCGCGGCGGGCGCAGTTACCCGCCCTGCATTGACGGCCTTGAGCGATACTGCTCGGTCGGGTCGGTGTTCTCACAAGCGTAGAGGGCGACAGCCAGCCGCATTGACTCAACTCGTGGCCCCGCTGGTTGATGCAATTCGCAGACGCGACGGGGTCGTCCTGCGGTGCGCCGCGTTGGCCCGGTGGAAGGTCGATGACGCCGGGGCGGGGGGACGCTCAGCGCTTCCAGGTGGCGGCGTTCCCGCCCTGGTCGACCACTACGCAGAACGACGAAGTGGCGCACGAGACGGCATTGATCACCTGGAGGTTCAACAGGTTGACCGGTGCCGACCACGAGCTGCCGTTGTAGATGACCATCCGGTTGGCGCCGTTGTCGATGCCCATGCAGAACAACGAGAAGGTGCATGAGAGGCTGGTGGGCGAGACCACCGAGTCGTCGCTCGAGATGGCCTTCGCCTTGGTCGACCACGCCGAGCCGTTGTACTCGTAGATGCCGCCGTCGTTGCCGGCGGCAAGGCAGAACTTCGCCGAGGCACACGAGAGCGCGTCGGGCGGCCCCTCCCCGTTCGAGTCGTTGTTGCCCCCCAGTGGGGTCAGCGACGACCAGGTCGAGCCGTTGTAGGTGAAGGCGCCGTTGTCATCCACGGCGGCGCAGAAGGTGGTCGTCGGGCACGACACGGCACGAAAGATCGTGTTGCCGTTGGAGCTGTTGTCGATGACGGACTCCTGCCCCCACGACGTGCCGTTCCAGGAGATGAACCCGCCCGAGTTGTCCACCGCCACGCAGAAGGTCGACGAGGCGCACGAGACGGCCTCAAGCTGGTTGGAGTCGGCCGTCGTGGTGGGCGTCCACGTCGAGCCCGAGTAGGTGAAGGCGTTGCCGCCGTTGTCGACGGCGGCACAGAAGGTCGTGGTGGGGCACGACACTCCCACCGCTGAGGCGTGCGCCGACGAGTCGATGGCGACGGGGTTCGTCCACGAGGTCCCGTTGAACACCAGGTAGTTCCCGCCCGAGGCGGTGCCCGAGGCGTTCCCGGCACCGTCGACGGCGACGCAGTCGGTCGTCGTCGGGCACGAGACGGAGAGGATCGTGAACATGGGATCGATGCCCGTCGGGTTGGACCAGGTCCCGATGGCCCCAGCCGGCATGGTCGTCGCCGTCGACTTAGTGCCGCCGGGGATGGTGATCGACGTCGAGCTGCCACTTGCACAGGCGCTGATCGCCGCGCCGGCCAGGAGGCAGGCGGCGACCACGACGGCGACGCGCAGAGCCCCGGAGGCGGCGGACCGCACCGCGTCATTGTGCTCCTTGCTGGTCAGCTGAAGGTGCATCCAGGAATGTTAGTCAGGTTGGATCCCAGGGACGGGGAGACAGCATCGCTTCTGGGTCGTGGGTGGCTCCACCACGACCATTGGCCCGGGAGCTGTACCCATTCCTTGCCTCGAACGACTCTTGACATCGGTAGGAGCATCTTTGAGCCAGAAAAGCGGGCGGTAACGAGGGTCTCACCCCAACCAGCGTGTGATCCTGAGATCTCAGCGCACGCCGGCAGCCATACAGAGTCGAACTTCTGAATCGTGATGTTTCTTGCCTCGGGTGGTAGGGCCGACGCAATCTTCGTCAAAGACCGGAGAACTTGCCCTCCCGGATCTCCGCCTGAATGTCCGTCATCGGGTGCCGATGCGACCGCATCGATCACCAGTCCGGCAAGGCGCCCAGAGGGATGGAATCAACGCTCCTGCTTCACGATGCGACAGCCTTTGCGCCCCGGTGACCCGAGACTCCACACACCGCGCTTCGCATTCAATAGACCCAGACCGATGTCCCGATCGGCGCCAGGTTGTCCGACCAGATCCAGTCGATCGCCTCGTCGCTCACCCGCACGCAGCCATGAGAGAC
>JBKQRT010000297.1:0-3292 GCA_052143895.1 Acidimicrobiales bacterium | reverse complement strand
TCGGGGCGACGGGCCCCGTCGCCAATCGGCTCTATCACGAGGAGGTCGTGCACGACGAGCCAGCCGTTGGGGGTGTGCCAGGTCGTCTCGAGCACCATGGTGCCCGGGACGTAGCGCCGGTGATGGGGCACCTGGGTGCCGGTGGGACCGAACCGGAAATTGCCCGCGGCGCGGTCGAGCAGGGCGGCGAAGACGCTGGGAGAGTCGGGCCGGGGCAGGCACAGCCACTCGACCGCGCCGTTCGGTGCCACGAGACAGCTGTTCTCGCAGTCGGACAGGAATCCGTAGTCGGCGATGGGGGGGAACGTCTCTGATTGCGTCTCAGCTGCAGCGTCTTCGGTCACGCGAGCGAGCCTAGGGAACAGGGTTGCTGGTCACAAGCGCCACCGGACTCGCGCCGGTGATTTTGGACAGGACGTCCCGAGAAGCGTGACGAAAAGGTGAACGCAGGTGACAGGCGCATCTCCGGCGACGCTCCTCTTCTCTCCATCCCTGCGGCTGGCTAGCGTACGACCACGATCGGGAGAGTCAGCGCCGTCACGGGCGCAAGGACGGAGGTTCGACATGGCTGAGGAGCTGGCCGGCAAGGTCGCCATCGTGACCGGAGGCAACACGGGTATCGGCAGGGCGGTGGTCATGGCGCTGGCGGGACAGGGGGCCAACGTCGTCATCGACTACGTCGCCAACGAAGAGGCGGAGGAAGAGCTCGAGCGCCAGATCGCCGGACTGGGCGAAAAGGCGGTCGGGATCGAGGCCGACGTCTCCAAGATCGAGGACCTGCAGCGCATGGTCGACACCGCCGTGTCCACCTTCGGCCGCCTCGACGTCATGGTGAACAACGCTGGCATCGAGACCCGGACCTCGGTGCTCGACACAACCGAAGTGCAGTTTGAGAAGGTCATGGCCGTGAACCTGAAGAGCGCATTCTTCGGGACCCAGCTGGCGGCCAAGCAGATGATCGCCCAGGGTGGCGGCGGCCGCATCATCAACATGACGTCGGTCCACGAGGACTGGCCCATGCCGGGCAACACTGCCTACTGCCTGTCCAAGGGCGGCATGCGCATGCTGACGAGGACGGCCGGCGTCGAGCTCGCCCCGCACAACGTCCTCGTGGTCGGCGTCGGTCCCGGCGCGGTGAACACGCCGATCAACGCACAGACGATCGCCGACCCGGCCGCGCTGGCCAAGCTGGACAGCGCCATCCCGATCGGCCGCATGGCGGAGCCCGAGGAGATCGCGTCCATCGTGGCCTTCCTGGCCGGCGACGGGGCGAGTTACCTCACGGCCACGACGATCTTCGCGGACGGCGGCATCATGCAGAGCAGCCCGGGGCTCTGAGCAGGCAGGTCGGCCGGGTCACGTCCCGGCGGCCGGCACTTCTCCGGCGTCCGTGGCAGCAGCAGCGGCCACGTCCTCGTCGCCGACCTTCGGCACCGACAGGCGCTTGCGGAAGATGTGGTAGCCCCAGGCCTGGTAGACGAGCACAATGGGGAAGAAGATGACCGCGACCACCGTCATCACCTTCAAGGTGTAGGAAGGGCTCGCCGTGTTGTTCACCGTGAGGTTGTAGGCGGCGCTCGTCGTCGAGATCATCACCCGCGGGTACAGCTCCCAGAAGATCGACCCGACGGTCCCGCCGATGCCGATCGCCGCGGCCACGAAGGCCCATCCCTCCGCCTTGACCGACGCCAGCCAGGCGGCGGCGATCACGGCCATCAGAGCGAGCGCTTCGATCGGCTCCGGCACGAAACCGGTGCTCAGGCCGACGTGGATCCACGTCATGAACCCGAACGTCACGACGACCGCCGCCACGCCGAGGACGGTGGCGGCGCGCTGAGCCCGCGCGTGGAGCTCACCCGTCGTCTTGAGCATCAGGTACGTCGACCCCATGAGCAGCGACAGCACCAGCAGAGTGACGCCCGACCACAACCCGAAGGGGGTGAGGAGGGTGAAGAAGTTGCCGGTGAACTGGTGTGCCTTGTCGATCGGCAAGCCGTGCAGCAGGTCACCGAGGGCGACCCCGACGAGGAGCGGAATCAGTGCGCTCCCGATGGTGAGCCCCCAGCGCCAGGTGGAGCGCCAGCGCGGATCGTCGAATTTCCGTTGGTACTCGAAGGCGACGCCGCGCACCATGAGTGCGAGCAGCAGCACCACGAGGGCCAGGTAGAAGGTCGAGAACATGGTGGCGTACCAGCCGGGAAAAGCGGCGAAGATCACCGCTCCGGCCACGATGAGCCACACCTCGTTGCCGTCCCAGACGGGCCCGATGGTGTTCACGATCACGCGCCGCTCGGGGTCGGTGCGGCCCAGGAACGAGTGCAGCATGCCCACACCGAAGTCGAACCCTTCGAGGACGAAGAAGCCGACCCAGAAGAGGACATCGACGATGAACCAGAGGTCTCCAAGTGTCATGGCGCGCTCCTAGTAGACGAGGGCCGACTCGTCCTCGTCGGACGACTCGTGATCAGTGGACGACGGACCGGCGTCACCGCCAGGGGAAACGAGCTTGGCGAGGGGATCGCGACCCAGGTCGCGCCGCCCGTAGCGGAGCATGAGCCAGGTATCGGCCACCCCCAACGCGATGAAGATGGCGAGGAACAGGATGATGGAGATCCAGATGTCGGCTGCCGAGACCGACGGGGAGACCCCGTTCTTGGTCAGCATGAGTCCCTGGACGATCCAGGGTTGGCGCCCGTTCTCGGTCAGCATCCAGCCGGCCGTGTTGATGAGGAAGGGCAGTATCACCAGCCACGGTGCTATTCGGAGGAACCACTTGGCGTGGTCCAGCTTCTTGCGGTAGAGCAGCCAGCCTCCCCAGAGCGAGAACAGGAAGACGAGTGTGGCCAAGTAGGCCATGACACGCATCGACCAGTACTGGATGAACACGTTGGGCACGTAATTGCCCGGCCCGTACTCCTTTTGGTATTCGGCATTGATGTTGTTGAGCCCCTGCACCGTGCCATCGAGGTGGTTGGTGGCCAGGATGGACAGAAGGTCAGGGATGTTAAAGATCTGCGTCGGCGTCTCGTCGTTGTTGCCGCCGCCGATCTGGAAGGCGGAGAACGAGCAGTGGCTGTCGCAGGTGTTCCACAGGGCCTCGGCAGCGGCGATCTTCATCGGCTGGTACGTCTCCTCCACGACGCCGAGCTCACTCCCCACGAAGAGGGCCAGGATGATCGCCGGCAGCAGCACGGCGAGCGAGATGACCGCGGCGCGGCGGAAGGCCTCGACGTGTTCCTTCCTGCGGATGTGCCAGGCGGAGACCCCGAGCATCAGGACGCCGACGGTCACC
>JBKQRT010000296.1:0-78946 GCA_052143895.1 Acidimicrobiales bacterium | reverse complement strand
ACCACGGCGTCGACGCCGACCGGTTCCGTCCCGACGAACCCGCACCCGGGGCGGACGCCGAGGCGGTGGCCGGGCTCGACCCCCGGTTGGTCGGGGACCGCCCGTTCCTCCTGTTCGTCGGGACCCTCGAGCCCCGCAAGGACGTTCCGACCCTGGTAGGCGCGTTCGCCCGTGTGACCGACCGGCACCCCGACGCCCTGCTGGTGCTGGCCGGGGGTGCCGGCTGGGGCGCCGCCGCCGTCGACCGGGCGATCGAGGCCTCCGGGCTCGGGCGGCGCGTCGTCCGGACCGGCTACGTTCCCGACGCCTCGGTGCCGGCGCTCCTGCGCCGGTCGGTGGCGGTCGTGTACCCGGCGGTCTACGAGGGCTTCGGCCTCCCCGCGCTGGAAGCGCTGGCCTGCGGCGCTCCACTCGTCACCACGTCGGGCACCGCCATGGAGGAGGTGGCCGGGGACGCCGCGGTGCTGGTGCCACCCGGAGACGTCGACGGCCTGGCGGACGCCGCCGACGCGGCGCTCGCCCGGTCACCCCGCGGTAGCGCCGACGACGAGGCGCGACGTCGGCGGGGCTTCGAGATCGCGTCCCACCACACCTGGGCGGCGAGCGCCGGACGGCACGTGGAGGCGTACCGCCACGCCGCCGGCACCGGTTGCGGGGACGCTCCCACCGGTCCGCAGCCAGTAGGGTGACCCGTCGTGCGCTCCCTCATCACCGGCGGTCGCGGCTTTGTCGGTCACTGGCTCGCCGATCACCTGCGTGAGGCCGGGGACGAGGTCGTCGTCATCGACCAGGAGGTGGACGTCACGAACCCCACCGCCCTGCTTGCCGCCGTCACCGACGCCGCTCCCGACGCCATCTACCACCTGGCAGCCCTGAGCCACGTCGGGAGGTCGTGGGACGAGCCCCTTCGGGTGCTCGAGGTCAATGTCATCGGCACCGCCGCCCTCCTGGCCGCGGCGCGCGAATGCGGGACCGACCCCCGGATCCTCGTGACCAGCTCGGCCGAGGTGTACGGCGCGGTGACCGACCCGGCGCTGCTGCCGCTCACCGAGGCGTCGCCGACCGCGCCCTTGACGCCTTACGCGGCCAGCAAGCTGGCCGCCGAGGCGTTCGTGGCCCAGGCCTACCTGGGCCACGGGCAGCACGTGATCACCGTGCGGCCCTTCAACCACATCGGGCCGGGCCAGAGCCCCAACTTCGCCGTGCCGGCCCTGGCCAAGCGCATCGTCGAGGCGGAGCTGCGTGGCGCCACCACCATGGCGGTCGGCAACCTGTCAGCCCGGCGCGACTTCACGGACGTGCGCGACGTGGTGCGTGCCTACCGGCTCCTCATCGAGTGCGGGACCCCCGGCGAGGTCTACAACGTGTGCTCGGGTCGCGACGTCTCGATCCGTTCGATTGCCGACGGGCTCCTCGGGCTGGCCGGCACCTCGCTCGAGTTCGAGACCGACCCCTTGCTGGTCCGCCCGGTGGAGGTCCCGGTCCTGCGGGGTGACCCGTCGCGCCTGACGAGCGCCACCGGATGGAAGCCGGAGATCCCCCTCGAGCAGACCCTGGCCGACGTGTTGGCCTACTGGCGCGACCACGCCGACTGAGCGGGCATCTCCCGCTCCCGTCCGGGCCGCCGGCCCGTGCCCCGGCCCGTCACGTCTCCGGACGCGGAGAACGGCCCGCAGGGAGCGGGCCGTTCTCTCTCGGAGCGAGCGCCGACCTGGTGGTGAACGTCCGGCCGGGCCGGACGGACCGACCGGTCAGGCGGTCAGGCGGTCAGGCGGTCAGGCGGTCAGGCGGCGGCCGTCGGGATCCGCGAGCGGAGCTGGCTCCGGGCGCCCCTGGCCTGGGCGCGGGCCTGCTTGGCCAGATCGCGGGCCTGGGCCGGGAGTCGGTCCTCGAGCGGTGCCACGGCCGCCTCGAGCCGCTCGATGATGACCTCGAGCCGTTGCAGCGCGCCCTCGACGGTCGTGTCCACCGAGTGCAGCGCACCACTCAGGTCGTGGAGGGCATCGCCGAGGTCGCTGCGCACCTGGGTGACCGCGTCCTCGACGCCCGTCTTGGGGTCGGCCAACCTCTTACGAAGCTCCTGGCGCCGGACCTGGGCCCGCTGGAAGCCCAGCACGCCGGCTCCGATGACCACGTAGGTGGCGTCCCTGGCGACGGCGGCGATGTCCTTGGCCGCCTTGGTGACGTCGGTGCTGAGCCCCGGCATCTTGATCTCCGGCTTCTTGAATTCTGGCATCGTGCGCTCCTTCGTTCCGGCGGCGATTGCTGCATGTGGGATCCGGGGCGACTGCCCCGGCTCCGATGAATACAAGTGTATCCGCAGTATTAAACAGTTGCAAGCACCTGAGCGACTGCCGGCCCACGGAGACGGTGTGTTCTTTCGAGCTGGGGAGCCACCGCACGGCCGCCCCGGCCCGATAGCCTCTCCCGTCTGATGGAAACCCTGGCTCCGCCGGTCGTCGCCGTCGTCGTGGCTCACGATCCCGGTCCGTGGTTCGAAGAGACGCTGGCGTCGCTCGCCTCGCAGGACTACGCGGAGCTGTCGGTACTGGTACTCGACGCCGGCAGCACCGAGGACCTCACCGCCCGGGTCGCCGCCGTGCTCCCGACCGCCTACGTTCGCCGGTTCGAGGAGAACCGGGGATTCGGGGCCACCGCTGACGAGGTCCAGTCCATGGTGGCCGGGGCGGACTACTTCCTGCTGTGCCACGACGACGTGGCCCCCTTCCCCGACGCCGTCCACCTGATGGTCGAAGAGGCGTTCCGGTCCAATGCGGGGATTGTCTCGCCCAAGGTGGTGAGCTGGGACGACCCCGAGCGGCTTGTCCACGTCGGCATGACGGTGGACAAGGGCGGTTCGGTCGTCGACCGAGTCCATCCCCACGAGATCGACCACGGGCAGCACGACGCGGTCCGCGACGTCTTCGTGGCGCCGGGCGGGGTCACCCTGATCCGGGCCGACCTCTTCGTGGAGCTCGGGGGCTTCGACCCCTCGATCGTCGCCATGGGCGAAGACCTCGACCTGTGCTGGCGCGCCCAGGTGGTCGGAGCCCGCGTCATCGTGGCGCCCGATGCCCGGGTCCGCCACCGCGAGGAGCTGGCCTCAGGCTCGCGGCCCGTCGAGCCGACGCTGCTCACTGCCGGCGGGGACGAGCCGCCGGACCGACCGGTGACCCTCCAGGAGCTGCAGCGGCGTCACGAGCTCCTGGCGGTCCTCAAGTGCTATGGCCCGTTCCATCTCGCCCGGGTACTTCCCCAGGTGGTGGTCCTCGCCCTGGGTGAGGTGTTCGTGGCCGAGCTCGCGGGCAACCGGGCACGGGTCCGGGCCGTCGCCGCCGCCTGGCGGTGGAACCTCGGTCGCCTCTCGACGATTCGCACGCAGCGCAAGGAGCTGAAGGCCCACCGGAGGATCGGGGACAAGGAGATCCGCCTGCTCCAGGTCGGGGGCAGTGCACGGCTCGCCGCCTACGGCCGGCGGG
Source organism: Acidimicrobiales bacterium (assembly GCA_052143895.1). Classification (GTDB taxonomy): domain Bacteria; phylum Actinomycetota; class Acidimicrobiia; order Acidimicrobiales; family RAAP-2; genus Bog-756. The sequence continues at coordinate 75,467 of JBKQRT010000296.1, read as the reverse complement.
TCTTCCAGCACGGCTTCCACGGCGCCCACGCCGACGAGTTGGCGGCCGCCGAGGACAGCGCCCAGTTCGCCGCAGCCGTCACCGCCGTCAGCTTGCCAGCCGTGCGGGACCCGTCGGTCCCGCTCCTCGCGGACGCCTCTGGTACCTCGGAGCGCAGCCGTGGTCCCGCGGCGCCGGTGGTTGCCCGACCGGTCCGCGGGCGGCTGAGCGGACGGGTCCGGCTCATCGTATGGTCGGTGGCAGCGTTGGTGGTCCTGATCGGGACGCGGGGCGTGGTGACCGGTGGGCTCCCGGTGGTGGGCCAGTTCGTGCCCTTCCCGAGCTGGTCGGCGACGTTCGCCCAGTTCGCCACCGGCTGGCACCCCTCCGGTGTGGGGACCACGGCGCCGGCATCGCCGGCCCTGGCTCTGACCGGGCTGGTCGGCACGGTGCTGCTGGGCGGCATGGGGCTGGCCCAGAAGGTGCTGATCTTCGCCTGCCTCCCGCTCGGCGCCTGGGGCGGGTTACGCCTGCTGCGACCGTTCGGCTCGCAGCGCGCCGCGCTCGTCGCTGGGCTCGCGTACCTGGCCATGGCCCTGCCCTACGACGCGCTGTCCCAGGGGCGCTGGGACGCCCTGGTCGTCTACGCCGCCGCCCCCTGGGTGACGGCCCTCCTGTGCCGCGCCACCGGCCTCACCCCTTTCGCCACCGCCACCGCCACCGCCACCGGTCCGGGCTCGGGGGGTGCCCTCGATGCGGACCGGCCCGCTGGCTCGTCCCCGCCCGGTCGGTGGCGGCTGTCCGCCTGGCTGGCGCGCCACCGGACTGTTCGGCGGGTGTGCGCCCTCGGGCTCCTCGAGGCCGTGCTGGTCTCGTTCGTCCCGGCTGCGGCCGTCGTGGTAGTGCTGACCGCCGTCGCCCTGGTCGCCTCCTCGATCGTCTTCGGCGAGTGGCGCGCCACCGGCCGGGCCCTCGCCCTCGCCCTCGGTGCGACCGTGGTGGCCGCGGTGATCTGCCTGCCGTGGGTGGTCGGGACCGTGTCCGCCGGCCGGGGTGCGGTGGCCGTCTTCGGCGTCCCCTTTCCGGCGTCGGGTGCGGCGTCATGGGGGTCGCTCCTGCGGTTCGCCATCGGGCCGATCGGGGCGTCGCCGCTGGCGTGGGGGTTCGCGGTGGCGGCGACAGTGCCGCTGGTGCTGGCACGCGGCGAGCGGTTCCGGTGGGCCGGCCGTCTCTGGACGGTGGCGCTGGTGTTCTGGCTGTTCGCATGGGCCAGCGGCCGCGGCTGGACGGGCGGCATGGCCGTTGACCCGCTGGTGCTGCTCGGCCCCGCCGCCGCCGCCACGGCTGCGTCCATCGGCCTCGGTGTGGCCGCCTTCGAGGAGGACCTGCGGGCCGCCGAGTTCGGGTGGCGGCAGCTGGTCTCGGTGGTGGCGACCGGGGCGGTGGTGCTCGGCGGGTTGCCCACGCTGGTGTCGGCCCTGCCCGGGCGTTGGGACCTGCCGTTCATCGACTTCAGCCAGTCGGTGGCGTGGATGAACGCCAAGACGGCCACCGGGTCGTTCCGGGTGCTGTGGCTCGGGGATCCCCGGTCGCTCAACCAGGGATCCTGGAGCGCCGGGGACGGGCTGGCCTACGCCACGTCCGAAGACGGCGAGCCCGATGCCCGATGGCTGTGGAACGCGGCCGGACCGGGTCCGGCGTCCGGACTCGACACAGCGGTCGACCTGGCGCGCTCTGACCGGACCGACCTGCTGGGCCGCATGCTGGCGCCGGCCGGCGTGCGCTACGTGGTGCTCCTCACGTCGCTGGCTCCCGAGATCGCCGGCGAGCAGTCTCCGGAGTCGTACCCGGTGCCGGCGGACCTGGCGCCGGCGCTCGGCCGCCAGCTCGACCTCAGCCAGGTGATCTCCGGGACGGGGATCACCGTGTACGCCAACGCCGACTGGTTGCCCGAACGGGCGGAGGTTCCGACGACCTCCGCCGCCGGGGCCGGGACGGCGGGAGGGGCACTGGGTGGTCCGCCCGGATCGGGCGTCGTCCACGGTGCGGTACCGGTTCTGCCAGGCCCGGCCGCCTCCCGCTCGTTCCGCGGCCCGCTCTCGGTGGGCACCGTGCTGGCCGCCCTGGCGCCGGCCGGCCGGTGGACGCTCACCACCGCCGGGGGGACGGCGCCCCGATCGTCCTCGTTCGGCTGGGCGGCGAAGTACCGGGTGACCACGGCCGGTACGGGCGTGCTCGGATTCGACGGCGGCCTGGTCGTGCCGCTCTCGTTCCTGGCATCCGTCGTCACCTGGCTGGTGGTCGTCGCCGCACTGTGGGTCCGGCGCCCCCGGTCGCTCCGGTGGCGCCGGCGTCGGGCCCGGGTCCGGCATCCCACCGGCGGGGTCGACGGCCCATCGGCGGCGCCGGACGTCGCGGCACCGGAGCCGTCGGGAGCGGTGTCGTGACCGGGGCTGACACGACGGGTTTGCCGGCGGAGCCGGGCGCCGTCCCCGGTCGGGCCGGCCAGCCCGACCGGGGACGCGTGCCACGCCGTGAGCCACACCCCCTCGCCGGTCGGTGGGTGTCCCTCGCCGTTGTCATCGCGGTAGTCGTCGCCGTCGCCGTCGTCGACGCGGTGTCCCCGGCCCCGGCCGCCCCCACCGCCCCGGCGTCGGGTGACGGCGTTCCGGTGGCGCCGGTCGGCGCGTACTCGTCATCGGCCTTCTGTGCCTCGGGGGTCGGGGCCTTGGCGACCGCCGCCGTCTACCTCACCAACTCGACGCCGAAGCCGGTGCGCGCCACGATGACCTCGATCGGTCAGGCCGCAGGCAACGGGACGGTGCCCACCGTGCAGCGCGCCCTGTCGGTGCCGCCTCTCGGCACCCTGGCGGTGAACCCCGACACCGGGTTGCCGGGTGGCGACACCGCGTCCTCGTTCGCCTTCGCCGGCGGGGGGGTGGTGGCTACCCAGGTGGTCTCGGGACCCAACGGATGGAGCACGGCACCCTGCGCGACCCAGACCTCGCCGTCATGGTCGTTCGCGGGAGGATCCACCTCGTCGGGTGACTCCCTCACCCTCTCGCTGTTCAACCCGACGGCCAGCCAGTCGGTGGTGAACGTCTCCTTCCTCACCTCCACCGGCCTGGTGGCGCCGCAGCAGTACCAGGGCCTGACCGTTCCTCCCGGCCAGCTGGTGGACGAGAACGTGGGGGACTTCGTGCAGGACGCGCCGGACATCACCACGCTGGTGAGCGCAGAGGCGGGTGCCCTGGTCGGCACCGAGTTCCAGCAGCACTCGTCAGGAGCGAGCGGAGGGGTGTCATTGCGGCTCGGGTCGCCGGCGCTGTCGACCACGTGGCGGTTCGCCCAGACCACGGCCACCACCGGGTCATCGGTCACATTCAGCCTGGGCAATCCCGGGACGAGCCCGGTCGCGGCCACCTTCAGCTTCGGCGTGCCGGCGGGTTCGGTGGTCCCGAGGAGGGTGGCGGTGCCCCCCCAGTCCGTGGCCGAGTTCTCCGCCACCGGGTCCGGGCTTCCCCAGCAGACCCCCTATTCGGTGACGGTCACCGCCACGGGGCCCATCGTCGTCGGCCGCTCGGTCGAGGCATCGGCGTCGGCGACGCCCCCGCTGTGGGGCTCGTCCTCCGGCACCGCCACGACCGCCGACGGCTGGCTCGTCCCCGGGCCGGGTTCGAGCGGCGTGCCGGGCACGGCGGGCGCCACCATCGAGAGCTTGGCCGTGGCCAACCCCGGATCGGCACCGGCCCGGGTCCAGGTCAACCGGCTGGATCGGACCGCCCCGGTGGCCATGTTCACCGTGCCGCCCGACGAGGTCACGGTGCTCGGTCGCTCGCAGGTCAGCGGTGTCGAAGTCCTGTCGGTGTCGGCTTCGCAGCCGGTCGCCGTCGAGGAGGACAGCGGCCCCTCGGGGGCGCCCGGCGTGGTCTCCTCGACCGGGTTCCCCGTCACCGGCGGCTAGCCGCAGTCGGTCAGCGCCGGCGCGGCCCGTTCCAAGGCCGCCGACCGGACGACCCGAGCGGCGCGGCGAGCGCGAAACGCTCGTGGTGATCCGAGGAACGTGCGACCGCCGCGAACAGGAGCGCGACTAGTGCGAGGTGGGCGGCGGCGGCGGCCACGGCGCCTGCTGGGGCCAGTGACCGGGTGCGGGCTGGGCCGGCATGGGTGACGGGGCGTGGGGCCAGTGCCCGTTGGGGGGCGGCGGGGGAGGGGGCCACGGTGAGTCCACCCGGCCCTCGGCCCCCTGACCGTTGTCGGCCGGCCCGGCGGCCTCCGACTGGTCGCTGGCGTGGGCGGTGCCCGAGACGGTCTCGCTCACCGGTCCGGAGGCCGCGGCGTCGTGGGCCGCGGCCGCCGACGCCGGAGCGGTTCGCTGACCGGTGCCGTCCGGCGTGTCGTCCGGCGGCCCGTCGGCGTCCCCCGCCCCGGTCGGGCCGTGCTGCGACGCCACGAAGATGGGCGGCACCATCTTCACGCCGTGTTCGTGCACCGGACGCCCATAGGCGGTGTCCACCAACCGACCCACGGTCTCGCCGTCGATGGTCTCCTCGTCGAGCAGGGCACGGGCCACCGCGTCGAGACCGCCGCGGTGGTGTGCCAGCACCTCGAGGGCCCGTTCCTCCTGGCCCCGGAGGATGAGCTCGACCTCGTCATCGATGATCTGGCTCGTGTGCTCGGAATAGTCCCGGGTGTGCATGAGGTCCTCGCCCAGGAACACCTGTCCCTGGGACCCCCAGGCCATGGGGCCGATCTTGTCGCTCATGCCCCATTCGCGGACCATCTTGCGGGCCAGCTCGGTGTTGCCGACCAGGTCGTTGCTGGCGCCGGTGGAGAGGTCGCCATAGACGAGGAGCTCGGCGGCCCGCCCTCCCATCCGCACGGCGAGGGAGTCCTCGATGTGCTGGCGGGAGTGGATGTGCAGCTCCTCCATGGGGAGCTGCATGGTCACGCCCAGCGCCATGCCGGTCGGGAGGATGGTCACCTTGTGCACGGGATCGGCGTCCGGCAGCACGTAGGCCAGGACGGCGTGGCCACCTTCGTGGAATGCCACCCGCTCCTTTTCTGCGCCCGACAGGACCAGGCTCTCGCGCCGCTGACCCATGAGGACCCGGTCGCGCGACGCCTCGAAGTCGATGTTCTGGATGACCTTCGACCCTCGGCGGACGGCGTACAGCGCGGCCTCGTTGACCAGGTTGGCCAGATCGGCACCGCTCATGCCCGGCGTGCCGCGCGCCACCGTCCCGAGGTCGACGGTCGGATCGATCCGCTTGTCCTTGCAGTGCACCTGCAGGATGGGCAGGCGTTCCTCGAGGTCGGGCAGGGGCACCACGATCTGGCGGTCGAAGCGTCCCGGCCGCAGGATGGCGGCGTCCAGGATGTCGGGCCGGTTGGTGGCCGCCATCACTACGATGCCTTCGGTCGGGTCGAAGCCGTCCATCTCCGACAGCATCTGGTTGAGGGTCTGCTCACGCTCGTCGTGGCCCCCGCCCAGTCCGGCCCCCCGCTTGCGACCGATCGAGTCGATCTCGTCGATGAACACGATGGCCGGTGCCTGCTTGCGTGCGGTGGCGAAGAGGTCGCGGACCCGGCTGGCGCCGACCCCGACGAACATCTCCATGAAGTCGGAGCCGCTGACCGACATGAACGGCACGCCGGCCTCGCCGGCCACGGCCCGGGCGAGCAGGGTCTTACCGGTGCCGGGAGGTCCGACCAGCAGGATGCCCTTCGGGATCCGCGCGCCGATCTCCTTGAAGCGGGCCGGCGTCTTGAGGAAGTCCACCACCTCGCTGATCTCGAGCTTGACCCCGTCGTAGCCGGCCACGTCGTCGAACGTGGTCGAGGGACGTTCGGTCGAGTAGAGCTTGGCCTTCGAACGCCCGATGGACATGATGCTGCCCATCTGGCCCTGGGCCCTGCGGCTGATGAAGTAGAAGACGCCGAGGATGAGGGCGAAGGGCACGAGGTACCAGAGCAGCGATACCAGGGGGTTCGTGGTGGGGGTGACCAGCTTGTAGTCGGATCCGAGCGGCTTGAGCGCCGCCAGCTCCGAGTCCGTCACCGGATTGGGGCCGTTGGCGGTGTAGCTGGCGCCGTTCGCCAGCTGGCCGGTGATGACCCCGGAGGTCTGGTCCACCGTGGCCGTCGTGATCTGCTTGCTCTGGATGTCGCTGAGGAACGAGTTGTAGCCGAGGGTGTGGGTGTTCGACTTGTGCACCAGGTTCGGGACGACCAGCACGGCCAGGAAGGCCACCGCGATCACTACGTAGAGGAGCATCCGGTTCTTGTTCTGACCGGAAAGCTCGGGCCCGGATCCGCCGGGACCGGCAGGACCGTTGGGCACGTTGGGATTGGGCGGAGTCACCTCTCCATGCTATGCGCAGGTGGCCACCGGTGACGCATCGCCCCGGCCGTCCGGCGGCTGCCGCCTCCCAGCCGGGATCCGTCGGTATCGTGGGAGGGTGATCGAGCGGTCCGAACAGGGGGCGGACCACGTGACCGGCGCTACCACCGGCGCGACCGGAAGCTCGACGGAGCCACCCCTCCACGTGGGTCCGGCCGTGCCCCCCGACGCCGCCGGTCCGTGGCCCCCGCCACCCACGTCACCCCCGCCCCCGCCGCCCGTCGCGCCCCCGGTCAGCCGGCCCGAGCCGTCGCCCGGAGCGCCCGGAGCGCTCGCCCTGCCCGGCTCGCTCGGCCAGCAGCTGGCGGCCGGTGTCGCTCCCGAGACCCGGGCTGCGGGGTGGACGTGGCTCCTCTTCGCCGCGTTCGGCTTCCTCGGTGGGCAAGTGCTCGCCGCCGTCTTCGCCACGGTCGCCGCCGAGGCCGCCGGGCAGCTCCACTCGCTCAGCGCCATCGCCCGCCTCAGCGAGCCTCCCACCTGGTACATCATCTCCACCCTGCTCGGGCTGTGGGCCGGGTTCTTCGGGTCCGCCTGGCTGGCCAGCAGCGCTCGCGGCACCAAGAGCATCGTCCGAGACATGGGCCTGCGGTTCCGTCTTGTGGACCTGGTCGGCATCCCCATCGGGGTAGGTGGCCAGGTCCTGGTGGCGCTGATGTACGTGCCGATCTCGCACCACGTGCACAACTTCTCCCAGCGGTTCAATGCGCCGAGCCAGCGGCTCACCGGAGGGTCCCACGGTGCCGGCTACACGGTGATCGCCATCCTCACCGTGGTGGGGGCCCCCTTCTTCGAAGAGCTGTTCTTCCGGGGCGTGCTGCTGCGGGCCCTGGCCCGCCTGTTCGGCACCTTCGGGGGCTGGGTGGGGCCGGCGCTCGCCATCCTTACCACGGGTGTGCTCTTCGGCCTGGCGCACGACGAGTCCCTCCAGTTCATCGGCCTGGCGACGTTCGGGGTCATCCTCTCCGTCGTCGCCTACCGGACGGGTCGCCTGGGGATGAACATGGTCGCCCATGCCAGCTTCAACCTGGTGGCGGTGGCGGCCGCGGTGGTCCCGGTGGCTCTCGGTACCGGAGCGGTGCTGCGATGAGCGCGCCAGTCGACGTCGCACCCGTCGCTACGCCCCCGGCCGACGTGCACCTGGCGCCGCCGCCGGGGCCACCCGCCCTCCTGCACCGGATGATCCGGAGGTCCGCGTGGCCCGGGTGGGCCAACCTGGCCGTCGTCCTTGGCGTGACGCTGGTGGCGCTCAGCCAGCTCCATCCGTCGTTGCTCCTCGAGAACACCACCACGGCCGGCGGTGACACCGGGGCCCACGTGATGCTGCCGGCCTTCCTCAAGTCGAACCTGTTGACCCACGGCCAGCTCACCGGATGGGACCCCGACTGGTACGACGGGTTCCCCCTCTACACCTTCTACTTCCCGCTCCCCGGCCTCATCACCGTGCTGTTCAACGCCGTCGTCTCCTACGACGTCGCCTTCAAGCTGGTGACCGTGCTCGGCACGCTCACCCTGCCGGCCTGCGCCTGGGCCTTCGGCCGGCTGGCCGGCCTGCGGGACCCGGGGCCGGGATGCCTGGCCGCCGCCACCCTCCCGTTCCTGTTCGAGCCCAGCTTCACCATCTACGGGGGCAACATCCTCTCTACCCTGGCCGGCGAGTTCTCGTTCTCGCTGAGCATCTCGTTCGCCCTGCTGTTCCTCGGCGTGTGGGTGAGCGGCCTTCGCACCGGGCGACACCGGGCGCTGGGCGGCGTGCTCTTCGCCGTGACCCTGCTCTGCCACCTCTTGCCGGCGCTCTTCGCCGCTACCGCCGCCGCCGTCTGGCTCCTGATCGATGCCGACGTGGTCCGGAGCCTCCATGCCGGTCTGCGGGGGCGGTTGGCGCGCCGGCGGTGGTCGCGGCGCCTGGCCTGGTCGATGGTGACCGGCGCGGTCGGGGTCGGCCTCGCCGCCTGGTGGCTCGTCCCGTTCGCCGCCGAGCAGGCCTTTACGACCAACATGGGCTACACCAAGGTGCTCGGCTTCCCCCACCTGCTCTTCCCGGCCTCGGCACGGTGGGTGCTGATCGCCGATCTGGTCGGGCTGGTGGCCATGGTCCTCCGCCGCAACCGGTTCGCACTCTTCCTGGTGGTGATGGCGGCGTTCTCGGCCGCCGCCGTCTGCCTGGATCCGGCCAACAAGCTCTACAACGCCCGGTTCATCCCGTTCTGGTTCCTCTGCCTCTACCTCATGGCCGGGTATGCACTGGCCGAGACCGTGGCCGCCGTATCCCGGTGGCACCGCCGCCGACGGCTGGACCAGTGGGTACTGCTCATCCGCGAGCGGCTGGGCCACGTGGAGGGCATGCCGTGGCGGCCCGGGGCCCGGATCAGCCGGTTCCGGCGCCCGACCCCGGGCGGCAACCCGCCCGGCTCGGTGGTGGGGCCGATCATCGCCCTGGCCGCGGCCTGCCTGGCGGTGGTTCCCCCACTGGTGCTGCCGGCGTCGGCACTCGCCCGGGTGGGCGTGACTGTCGGGGCGGACCAGCCGAGCGCCTGGGCCGAGTGGAACTACTCCGGGTACCAGGGGAAGCCTGACTACCCCGAGTACCACGCGGTCGTCCAGATGATGGCCAAGGTCGGGAGCCAGCGGGGATGCGGGCGGGCCATGTGGGAGTACGACCCGTCGCTCAACCGGTTCGGCACCACCATGTCCCTGATGCTGCTGCCGTACTGGACGAACGGCTGTGTCGACTCGATGGAGGGGCTGCTGTTCGAGTCGTCCACCACCACGCCGTTCCACTTCATCAACCAGAACGAGCTGTCGGTCTCGCCCTCGGACGCCGTGGTCGGCCTGCCCTACGGCGGCCTCGACGTCCCGCTCGGCATCCAGCACCTCCAGCAGTTGGGGGTGAAATACTTCCTCGCCGCATCGACGACCGTCGAGCACGCTGCCGCCACCGACCCGGACCTGACCGAGGTCGCCTCCTCCGGCCCATGGAGCTCGAGCTACAACGGCGAGGCCCTCGACACCACCTGGAAGGTCTACGAGGTCAGCGACTCGTCGCTGGTCCAGCCGCTGGCCGACCGGCCGGTGGTGTGGCAGGGGGTCGGGCCGAGCCAGAGCAGCTGGCTCGCCCCGGCGGTGTCGTGGTACGACGACCCGTCCCGGTGGGACGTGGTCCCCGCCGCCGACGGACCCTCGTCGTGGAACCGGGTGCCCGTCGGGGACAAGACCCCCACTGCCGTCCCCGAGCCGGCCACGTCGGTCACCGACGTCTCGCAGACCGACGACGCGGTGTCCTTCCACGTGAGCCGTACCGGCACGCCCGTCGAGGTCAAGACGTCGTACTTCCCGAACTGGGAGGCGAGCGGGGCGGACGGGCCGTGGCGCGTCGCTCCCAACCTCATGGTGGTGGTGCCGACCAGCCACGACGTGACGCTGCACTACGCCAGCACGGCCTCGGACGAGGCGGGGGAGGCCATCACGCTGGTGGCGTTGGTAGTCGCGGTGGCCCTGGCCGTCGCCGAGCGCCGGTCCCGCCGTTCGCGTCGGCGCCGCGCCCACGCCGGCCCGACCTCCTGAGCCGGTGCCGGTGCCAAGCCGGTCCCTCGGCATGTTCCCCCTCTCGACCGTGCTGTTCCCGACGGCGGAGCTCCCCCTCCACGTGTTCGAAGAGCGCTACCGGGCGCTTCTGGCCGACTGCCTCGCCGGGGACGGCGAATTCGGCGTGGTGCTGATCGCCCGCGGGTCCGAGGTGGGCGGTGGGGACGAGCGCCTGGACGTCGGGACCGTGGCGCGCATCGTGCACGCCGCCGCCCTCGAGGACGGGCGGATGGTGGTGCTGGCCCGCGGGATGCGTCGCGTGCGCGTGCGGCGCTGGCTCCCCGACGACCCGTACCCTCGGGCCGTGGTGACGGAGCTCCCGGGTCACCCGGCCGACGACGGGTCGTCCGACCCGCTCCTCTCGGAGGCGGAGGGCTCGGTGCGGCGGCTGCGATCGCTCCTCTCCGAGCTCGGCGACGTCCCGGCGCTCGCGCCGGACCTCGAGGTGTCGGGGACCGCCGAGGAGATCGGCTGGCAGCTCTGCGAGCTCGCCCCGCTCGGTCCCGTCGACCGTCAGGCGTTGCTGGAGTCGGTCGACGTGGCCGACCGGATGCGACGGCTCGCCGAGCTGTGCTCGGCCATGGCCGACGACGTGGTGGCCCTATTGGCCGGTGGCCTCGACGACTGACCGGTCACGGCACGGCTCACCCGGGCCCGACGATCGACCGGAGGGCCTCGAACGTCCGCGACCACGGCAGCTCGAGTGCGCGCTCCCGGGCCCTGTCGCCAGCGCGCGCCCGGACGGCCGCGTCCGAGACCAGCGGCGCCAGTGCGTCGGCGAGCTGGTCGGCGGTGTCGAAGTAGCGGACGGCGTCCCCGCCGATCTCGGGGATCCCGCCCCGCCGCGAGGCGGCCACCGCCAGTCCGCAGGCCATGCCCTCGAACAGGACCAGCGGGCAGGGGTCGTCGAACTGTGACGGCACGACGAGGATCGAGTGCCGCCGGTAGACCTCGGGCAGCTCGGTGTTGGGGACGAAGGGGCGGAACCGGACATCGGGCCCGAGCGCACGAGCACCCTGGTGGAGCGCTTCCTCGTAGGACGAGAGCCCGAGTCCCTCGGCGTGGGTGAAGCTGCCGAGGAACGTGGCCGGGCAGTCGACGCCGCGGCCGTGGAGCAGGCGGAGCGCGTCCATCAGGACGTGCGGCCCCTTGAACTCGGTCATCATCCCGACGAAGAGGATGGACGGCCCGTCGGGCGGCGGACCGTCGGGCTGCGGGCCGTCGAGGGACGGCCCGCCGGCGGGTGAGAACCGGTCCGTGTCCACCCCGTTGAGGACGACCGCCAGCCGCTCGCTGGCCGGGTGGGACCCGAGGCGGGTGGCGATGGCGTCGCGCACCGAGCCGCTCACGCAGATGACCGCCTCGCACAGGGAGACGAATCGACGGAGCTCGCTTCGCGAGTAGCTCCTCGAGAGGCTGTTGTGCACGTACAGGTAAAGCGGTCGGTCCGGATGGCGCTCCCGGATGGTGGCCAGTCCGGCCGCGCCGAGCAGGCCGTCGTGGACGATGACCGGCCCGCTGGTGGCGTCGAGTGCCTCGGCCACCGGCCGGTACAGCCGGGCGACGGCGGAGCGGCCGAGCGACAGTCGCCCCGTGACGGTGTCCACCAGCTGCTCGCGTCGGAGGAGGTATTCGCGGGGGAGGTACCGGGTGAAGTCGACCGGCAGCAGTTCGGCGTCGGGGAAGACGTACCCCCGGTTGTCCGACCCGGCGACGGCGGAGCGGATCCCGTGGCCGGCCGCCTCCCGGCTGAGCTCTCGGATCACGTTGTTGAGCGCGCTGCCGTCGGTGGCCAGCGGCTGGGTCACATGCGTCCACCACGTGGTGGACGGTTCCGTTCCCCCGCCGCCAGGCGCGGCCGGCCCCGGCGTGGTCCGCACCGCTATCGCCTCCCCGGCCGGAGCGTCTCCATCCTGGCCTCCGTTCCGTCATCCGTCCCCGGCGCACGAGCAGCGTCGGGGTGTCCCCGCCAGGGTAGGCGGCGGGCGGGCTCCCTTCGGGGAAGAGGGACGCCCGCGGCGCGCGCACCCTCCGATCACGGCGGGCGGGCTGGCTAGGATGGCCCGGCCATGACCAGCCTCTCCGACGTCTTCAAGGCCTACGACATCCGGGGGGTGGTCCCCGACCAGCTCAACGCCGAGCAATTCCGGGCCATCGGCATGGCCGTCGCGCGCTTCACCGGCGGGCCGACCCTGCTGGTGGCCAGGGACATGCGCGAGTCGGGGGCCGAGCTGTCCCGCGCCTTCGCCGACGGGGCCCGCTCCGAGGGGGTCGCCGTGGTCGACCTCGGACTGGCCTCCACCGACCTCCTCTACTTCGCCGCCGGCAGCTTCGACGCACCGGGGGCGATGTTCACCGCGTCCCACAATCCGGCCCGCTACAACGGTCTGAAGCTCTGCCTGTCCGGCGCCCGCCCGATCGGACGCGACACCGGCCTCGCCGAGATCCAGGCCACCGCCGAAGCGCTGCTCGACGAGTGGGGCGCCGCCGGTCCCCCCGAGCTGGACCCGGCCGCGCTGGCGCCCCTGGAGCAGTGCTCCGTGCTCGACGCCTACGCCGAGCACGTCCGTTCCTTTGTCGACGTGCGCGCCCTCCGTCCCCTCCGGGTGGTGGCGGACACGGCCAACGGGATGGGGGGCCTGGTCGCCCCCAAAGTGTTCGAAGGCCTCCCCTTCGAGGTCGAGATCCTCTTTCCCGAGCTGGACGGCAATTTCCCCAACCATCCCGCCGACCCGATCCAGCCCGAGAACCTGGTGCCCCTCAAGAAGGCCGTGCTCGGTGCCGCGGCCGACGTCGGCCTCGCCTTCGACGGTGACGCCGACCGAGTCTTCCTGGTCGACGAGCAGGCCCAACCCGTCTCGGGCTCCCTCACCACCGCCCTCGTGGCGTCGTCCATGCTGGCCAAGCACCCGGGGTCGACCGTGCTCTACAACTGCATCTGCTCGCGGGTGGTCCCCGAGGTCATCGCCGAACAGGGCGGCGTGGGCATCCGGACCAAGGTGGGCCACAGCTACATCAAGCAGGTCATGGCCGAGACGGGCGCCATCTTTGGGGGTGAGCACTCCGGTCACTACTACTTCCGCGACAACTACCGGGCCGACTCCGGCATCATCGCCGCCATGGTGGTGCTCGAGCTGCTCAGCACCACCGGCTCCCCGCTCTCCGTCCTCCTGGAGCCGTTCCGCCGGTATGCCGACTCCGGGGAGATCAACACCACCGTCGACGATCCGGCCGCCACCGTCGATCGTCTGGCGGCCGAGGTGGACGCGGCCGGAGGCCGACTCGGGACGACCGATCGGCTGGACGGGCTGACCGTCGACCGGGGTGAGTGGTGGTACAACCTGCGCCCGTCGAACACCGAGCCGCTGCTGCGCCTCAACGTGGAGGCGCCCGACGAGGCGGCGTGCGCCGAGCACGTCGCCGAGCTCCAGGCGGACATCGAGCGGCTGGCCCGTGCCTGAACGGTGGAGGTACACGCGCCCCCGGACCGTGTGCCGCCGAGCCGCGACGACAGCGACGACAGCGACGACCGACGAGAGAGGAGTGCCTCATGACGCTTGACCCGCTGCTGGTGGCCGTGTTGGCCTGTCCCGAGGACAAGGGGCCGCTGCTGTACTTCGCCGACGAGCACCGCCTCTACAACCCCCGTCTCCACCGTAGCTACGAGGTGCGCGACGGAATCCCCGTGATGCTCATCGACGAGGCCACGGCGGTGGACGAGACCGAGCACGCCCGCCTCATGGCCAGGGCCGACGCCGGCGACGCCGTGCGGACCGGCGAGGGCAGCGGGTCGTGACCACGTCATCGGGCACCGGCCCGACGGTCACGCATCCCTCCCCGTTGCCGGTGGACACCCTCGACATGTGGAGCGCCACCGCCGGTCTCCCCGAGCAGGTCGAAGCGGCCGTGTCGGCGGCGCGGGGGCTTGCGGGCCTGCCCCAGCGCGAGCGGGTCGAGAACGTGGTGGTCCTGGGCATGGGCGGGAGCGGGATCGCCGGCGACGTGCTGATGGCCGCTGCCGCCCCCTTCATGCCGGTCCCGGTCACGGTGGTCAAGGGGTACGAGCCACCCGACTACGTGGGCACCGGCTCGCTCGTGTTCGCCATGTCGTTCTCCGGTGACACCGAGGAGATACTCGAGGCGGCGACGAGCGCCTACGAGGCGGGGGCCGCCCTGGTGGTGGTGGCCGGGGGCGGCGCCCTCTCCAACCTGGCCGGCGAGTGGGACGTGCCGGTCGTGCCGGTGCCGACCGACATCCCCCAACCCCGCGCCGCCCTCGGGGCCATGGCCATCCCCCCGCTGGCGCTGCTCGAGGAGATCGGGCTCTTCCCCGGGGCGCTCCAGTGGGTCGATCAGGCGATCGACCAGCTACGGGCCCGGCGAGACGAGCTGATCCGTCCCGGTAGCCGGGCCCAGGACCTGGCGCGCCGGATCGGGCGAACCATCCCGCTCATCTTCAGCTCCGGCGACCTCGGGGCGGCCGCCGCCCTCCGGTGGAAGGCCCAGATCAACGAGAACGCCAAGTGCCCGGCGTTCTACAACGTCTACCCCGAGCTCTGCCACAACGAGGTGGCAGGTTGGGGGCAGCACGGCGATGCCACCCGGCAGCTCATCACGCTGGTCAATCTGCGACACGACGCCGAGCACCCCCAGGTGAGCCGCCGGGTCGACCTGGTGGTGGACGTCATGCTCGAGGTGGTGGCGGACGTGCTGGAGGTGCGGGCGGCCGGCGAGGGAGACCTCGCCCAGCTGCTCGACCTGGCCCTCATCGGCGATTTCGTCTCGCTTCATCTGGCCGGCCACGAGGGGATCGACCCGGGCCCCATCCCCGTGCTCGACGAGATCAAGCTCCAGTTGCAGGTCGGCCCGGCCTGACGGGCCGCAGCCGGGGCGTCGCCGTCCCCGACACCGGCGGCCCGCCCCCGGCATCCATGCCCTCTGAGCTGGGTTTGCGTGCGGACGCCGGGGGTCCGGTCCACCCGGACGGTCGTGTTGCCGTTGAATGACGGCGACGTGACGAACCTGTGAACTCGGGACCTTGGACTCTGAATTGCGCGAACCGGGGGCGTACACTTCACCCCGTGAGCTGCGTGCGGGTCTGTGGTTGCAAGTCGATGCCAGTCGCAGGCGAAACGACCCACGTAAGGCAACTCGTGGTTGCTGAGCATGGTGCGGCTTAGGAGTAAGACCTGCCCGCGGCGCCCCCGACCCTCGGGGGCGGGCGGAGACGGGGCGACGCGGCCGATCAGCGGCCCTGCAGGGTGTCACGCCGGCGACGGCGGGCACCGCCGGGGTCCGGCCGCAACTCCCGCTGCAGGCGAGTGTGGGGTCAAAGACCAGGTCAGCCGCCCGCAGCTCACGACATCAGTCCGACACACCGCTTCACCCCGACGACCGATCAGGAGGACCGGTCGCCAGCACCTGTAATCACCGAACATCAAACCCAGGGAGGCGAGCAAGTGGACGTGGTCATCGCACATGGCAGGAGAATCGTGACCGACGAGGTACGGGCCCTCACCGAGGAGAAGGTGGGCCGGCTCGGTCACCTCTGTCCGGGTCTCGAGCGTGCCGAGGTCCGGTTCTCCGAGGAGCGGAACCCGCGCATCTCCGACAGGGAGTGCTGCGAGGTGGTCATCAACGGGCACGGCCGCACCATTCGTGCCCATGCCGCCGGCCGATCGCCCCTAGTCGCCGTGGACCTCGTCGTGGAGAAGCTCGAGCACCAGCTCGAGAAGACCAAAGGCCGGGTGGTCGGGCGATCGCAACCCCGTCACCGTCCGGTCAAGCCGGCGTCGACGCTCTACCAGCGGGTGCGTACCGCCTGAGGAGGGACCGCTCCGCCGTACCCGGCTTCCTGCCGCCCGAACGGGAGCACCCGCGACGGTAGAGTAGGAAGCCCATGAGCGTGCTCACGAAGGTCCTCCGTGCCGGCGAGGGAAAGAAAGTCCGCCGGCTGGCCGAACTCGTGCCGCTGGTCAACGCCCTCGAATCGGAGATGGAGGCCCGCTCAGACGAGGAGTTGGCCGCGCTCACCCCGGAGTTCCGCCAACGTCTGGACAACGGCGAGACGCTCGAGGACCTGTTGGTCGAGGCCTTCGCCCTGGTGCGCGAGGCGTCGTGGCGGGTGCTCGGACAGCGGCACTTCGACGTTCAGCTGATGGGGGGCATGGCGCTCCACTTCGGATGGATCGCCGAGATGAAGACCGGCGAGGGCAAGACGCTGGTGTCGACCCTTCCCGTCTATCTCAACGCGCTCGGCGGCAACGGGGTCCACGTGGTCACCGTCAACGACTATCTGGCCACCCGCGACTCGGAGTGGATGGGCCAGCTCCACCGCTTCCTCGGCCTCACCGTGGGCCGGGTCGGCCCCGACATCGACGACGCCGCCGCCAAGCGGGAGGCCTACGGCTCGGACCTCACCTACGGCACCAACACCGAGTTCGGCTTCGACTACCTGCGCGACAACATGGCCCGGTCGGCCGACGCCATGGTCCAGCGGGGCCACCACTACGCCATCGTCGACGAGGTGGACTCGATCCTCATCGACGAGGCCCGCACCCCCCTTATCATCTCCGGCCCGGCGGCGGAGTCGGCGCAGCTCTACTACCAGTTCGCCGGCATCGTGCGGACCCTCCGGGCCGAGCAGGACTACGACGTCGACGAGGAGAAGCGCATCGTCGTCCCGACCGAGGCCGGCATCGAGAAGGTCGAGAAGCAGCTCGGGGTGGGCAACCTCTACGACGCCGTGGCCGTCAACTACGTCCACCACCTCACCCAGGCCCTCTACGCCAAGGAGCTCTACCGCCGGGACAAGGACTACCTCGTCGCCCAGGGCGAGGTGAAGATCGTCGACGAGTTCACCGGCCGCACCCTCGACGGGCGCCGCTGGTCCGACGGCCTGCACCAGGCGGTGGAGGCCAAGGAGCGGGTGCAGATCAAGGAGGAGAACCACACCTGGGCGACCGTCACCCTGCAGAACTACTTCCGGCTCTACGAGAAGCTCTCGGGCATGACCGGTACGGCGGAGACCGAGGCCTCGGAGTTCGCCAACACCTACGACCTCCCGGTCGTCCCCATCCCTCCCAACAAGCCGCTCATCCGTGGCGACTACCCGGACCTCATCTACAAGACGGAGGACGCCAAGTTCGCCGCGGTGGTCGACGACATCGCCGAGCGCCGCGTCACCGGGCAGCCCGTGCTGGTGGGCACGGCGTCGGTGTCGAAGTCCGAGCACCTGTCGCGCCTGCTCGACAAGCGGGGCATCCCCCACGAGGTCCTCAACGCAAAGCAGCACTTCCGGGAGGCGGAGATCGTGGCCCAGGCGGGCCGGGTCGGGGCGGTGACGGTGGCCACCAACATGGCCGGCCGCGGCGTCGACATCATCCTCGGGGGAAACCCCGAGGGCCTGGCCACCCGGGAAGCGGCGGCCCGGGGCCTCGACCTCTCCACCGATGAGGGACGGGCCGAATTGGCGACCATCGAGGCCGAGTTCGAGGAGGTCTGCCAGCGGGAGGGCGAGGAGGTCCGTGCCCTCGGAGGCCTCTACGTGCTGGGCAGCGAGCGCCACGAGAGCCGACGCATCGACAACCAGCTGCGGGGCCGCTCGGGCCGGCAGGGCGACCCGGGGGAGAGCCGATTCTTCCTGTCCCTCGAGGACGACCTGATGCGGCTGTTCGCCACGGGCGCCATGAACTGGGTGATGGGGCGGGCGCTCCCCGAGGACGTGCCGATCGAGGCGAAGATGGTCACGAAGGCCATCGAACGTGCCCAGAACACCGTGGAGGGCCGGAACGCCGAGTCCCGTAAGGACGTGCTCAAGTACGACGACGTCATGAACGAGCAGCGGAAGGTCATCTACCGCCGGCGCAACCAGATCATCGAGGGCGAGGACCTCCGCGAGGAGACGGTCGAGCTGCTCGAGAGCACGATGACCACCGTCGTGGCCTCCTCGTGCCCGTCGGACTACCCGGAGGAGTGGGACCTCGCCCGGCTGATCACCGAGATCACCCAATACTACCCGACCAAGTTCGTGGCCGAGGACCTCGCCGACGCCACCACCGTCGGTCAGATCACCGAGAGCATCCTCACCGAGGCCCTCGAGATGTACGACCAGCGCGACGAGACCATCCCCGGCGGAGCGGAGACCGCGCGCCAGCTCGAGCGGGACATCATGCTGCAGATCATCGACCAGCGCTGGCAGGACCATCTGGCCGATATGGACTACCTGCGCGAGGGGATCAACCTGCGGGCCATGGGCAACCAGGACCCGCTGGTCGCCTACCAGCGCGAGGGCTTCGCCATGTTCGGCAAGCTCATGGACGGGATCAGCGACGACTACCTGCGCTACGTGTTCCACGTGCAGGTGCTGTCCGAGCCGGCGGCCGAACCGGACCTCGACCGGGCCGACTACCTGGCCGCTGACGATCCGGTCCAGGGCGACAGCGCCATCGCCGCCGCCTTCGCCGGGGCCTCCCCGGCCGAGATCGAGCAGGCCCAGGCGGTCATGTCCCAGGGCAACGGGGTGCCGGCCGGTCTCAGCGCCCGGCTGGCCGACGACGGCGAGACCCAGGCGCCCATCGTGAAGTCGGATCGCGAGAAGATCGGCAGGAACGACCCCTGCTGGTGCGGGAGCGGCAAGAAGTTCAAGTTCTGTCACGGCGCCAACTGAAATGGCGGCGGCGGACGGACCCCGCCGGGGCGCGGCGGAAGCGGAGCGTGTCGACCTGCCGGCCACCCTGGCGTCCCTGTCCGAGCGTCTCCGCGAGGCGGAGCACTTCCTCGGCGCCGACCGGCTGCAGGCGCGCCGGGCCGAGTTGGAGCAGGAGGCCTCGGAGCCGGGCCTGTGGGACGACGCCGACCACGCCCGATCGGTCACCACCGAGCTCGGTCGGGTGTCCGAGGACCTCGAGCTCCTGGCCGGCCTGGCCGAGCAGCTGTCCGACGCCCAGACGCTCAACGAGCTGATCGAAGAGGAAGAGGACGAGTCCCTGCGCCCCGAGGTCGAGGGCGTCCTCGCCGATCTCGACCGACGGCTCGGCGCGCTCGAGCTGCGGTCGCTGTTCGCCGGCGAGTACGACGACGGTGACGCCGTGGCCGAGATCCACGCCGGCGCCGGCGGCACCGACGCACAGGACTGGGCGGAGATGATGCTCCGGATGTACACGCGCTGGGCGGAGCGTCGCGGCTTCGACCTCGAGGTGGAGGAGGCGACACCCGGCCAGGAGGCCGGCCTGCTGTCGGCCACCTTCATCGTCAGGGGCCGGTACGCCTTTGGCCTGCTGTCGGCCGAGCGCGGCGTCCACCGGCTGGTCCGCATCTCCCCGTTCGACGCGCAGCACCGGCGGCAGACGAGCTTCGCGTCGCTCGACGTGGTCCCGTTCCTCGAGGATGCCTCCGATCAGGTGGACATCGACGAGAAGGACCTGCGCATCGACACCTACCGGTCCTCCGGCGCCGGCGGCCAGCACGTCAACAAGACCGACTCCGCCGTCCGCCTCACCCACCTTCCCACCGGCATCGTGGTGTCGTGCCAGAACCAGCGCAGCCAACACCAGAACAAGGCCAAGGCCATGCAGGTGCTGGCGGCCAAACTTGCCGAACGGCAGCGCGCCGAGCATCAGGCCACCCTCGACCAGTTGTCGGGTGACCGGACCGACAACGCGTGGGGCAACCAGATCCGCTCCTACGTGATGGCCCCGTACCAGCTGGTGAAGGACCTCCGGAGCAACGAGGAGACCGGCAACGTCGAGGCGGTGCTCGACGGTGACCTGGACGCGTTCATCGAGGCCGAGCTACGGCGCCGGGCCGAGCAGCGGCGCGTCGCCGGGTGACGGGTAGCCGGTCGCCGCGTCTGCGGAGGTGAGGGGGGCTGAACCAATTGCCCGATGGGCGCGGGTAGCATTGTCCGGAATGGGAACCCGGCCCGGCAGTTTCCTCTTCGCACTGTGACACTTCCCCCATGATCAAGTTCCAGAACGTCACCAAGACCTACAAGGGATCTACGGTCGCCCTCAACGACTGCACCGTCGAGATCGACAAGGGTGAGTTCGTGTTCCTCGTCGGCCCATCGGGATCGGGCAAGACCACCTTCATCCGCCTGCTGCTGCGCGAGGAGATGCCCGACTCCGGACGCATCTGGGAGGCGGGCAAGGAGATCGGGCACCTGGCCAAGTGGCGCATCCCCTACCTCCGGCGCAACATCGGCTGCGTGTTCCAGGACTTCCGCCTCCTCCCCAACAAGACCGTCTTCGAGAACGTGGCGTTCGCCCTCGAAGTCATCGGTCGACCCAAGCACGTCATCGCCTCCCAAGTGCCCCAGGTGCTCGAGCTCGTCGGCCTGGCCAAGAAGCGGGACAACCTGCCCCACGAGCTGTCGGGCGGTGAGCAGCAGCGGGTGGCGGTGGCCCGGGCCTTCGTCAACCGGCCCCTCATCCTGCTCGCCGACGAACCGACCGGAAACCTCGATCCCACCACCAGCCTCGGCATCATGCGCCTGCTCGACCGGATCAACCGGACCGGCACGACCGTGATCATCGCCACCCACGACGCCGGCATGGTGGACCAGATGCGCCGGCGGGTGATCGAGCTCGACCGTGGCATGATCGTGCGCGACCAGGCGCACGGCGTCTATGGCATCGACAGCGCCACGGCGGCGGCTGGTGCCGGCTCGCCGACCGGATCGATGACGGACCAGGCACCGGCCGGGTCACCGGTCGACGGGATCGCCGACAGCTTCGCCGCCCGCACCTGATGCCAGTCTCCGCCGGTTACGTCTCCCGCGAGGCCGTGACCAATCTGTGGCGCAACCGCCTCATGACGGTGGCGGCCATCCTGACAGTCGCCGTGTCGCTCGCCCTGGTGGGCTCGGCTCTGCTGCTCAAGCAGGGGGCGTCGCAGGCCACCGTGCAGTGGCAGAACGGGGTCCAGGCCATCGTGTGGGTGAAGCCGGGCGCCTCGGTCTCCCAGGCGGCGGTGATCGGGAACGAGCTCAAGCAGTCGCCGTACGTGAAGTCGTGCATCCAGCGGAGCCAACAGTACGACTACAACGAGGCGAAACGCATCCTTCCGGCCGACGAGATCGGCGCCACGACGCTGTCCGACTACCCGTCCTCGTACCGGTGCGTCCTCAACGACCCGTCGCAGGCTCCCGCGGTCTACCAGCAGTTCACCGGCCGGCCGGGTGTGTTCGGGGTCAAGTACCCCGGCCAGCAGATCAAGACCATGCAGAGCGTGATCCGGATCCTCCAGTGGGTGTTCCTGTCGGTCGCGGTGGTGCTCCTGCTGTCCGCGTCGGTGCTCATCCTCAACACCATCCGCATGGCGATCTTCGCCCGTCGACGGGAGGTGTCGGTCATGAAGCTGGTCGGCGCCACCAATTGGTTCATCCGATTGCCGTTCATGGCCGAGGGACTGGTCCAGGGGCTGCTGGGCGCGGGCGTGGCGGTGCTCGTGGTGCTGGCCCTCTACTGGGGCATCGGGCTGGATACGGCCAAGACCGCGGCCAACCAGGGGAACATCATCGCCCAGATGTCGCTCGGCGGATGGGAAGTGGCCGGCACCTGCATCCTGGTGGCCGTGGTGGGCGTGGTCGTCGGCGTAGCCGGCTCCGCTTTCGCCGTGCGCCGTTTCCTCGACGTCTGAACCCCGGGTTCCGGCTCTCCCTGCGCCGGCCCGGACGGCGCGTGCGGGGTCAGCCGCTGGAAGCGTGGGTCCGGGCGCACGAAGTCGGAGCGACGGTGCCCGCCAGCCGTGAGGCGATCCAGCAGAGGACGAGCGGCGTCGCCACCGACACCACCCCGGTGTGCCCGGCACCCGGGACCGGCTCGAAGGCCACCGTGTCGTGCTGGTCCCGGCAGAGCGTGCCGGTGACGAAACCGGTGGTGTCCCGGTAGGCGACCACCGTGTCCGCGGTGCCCTGGACCACGAGGAGGGCACCAGGGTCGGGGCGTGGCCGGGCTGGTTGGCGGCGATCTCGATCTGCAACTTCGGGGCGCCGGCCCACCCCGTGCGGAACACCCGGCGGCCAGGGGTGGTGTCGAAGCGTGCGTTCACCGTGCCGCTGCAGGAGGTGCCGACGACGACGGCCCTCCGCAGTGCAAGGCCGGTGAGCTCCGCGCTGAGCGGCGGCCCTCTGTACACCGCCGACCACGACGCGAGGGCCATGACCGCATAGCCGGCGTCGGGGTCGGGTCGGGCCGGGCGGAGGGCACGGACGGGGCCAGCCGGGTCAGCGAGGTGACCGGGGCGATGGCCACCACGCCGGCGAGGTACAGCTCGGGTGCGTACGCCCGGCCGATCTGGCCGGCGAAGATGGCGGCCTGGCCGCCCTGCGAGTAGCCGAGCACGACGACGGTGTTCGATGTGGCCGGCCCGAGCAGGTCGCGGGCGGCCCGGGCTGCGTCCAGCACGCCTTGGGCCTCGCTCTGCCCGACCAGGTAGGGATGGACGCCCCCGGTGCCCAGTCCCTGGCAATCGGTGGCCACCACCACCATCCGCCGGGCGACCAGGGCGACCAGGGCGGCGAGGTCGGGGATGGCGGCGATCCCGTCGAGCGACGGTGCGCACGTGGGGGCCAGTCCGGTGGTGCCGTGCGCGTAGCTCACGATGGGGAAGCCGCCGGGCGGGGGTGGCCCACCGGGCACCACCACCATTCCCGACACGGCGAGCTCGCCGCCGGTGATCGACCGCGAATGGTACAGGACGCGCTCGGCGGTCGTGCCGGACGGCAGCGACCCACCGGTCGCCAGCGGCGCGGACCGGATCACCGAACCGGCGGGCGCGACCGCCGGCGTCGCCGGACCTGCCTCCTGCCCACGGGGCCTGGCGTCACCACCGGTGCCACAGTTGTGATGCGGTCCGTCGGGTGACGTGATCTACGCTCGGGTCGGGATGGACGCCCTCCGGATGGTGGCCGACTGGCCCGTGGACCGTGCGGCCGTGGGCGTGGTGGTCCCAACGGACCTGCTGAGCGGGACGGCGCGTCCAGGGGGCGACGGCGGCGCCGTCGGTCCGGTCGAGCACCCGTTCGCCTGGGCGTCGGTGACCAAGCCGGCCACCGCCCTGGCCGTGCTGGTGGCCACCGAGGAGGGCACGCTGGCCCTCGACGAGCCGGCGGGTCCCCCCGGGTCCACGGTGCGGCACCTGCTGGCCCACGCCTCCGGGCTCGGCCCGGACCCCGGGCCGGCGATCGACCCTCCGGGGTCCAGCCGGATCTACTCCAACGCCGGCTACCTCGAACTGGGCCACCTCCTGGCGGTGCGCTCGGGGATGCCATTCGTCCAGTACCTGACCGAGGGTGTGCTCGATCCGCTCGGCATGGACCGCACCTCGCTGTCCCCCGACCCGGCGGCGGGTGGTGCGGCCGCCGGCCTGACCGGTCCGTTGACCGACCTGCTCGCCCTGGGTCGCGAGCTGGCGGCGCCCACGCTGATCAGCGCCGAGACCCACCGCGCCGCCACCTCGGTCCAGTTCCCCGGGCTCGGAGGCGTCCTCCCCGGCTTCCAGCGGTTCGAGCCGTGCGACTGGGGGCTCGGCGTGGAGATCCGCGGCCACAAGCAGCCCCACTGGACGGGGACCTCAAACTCGCCGGCCACCTACGGGCACTTCGGCCGCAGCGGCTCGTTCCTGTGGATCGACCCGGACGCCGGCCTCCTCTGCGCCGGTCTCAGCGACCGCCCCTTCGGCCTGTGGGCGGTGCGGGCCTGGCCGGCGCTGGCCGACGCCGTGGTCGCCGAATGGTCACGGGCCGGGTCAACGCCCGGGTCGGAGGTCGGGTCCCGGGGCCGGGCCGAGGCCGGCACTGAGCAGGGCAGCGGCTCCCTGCCCGATCCTGGGCGCCGGGCACCGTCCGGCGACCACGTCTAGGCTGCGCCGCATGAAGGGCGTCATCCTCGCCGGTGGGACCGGCTCACGGCTTCACCCGCTGACCCGGATCACCAACAAGCACCTGCTGCCGATCTACGACCGGCCGATGATCAACTGGGGCATCGAGGCGCTGGTGAACGCCGACATCACCGAGATCATGCTGGTCACGGGTGGGACCCACGCCGGCGAGTTCCTCCGGCTCCTGGGCAACGGCCAGGAGTTCGGGATCGACCGGCTCAGCTACGGCTACCAGGACCGCCCCGGCGGCATCGCCGAGGCACTCGGCCTGGCTGCCCGGTTCGTCGACGGGGAGCCGGTCCTGGTCATGCTGGCCGACAACATCGTCGAGCGCTCGATCAAGCCGATGGTGGACGCCTTCAAGTCCGACCCGAGGGGGGCGCGCATCCTCCTCACCCCGGTCGAGGAGGACGAGCACCTGCGCCACCTCGGGGTGCCGACCTTCGACGAGGAGCAGCGGGTGGTGGGCATCGTGGAGAAGCCCGAGCAGCCGGGCTCGAAGTTCGGGGTCACCGGCATCTACTGCTACGACGCCGACGTGTTCGAAGTGATCCCCACGCTGGTCCCGTCGGGGAGGGGCGAGCTCGAGATCACCGACGTCAACAACTACTACATCGAGCAGGGCACGATGGCCTACGACATCCTCGAAGGCTTCTGGGGGGACGCCGGCGAGTCGATCGACGCCTACTACGCGGTGAACGACTTCGTCCGCATGCACGGAGCCAACAAGGGCTAGCTGCTCCCTCGGCCGAGGTCGACCCCGGTCCATTCGGCCGACTCGGCCCGGTGCCGGGCGTAGTCGACCTTGCCAGCGGGCGAACGGCCGATGGTATCGACGAACCGGACCCGCCGCGGTGCCTTGTACCCGGCCAATCTGGCCTTCACATGGTCGATGACCTGGTCGGGGGTGACGGACTCGGGTGGCGTGCCCTCGACGAGCTCGACCACGGCGATGATCTCCTCGCCGAACCGCTCGTTGGGGATCCCCACCACCACCGAGTCGGCTACCACCGTGATGGTCTTCACCACCTCCTCGACCTCCTCGGGGTACACCTTCTCGCCGCCGGTGTTGATGCACACCGAGCCGCGGCCGAGCAGGTGGATGGAGCCGTCCGCTCCCACCTCCGCGTAGTCGCCGGGCACCGAGTAGCGGACGCCGTCGATCGTTCGGAACGTGGCCGCCGTCTTCGCCTCGTCCTTGTAGTAGCCGAGCGGGATCCTGCCACCCAGCGCCAGCACACCGCTCTGCCCGGAACCCGGGACGACGTCGTGGCCCTCGGCGTCGATCACCCGGACCTCGGGGCCGAGGGTGAACTGCGCGGTGTGGGCCGAGGAGCTGCCCGACGAGACGGAGCTGCCCATGCCGATGGCCTCGGACGACGAGAAGGCGTCGACCAGCAGCATGCCGGCGTGGTGCCGGAGCAGGCCCTGCTTGGTCTCCTCGCTCCACATCACGCCGGACGAGATGATGCCGACCAGGTTGCTCAGGTCCCACCGGCCGGGTTCGGCGTCCAGCGTGCCGAGAATGGGCTTGGCGAAGGCATCGCCCACGATGATCAGCCCGTTGACCTGCTCCCGCACCACCGTGTCGAGCAGCTCGACCGGGTCGAACTGCCGGGAGGTGAGGGTCACGACCCGGCCACCCTCGCAGAGGCACTCGAGCGAGGTGAACCCGCCGGTCCCGTGCATCAGCGGGCAGGCCGGGAGGAGGGTCATCCCCGGCCCGCTGCGCTCCAGCTCGGCGCGCACGTCGTCGGGGCCGCCGTCCTCGGGATAGCGGCGGAACCCGGCGCTGTTGAGTCGGGCGAACAGGTCGTCTTGCCGCCACATCACCCCCTTGGGCATCCCGGTGGTGCCCCCGGTGTAAAGCATGTAGTGGTCGTCGGGCCCGCGCCCCCACGGGGCACGGGCCCGCTCGGGGGCCGCTGCCTCGTGGCCGAACCAGCCGGTGGTGGACGCCGCCTCCTCATAGGAGACGGCCCAGGGCGGGCAGGACTCGGTCCCGTCGTCGACCCAGAGCCAGCTGCGCACCCCGGGCACCCGGTCGCGGATCCGCTCGATCCGCTCGACGAACACGCCGTGGAAGACCACCGCCACCGTGTCGGCGTTCTCCCACAGGTAGACCAGCTCGTCGTCGGCGTACCGGTAGTTGGTGTTGATCGGCACCAGGCCCACTTTGAAGCAGGCGAACGTAGCCTCGAGGTACTCCGAGCAGTTGTAGAGGTAGAGCGCCACCTTGTCCTGGTGGTCGACGTGGGCGCCGAGCAGCCACCGGGCCAGGTTGTCCGCTCGGTGGTCCAGCTCGGACCAGCGCAGGGTGTGACTCCCGTGGGTCAGAGCCGGCGCGTCCGGGACCGTGTCGGCCACGGCCTCCCAGACGTCCCCGAAGTTCCACTTGCTCACGCTTCGCTCCTCATCCCCTGGGCGCCACGGTGGGCGCCGTTCTGTTTCCCCGGAGCGGCCGGATCGGACACGCCGGTACCGGCCGCCCGAGCGGATGCAGCCTACGCTGGCCCCAATGGACTTTGCACTGCCCCCCGACGACGACCACCGCCGGACCGCGGTGCGGGCATGGCTCGACGACCACCCGTCGCCGACGCCGCGCCAACTGGCCGACGCCGGGCTGGTGGCGCCGCACTGGCCCCCACCCTGGGGACTGGGGGCCGATCCGACCCACCAGCTCATCGTCGACGAGGAGCTGAAGCGCGCCGGGGTCCGGCGCCCCGACAACACCATCGGCATCGGCTGGGCCGGCCCGACCATCCTTCACGCCGGGACCGATGAGCAGAAGGAGCGGTACCTGGCCCCGCTGCTCGCCGGCGAGGAGATCTGGTGCCAGCTCTTCAGCGAGCCCGGCGCCGGATCCGACCTCGCCTCCCTCACCACCCGGGCCGAGCTCGACGGCGACGAGTGGGTAGTGCAGGGCCAGAAGGTGTGGACGTCCTACGCCCATACCGCCCACTTCGGCATCCTTCTGGCCCGGACCGAGCCCGAGGCACCCACCCACCAGGGGATCTCGTACTTCGTCTGCTCGATGGGGGCCCCGGGCGTGTCGGTGCGGCCGCTGTTCGACATGACCGGCTCCCACACCTTCAACGAGGTCTTCCTCGACGAGGTCCGGCTGCCGGCTGACCACCTGATCGGCAGACGGGGCGACGGCTGGTCGCTCGCCAAGGTCACGCTGGGCAACGAGCGGGTGTCGCTGTCCGGTTCCGGCGCGCTGTGGGGGATGGGACCCACCGCCGCCGACCTGGTGGACGTGGTGCGAGGGTCGGCGCGGGCGGTCGAACCGCTCCTGCGGGACCGCCTGGCCCGGATCTGGATCGAAGGGGAGATCCTCCGGCTGCTCCGGTTGCGGACGGTATCGGCGGCGGTGGCCGGCGCCGAGCCGGGTCCCGAGGCGTCGGTGCGCAAGGCACTGGCCGATGAGCACGGCCAGCACGTCATGGCGGTGGCCCACGAACTGGCTGGGACTGGTGGACTGCTGGCGCGCCACGGACCGGTGCCGGGCGGCGGGACGCCCTGGCCCGACGAACTGTGGAGCTACGGGTTCCTCTTCGCCCGGGCGTTGACCATCGGTGGCGGCACGTCCGAGGTGCAGCGCAACATCATCGCCGAGCGGACCCTCGGCCTGCCCCACGACGCACCGGCCTGACCGCTCGGGAGCGCGCCGTCAGACAGCCAGCGGTCCGGCGTCCTGATAGCCCTGGCGGACCCCCCGGCCGGCCAGGCGGGTGAGCTGTTCGGGCTCGTAGAGCATCCAGTAGGCGTTCCGGGCGTGCTTGCGGGCCCGGTCCACGCACACCGCCGCCAGCCGGGCCGGGTCGTCTTCCTCGTTCTCGTGGACGAAGACCTCGAGGATGTGGGTCGACGTCATCAGCTGGGCCTGCATGAGGCCCTCGGACGCCTCATGGGCGCAGACCTGGTCGATGGCCGCCCGGCCGGGCATGCCGAGGGCCACCACGATGAGACAGCCCTCGCGCTCAATGAGCCGCTTGCACTCGACGGCTAGGTCCTTGAAGCCGGGAACCGTCCGGTGGACCAGGTCGAACACGGTGCCGAAGCCCGGCTGACCCTCCAGCTCGTCGATGGCCTCGGCACCCATGTCGTAGCGGGCGAACATGGTGTCGACGACCCCGATCCGGTCCATGGCCGCATCCTACCGGTCCGGCTCGGGCGCCTGGCCTGGGCGTCGGCCCACCGAGGTGGCGGTCGACCGGTTCGACCGGGCCCGCGCCGTCGACAAGACTCTCCCCGATGGAGACCGAGCCGCAGCGTCCGGCGCCCGCTGCCGACCCGTGGGTGGTACGGGACGCGGCGGTCGTCTGGCACGGGTTCACCCAGATGGCCGCCTATCCGGACAGCACGCCGATCATCGTCGACCGCGCCGAGGGCCGGGAGCTCGTCGACGTGGCGGGACGGCGCTACTTCGACGCTATCTCCTCGCTGTGGGTCACCACGCTCGGCCACCACGTCCCGGAGCTCGACGCCGCCGTCGTGGACCAGGTGGGCCGGGTGGCCCACGCCACGCTGCTCGGCAACGGCAGCCGGGCGGCGGTGGAGTTCGCCGAGGCGCTGGCCGCGGTGGCGCCGGTGGACCATCCCCACGTGATGTTCGCCTCGGACGGGGCGGTTGCCGTCGAGCAGGCGCTCAAGATGGCGTTCCAGTACTGGATCAACCGGGGCGAGACCGGGCACGACCGGTTCCTGGCGCTCGGGGGCGCATACCACGGCGACACGGTGGGCGCCCTGTCGCTCGGGGACGGCGGGTTCGGCACCACCATCTTCGACCCGCTGCGGTTCGCGGTCGTCCGCACGCCCGGGTACGCCTCGCCCGACTGGGCGACCAAGCTGGTCGGCGCCATCGAGGCGCACGCCGACTCCCTCGCCGCCGTGGTCATCGAACCCCTGGTCCAGGGGGCCTCGGGCATCCTCGTCGCCGAACCTGCCGACCTGGCCCGGGTGGGCCACGCGTGCCGGTCGAACGGGGTCCTGCTGATCTGCGACGAGGTGGCCACCGGGTTCGGGCGTACGGGGAAGCTGTTCGCCTCGGAGTGGGCCGGCCCGCACTTCCGCCCGGACATCCTATGCCTGGGCAAGGGCATCACCGGCGGGTACCTCCCGCTGTCGGCCACGGTGGCTTCCGGGGCGGTCTTCCGGGCGTTCGACGGCCCCGACCTCGGGGCGGAGACCTTCTACCACGGCCACTCTTACGGGGGGAACGCGTTGGCCTGCGCCGTGGCCCTGCGCCATCTCCAGCTCATCGAGGAGTGGGACGTGCTGACGACGGTCAGGGCCGCCGCCGACCGGCTGGCGCGCCGCCTGGCGGACACGGTGGCGGGCCGGCCCGGCGTCGGGGAGGTACGCCAGCGCGGCCTGATGGCCGGCGTCGAGCTGTCCCCGCCGGCCGGTTCGGAGCGCTGGGGGCGGCGGGTGTGCGCCGGTGCCGTCCGGCGCGGGGTCCTGCTCCGCCCACTGGGTGACGTGGTGGTGCTCATGCCACCACTGACCACCACCCCCGACGAGGTGGACCGGATCGTCGACGTGCTCGCCGCCTCGATCGACGCGGTGGTGGACGAGGACCGACGGTGACCGGCGCCGGCCTCGGATGGGCGGCGTGGGCCGATGAGTCGTGCCGGGTGGTAGAGGCGGCCGGGCAGTGGCGCCGACCGCGCACGTTCGACGCCGCCGGGCCGGTGGGGCTGCTCGAGGGGGCTGCCGGTGGTCTCTCGCCGGTCGTGTCGTTCGCCTCCAACGACTACCTGGGCCTCTCGTCGCACCCCGACGTGGTGGCCGCCGCCCACCGGGCGCTCGACCGGTGGGGTGCCGGCTCGGGTGCCTCCCGCCTGGTCACCGGGTCCCGGCCGGTGCACGCCGAGCTCGAGGACGCCCTCGCCTCGTGGAAGGAGTGCGAGGGCGCGGTCGTCCTGCCGACCGGGTTCGCCGCCAACCTGGCCGTGCTGTCGGTCTTCGGGACCGAGGGCGCCGAGGTGTTCTCGGACGAGCTCAACCACGCGTCGATCATCGACGGGTGCCGCATGGCGCGCGCCCGGGTGACCGTCTACCCCCACCTGGACCTCGACCGCCTCGACGCCGCACTGGCCGGTTCGGTCGGCCGCCCGATTGTCGTGTCCGACACGGTGTTCTCCATGGACGGCGACGCGGTGGACCTCGACCGGTTGGTCGAGGTGGCCGGCCGGCACGGCGCCCTGCTGGTCCTCGACGAGGCCCATGCCGTCCTCGGCCCCGAGCTGCCGGCAGCTGCGGCCGGCCTTGGCGCGGACATCCTCCGAGTCGGCACCCTGTCCAAGACGCTCGGCTCGCTGGGTGGGTTCGTGGCCGGGCCGGCACGCTTCGTGGAGCTGCTGGTCAACCGGGCCCGCCCCTACATCTTCACCACGGCACCGACCCCGGCCGACGCGGCGGCGGCCCTGGCCGCGGTGGGCGTCGTCCGCTCCGGCGAGGGCCGGGAGCTGCGGGCGCGGCTGGGCGACCACGTGGCCCGGGTGACGGCCGTGGTGGGGCTGCCGCCCGGGCACCCGTCGCCGATCGTGCCCGTGGTCATCGGCGGCGAGGACGACGCCGTCAGGTCCTCGTCCGATCTCCTGGCGGCCGGTGTGTGGGTGCCGGCGATCCGTCCCCCGACCGTCGCCCCGGGCACCTCTCGCCTGCGGATCACCTTGTCGGCTGCCCACACCGACGACCAGGTCGACCGGCTCGTCCAGGGGCTCGTGGCGCTCGGGCACGGCGCGCCGCCGGCCGTCCGCGGAGTGGACCGTCGGCGTGTCGCGTCCTGAACGGCTGGTGCTGGTGTGCGGCACCGGGACCGAGGTGGGCAAGACCTGGGTGTCCGGGCGCCTGCTCCGCGAGCTCCGCGACCGGGGCCTGACGGTGGCCGCCCGCAAACCGGCCCAGTCGTTCGACATCGATTCGGAGGGCGCACGGCTCGGCGGACCGACGGATGCCGAGGCGCTGGGTGCGGCCTCCGGCGAGCATCCCGGTGCGGTCTGCCACTCGTTCCGCTCCTACCACCGGGCCATGGCCCCGCCGATGGCCGCCGAGGCACTCGGTCAGCCGCCGTTCACCGTGGCCGATCTGGTCGCGGAGATGAGCTGGCCCGCGGGGCCCGTGCAGGTGGGCGTAGTCGAGATGGCCGGTGGGGTGCGTTCGCCCCAAGCCGCCGACGGGGACGCCACCGACATGGCCCTGGCCCTGGCCCCCGACGTGGTGGTGCTGGTGGCCGACGCCGGTCTCGGCACCATCAACGCGGTGCGGCTCTCGATGGACGCGCTCTCCCAGACCAACGAGGCACTCGGCGCCGTGCCGACGGTGGTGGTCCTCGACCGGTTCGACGCCCACCACGACATCCACCGGCGGAACCGCCAGTGGTTGGCCGAGCGCTCCGGCTACACGGTGGTGACCCTACCCGGGGAGGAGACCCGCCTCGCCGACCTGGTGACCGGCGGGTGACGGCGGGAGGTGCGGCCGCACGTCAGGCACCGAACCCGGCGGCGTCGACCACGGCGCGGCTGAAGGGCCGGGCCAGGGCGCGGAGCTCGCCGCAGACGTCGTCGCCGAGGGCTTCGTAGGCCACGACCGCCAACCGGTCGGTCTGGTCCTCGATCTCCTGGCGCAGCGAACCACCTGCCGCGGTGAGCTTGAGCGTCGCCGGGTGCTCGGGGGTGGGCGTGACCCCGTCGACCAGGCCACGGTCGTGCAGGCGGGCCACGCCGGCACCCCACGCCTCGTCCGACCATCCCCGGGTCCCGGTGAGGAATGCCTCGGACACCTCGCCCGTGGCCAGGTGCAGGGCCAGCGCCTCGACCGGATCGAGATCGTGCACGACCAGGGCGGCGATGTGGCCGTCGCCCCGGAATTCGCGCAGCTGGGTCTGGGCATGCCAGAGCACCAGATGGGCGGCCCCCGGCCACTCGAGACCGGCGTGGGCGGCGAACAGCGGCCGGCCCTCGGGACGCCCGGCGGCCCGCTCGGCGGCCCGTCGGGCGAGGTCGGCGGCCCGGGCCATCTCGGGGGAGTCCACGCCCTCGCCGAGCATCCGGCGCAGGGCACCGTCCGCGGCCTCGAGCCGACCGGCCAGCACGTCCGCCGGCGCCGCCGCCGACCACGCAGCGGGGATGGCCGCCCGGACCAGCTCGGGAGCGAAGTTGTAGAACGTGGCGATCACCACGTCGGCGCCGACCGGACCCATGGCCGCAGCGCGGGAGGCGAAGTAGCCGGCCTCGGGTGCGATGCCCAGCCGGGCGTACGAGGCCGGGGCCTCGGGGGCGAAGTAGATCATCCCGTGGAGCGGTTCGAGCGTGCGCCAGGTCTTGCGTGCGGTGAGCGGTGAGACCGTGCGCGCCGGTGGGGTGGTCATGGCGCACCGTATCCCGAACCACCGGGCGCGGGCGCCCCGGCAGGCGACCGAACCTCAGGAAGCCGGGGGCCGAGCTGATGTGGCGGGCGGACGCCGTATAGTGCGGACCAGGAGCACAACGCTCGACCCCGTCAGTGTGGGGCCGGGGTCGGGAACGGAGTCGGAGATGTTGAACGGTGTCTCGGGCATGATCGGCGAGACGGCGGTGGTGAAGAAGGCGGTGTCCGATCCGCACCAGCCAGGATCGGTGTTCTCCCGCGGCGAGGAGTGGTACGCGGTGTCCCTGTTTCCCGGGACGACCATCGCCCCTGGTACGACCGTCGTCGTCGCCGACGTCGAACGCGGACTGCTCGTCGTCTACCCGACCAGCGACGCCTGACCGCTGTCGACCGCCGCGCCGGGCGGTCCGGCAGGCGCGGGCGCGACCCGGAGTGCCTACAGTGGGGAGCAGGAGGTGGTCCCCATGATCATCGGTGGCGTCGGTACGGAGGTCGGTGTGGTGGTGGTGGCCGTGGCCATCTTCGCCTTCATCGTGGTGTTCCTCAAGTCGTGTCTCAAAGTGGTGCAGCAGGGCTGCGTCGGGGTGGTCAAGCGGTTCGGTGAGTTCCGGACCATCCACCAGCCGGGGCTGCACGTGCTCATGCCGCTCGCCGACCGGATGGACAAGGTGGACATCCGCGAGTTCCCCCGGACGGGCGATCAGCAGGCGGTGATCACCAAGGACAACGTGTCGCTGTGGGTCAGCGCGACCATCTTCTGCCAGGTGACCGACGTGAAGCTGGCCCTGTTCGAGGTCAACGACTTCGGGCTCGCCATCGACCAGATGGCCAGGACCGCGTTGCGCGCCGTGTTCGGCGAGCTGACCCTCGACGAGTCCCTCTCGGAGCGGGAGACCATCAACTCGAAGATGCAGGACCACATGGCCGAGGCCACCCTCAAGTGGGGGGTCCGTCTCAACCGCATCGAGATCCTCGACATCACCCCGCCGACCAACGTGCTGCAGGCGATGTCCGAGCAGAAGGAGGCCGAGCAGCACAAGCGGGCCGCCATCTTGAAGTCCGAAGGCGAGCAGCAGGCGGCCATCAACAGCGCCCAGGGCCGCAAGCAGGCAGCGGTCCTGGAGGCCGAGGGCCAGAAGCAGGCGGCCATCCTCGCCGCCGAGGCGCAGAAGCAGGCGCTCGAGCTGCGAGCCGACGGCGAGAAGCGGGCCACCGAGCTGCGGGGCGAGGGGGAGTCCCTGGCCCTCAACGCCATCGACACGTCGGTCATCAAGGCCAACACGCTGGCCATCATGCAGCTGCGGGCGCTCCAGGCCCTCGCCACCGCGCCCAACTCGAAGGTGGTCGTGCCCTACGAGGCGGCCGGGTTGGTGGGGGCTGCGCAGGTGCTGGTGGACGCGATGAAGGACGTCGGCGGGACCGACGACGCCGCGGTCAGCGGCAACGGGCGGCCGTCCCGGGCCGCCCCCTGACCGGGCGGCGCGCACCTCGAGCATCGTCGAGGGGTGCGTCGACGACGCCCCTGCCATCGTCCGCACGGGGTGGGTAGACGCGATGCCGCTCGGGCCGGTGCCGACCTCGGGAACGCCGACACCACGCGGAGTCGGCTCCCCCGTCGTGGCAGCCGGATCGCCCGCGTGCGGCATGACACGTTCGCTCGGCACGGCATCGCTCGAAGCGCACGATGAGGGCGATGACAAGTGAGCTTTACATCGGCGGCGGGTCGTGCGGAACGAGGTGAGGGCGCGCCAGGCCGGTAAGGGCCTCTCGCAGGCCGAGCTCGCCCACGAGCTCCAGGTCTCGGGTCAGACCGTCAACTCCATCGAGACCGGTCGTTACACCCCCGCCCTCGGACCGGCCATCGCCATCTCCCAGTTCTTCGGGACAACGGTTGAGGAGGTCTTCCATGCGGACGACCATTAGGGATCCCTAGTGCGTCACATCCATCGTCGGCGTGCTGATCGGGATCGTGTATCTCATCGGCTTCTCCGTCGGCCGGAGGGTGGGCGAGGGCAGCGGCGGGTTCGTGGTCATGGCCGTGTTCAGCACGCTCGCGGTGGTCCTGGGGCGTCGCAGCGAGACCATCAAGGGTCTGCTCGACCGTCGCGACGAACGGATCGCCGGGATCGGCCTGCAGGCCACGGCCTCCACCGCCCTGGCGATGATCGTCGCGGTGCTCGTCGGCTACGTCGTCGACGTCGCCAATGGGGGGAGTGGCGGCCCCGATGACTGGATCGCAGCGGTCGGTGGCCTCGCCTACATCGCCGCCGTCATCTGGCCGCGGGTCCGCAACTGAGCCCGGTGCCGACCACGACGGGCGTCCACCGCTGCGGATCGTGCCACGGGTGGTCCGCCGTGCCTACTTCATCTCGACGAGATCGAGTTCGGCGTCGTCCCAGTGGGCGAAGATCTCATCCGGCAACGTGAGGCTGTGGGTGGGCTCGAGGGCCTGGACGAACGTCCGGTCGTGGCTCACCACGACGATGGTCCCGGGCCACTGGCTCAGCATGGTTCCGACCGCCTCGATGGAGGACGGGTCGAGGTTGTTGGTGGGCTCGTCGAGCAGGAGCACGTTCGCCCGTCCCGCCGCCAGCATGGCCAGGCCCAGCTTGGCCCGCTCGCCGCCGGACAGGCTCCGTGGCATCTGGTGCGCGGCCTTGCCGGCGATCCCGAACATGCCGAGCAGTGCCCGCCGCTCCGTCTCCTGCGCCAGGATGGTGTCATCGATGTTCTCGAGCACGGTCACCTCCAGATCCACCTGCTCGTGCTCCTGGGCGAAGTAGCCGACGGTGACGTTCGCCCCGAGGTCCACCCGACCACCCGAGGGTTCCTGCACGCCGGCGAGGCAGCGCAGCAGGCTGGACTTGCCCGCGCCGTTGCGCCCGATGATCACCACCCGGTCGCCCCGCCGGCAGTGGAAGTCGACCGAGCGCAGCACGACGTTCTCGCCGTAGCGCACGCTGAGGCCGGTGCTGCGAAGGGGCACTTCGCCGGAGCGTTGCGGGGTCGGCAGCCGGAACGAGCTCTTCCGCTCCCGCTTCTGGACCTCGGTCTTCGACGATTCGAGGCGCTCGACCCGCTTGTCGATGGACTTGGCGATGCGGGCACGCCGGTTGGTGCTGCCCCGCATGGAATCGGCCAGGGTGGAAAGGCGCCTGATCTCGCGGCCCTCCAGCTGTGCAGCCCGCTCGCGCTGGCTCTGGTCTGCCTCGAGCTGCACCATGTACGACGAGTAGGTGCCCTTGAACTCGTGGAGCCGGCTGTCGGCGAGATGAAGGACCTTGTTGATCGAGCGGTCGAGCAGCTTGAGGTCGTGGGAGACGACGAGGATGGCGCCCGGGAACCGCTCGAGCTCGTCCATCAGCCACCGCTTGGACGGCAGGTCGAGATGGTTGGTGGGCTCGTCCAGGATCATGGTGTCGGGACCCTGGAAGAGGATGCGGATGAGATCCACCCGGCGGCGCTGGCCGCCCGAGAGGCGCTCGATGTCCTCGAGCAGGAGCTCCTGGCGGAGTCCGAGCCCGTCGGCCAGCCTGGCCATGGTCGACTCGGCCTCGTAGCCGCCATTCTCGCGGAACTGCTCCTCGAGATCGGAGAACAGCTCGATGTTCTCCGTGGATGGATCCTTGGACATCTGAGTCCGGGCCTTGTTGAGCGCGTCGTCCAGCACGTCGAGCCCCCGGCCCGACAGGACGTGGGAGAACCCGTTGGCCTCGAGCCCGAGGCCCTTCGGGACCGGAGCCTGCGGCAGGTACCCGTAGGTGCCGCGGATGGCGGCCTTGCCGGTCGAGCGCACATTGCGACCGGGCTCGTCGATCACCACCGAGATGAACGTCGACTTGCCGGAGCCGTTGCGGCCCACCAGGCCGACCTTCTCACCCGCCCCCACCACGAACGACGCGTCGCGGAGCAGGGTGCGGTCACCGATTTCGATGGTAAGGGAGGAGCCGACGATCATGAGGGGGCTGACCGGGCCGGGCCCGGGATGATCGGACCGCGAGCGAGCGGGACTGCGGTGGTCAGCGGCTCCATTGTCCCACAGCACCGGGTACCGGCGGACGCCGCCACTCACTGTTCACGGCGCGCCGTCCCGGCCAAGCGCCGGGCGAAGCGGCGGGCGAAGCGGCGGGTACCACCCGGTGACGGACCATGGACCGGAAGGCCAGCAGATGGACGGGCCACAGCAGCCACCAGGAGGCCATGCCCACCAGGCCCTTCGTGCGGAGCGAGCCCTCCTGCTCGATGCGGGTCGGGTGGGTGCCGGCCACCCGCACCCCGAGCCATGCCTCGCCGCTGAACGAGTCCCGCGAGCTGAAGAGCAACGCCTGTGGTCGGCGAGGGCGGCGCCGATGGCCGCCTCCACGGGATCGGGCGCACGGTGAAGACGTCCGGTCCGTTCGGCCGCCCGCACGGTGACCTCGCTCGCCAGGCTTTCGATGAGGGAGTGGCTGACCGTGGCGTCCACCGGGGTGACCAGGTCGACCCAGTGGTGGAGAGGGACGGGCTGAGGACGGTGACCTTCACGATGGTCGGACGCCGCAGCCCCCGGACCCGGGCGGAGGCGTCCATCATCTCGCGGTAGGTGGTCACGTCCAGGCAGCTGATCTCGTAGACGCCGGCCTCGACACCCAATGCCTCGCCGAGGAGTCGGGCAGGTCGCGCGGGGCGATGGGCTGGACCCGGGTGTTGACCCACCGTTGGCACACCATGAGCGGCCGGCGCTCGGTGAGGTCGCGCAGCATCTCGAAGGAGATGTCCCCCCGCACCGAGGACCACGGCGGCCCGGAGCTCGACGATCCGGCCGGTTCCCGCCCGGGCAGCCGCCTCGGCGAACGACCGGGCCAGCCCGCGGTCGCGCTCGGCAAACCCGGGTCCGCCGGCCAGTGCGTGGACCAGATAGCAGGCCACGTTGGCACCCACCACCGCGGCGCGCCGGCCCCGCAGGCCGCCCGTCCGGGGCGACGGTGCGCCGGGCCGGTCAGCCTCCGGAGACGAGCAGGTCGCCGCCCTCGGGGGGCCTCGGGTCGTCCACCCGGTCGAGCCATCCCGACGGGAGATGGACGGGTCGGGGGCCGTTGGTGTGTCCCCGTGCCACGCGCACCGCCTCCGGGGGGAAGGTGAGCTGCCGGTCGAGCCCGCCGAGCAGCTCGTCCACCTCGACGAGCGTGGCCGCCTGCCCCAGGGACCGCCGGACCTGCGGGCCCACGGGCAGTCCGGCGAGGTACCACCCGGCATGCTTGCGGAACTGGCGCACCCCGAGGTCGTCCCCGAAGGTCACGCACAGGAGCCGGACGTGGGTGCGCATCATGTCGACGATCTCGCCCAGGCACGGCGGTTCCCGCCGGGGGCGGCCGGCGAAGGCGTCGGCCAGGTCGCGGAACAGCCAGGGCCGGCCGAGGCACCCCCGTCCGACCACCACGCCGTCGCAGCCGGTCGAGGCCACCATGGCCAGGGCGTCGGACGCTGCCCAGAGGTCCCCGTTCCCGAGGACCGGGATCGAGGACACCGCCGCCTTGAGGGCGGCGATCGCCGGCCAGTCGGCCGATCCCGAGTAGAGCTGCTCGGCCGTGCGGGCGTGCAGGGTCAGCGCCGCGACTCCCTCGTCCTCGGCGATGCGTCCGGCGTCGAGGTAGGTGACGTGGGCGTCGTCGATGCCCAGCCGCATCTTGACGGTGACCGGCACCCGGCCGGCGGACGTCACGGCGGCGGCCACGATGGCTCGGAACAAGGTGCGGTGTACCGGCAGGGCGGCTCCGCCGCCCTGCCGGGTGACCTTGGCCGCCGGGCAGCCGAAGTTGAGGTCGATGTGGTCGACGCCCACCTCGTCGACCAGGCGACGCACCGCCGCCCCCATCACCCTGGGGTCCACGCCGCACAGCTGCACGCTCCGCACCGGCTCGTCCTCGGCGAACGAGGCCATGGCCAGGGTCTTGGCGTTGCCCTCGACCAGGGCCCGGGCGGTGATCATCTCGCTCACGTAGAGCCCGGCACCGAACGTCCGGCACAACCGTCGGAAGGCGAGGTTGGTCACGCCGGCCATGGGGGCGAGCACCACCGGCGGATCGACCACCATCGCTCCCAGGCTGAGGGCCGGCACGGGCGGCGCCGCGGTGGACGCCGTCACGTCGCGGTCCCCGTCCACAGTTCAGTGATGGAGATACCCAGGTCGGCGAGGAGCGAGCGCAACAAGGGGAGCGACAGACCGATCACGTTGCCCGGGTCCCCGTCCACCCCGTCGATGAACGGCGCCGAGCGGCCGTCGAGGGTGAATCCGCCGGCGACGGCCAGCGCCTCCCCGGTGGCCAGGTAGGCCTCGAGCTCGGTATCGGTGGTCATGCCGAACCGCACCGTGGTGCCGGCCACGCCGGACACCCGGCGCCCCGTCGCCTCGTCGATCACGCAGTGGCCGGTGAACAGGATCCCCGATCGGCCCCGCATGGCGCGGAGCCACTGCCGTGCCTCCTCCTCGGATGCGGGCTTCCCGTGGCCCCGCCCGTCGAATTCGAGCATCGAATCGCACCCCACCACCACGGACCGGCCGGTGGGGTCGACGACCGCCGCCGCCTTGCGCTCGGCCAGCACCGTCACCACCGCCACCGTGTCCCCGGCCTCGACGTCCTCCTCGTCCATCCCGCTCACCACGACCTTGGGGTCGAGCCCGGCGTCGCGGAGCAGTCGCAGCCGGGCCGGCGAGCCAGAGGCGAGCACGAGGGTGCGTTCGGGCATGCCCAGAGCGTAGGGCGTGACCTTCGACCGTCGGGCGCCGGGCGCGGCCCGGGTCGGTGCGCGATCCTGGTGGCATGACCGACGAAGGAATCACGCTGGCGCCGACCCGGGTCGACCCCGAGCTCGACGGTGACCACGAGCGCATGTCGCACATCGTGCTCGAGGGCTTCAAGCCGGAGAAGGGCGACTTCATCTCGGCCGGGCCGTCGGTGGTCGAGGGCATGGTCAACGGGACCGCGGTCAAGGCGCTGTGCGGGAAGATCTGGGTCCCGGGGCGCAATCCCAAGCGTTATCCGCTGTGCCCCACCTGCAAGGAGATCGCCGAGGGACGCGGGTGGAAGGTGCCTGCCGGCTGACCGGCGCCCGAGGTCAGGGGAGCTCGCCGAGCCCCCGCCACACCAGATAGACGGTGAAGACCACCTCGATGACGATGCCGATCCGCCGGGAGTTCCGGTCGACGAAGGCGTGGGTGGCGGCCAGTGCCGGATCCGCACGGGGGCCCAGCACCGTGACCGCCCCCACCGGGGCGAGCACCGGCAGCAAGGTGATGACGAACAGCAGAGCGAAGGCCACGCTCCGGGCCACGAGGTCCGCCGCCGACCGGGTGATCTCGTGGAGGGCGGGCAGGAAGAGGACGAGCGTGGAGAAGTTGACCACCATGCCGACGGCTCCGACGCCGGCGAACCAGTAGGTCGGCGCCGTGTCGAGCCGCCCGGCCGTGTGCGTCTTCTGCTGTTCGGCGGCCGTCGGGCGTCTGAGCATCGAGCGCACGGCGAGCAGGCCCATCAGCCCGGCGCCGGCGAACAGGATCACCGCTCCCTGCAGTGAGTGGTGACGGTGGCCCGAGTGCAGGTGGTCGAGCACGGTCAGGCCCAGCAGCGAGAAGGCGGCCAGTACCGCCGCGGCACCGATGGCGACGGCCCACGCCCGGGCCACGGGCTTCGACGATCCGGAGAGCACCAGCAGCTGTAACGCTAGGAGGGTGGGACTGATGGCTGCACCCACCGCCAGCGGGAGGACGGAGGCCAGCAGTGCTGCCATCCGGCCAACGTAGCCGGGGGTTCGGCGGCCCCGGTCGACCCCCTCGTTACCCGGCGGGAAGTGCTCCGTGGTCGCGGCACCGGGCGCGGTAGCCACCCGGCGACACCACGACGGTCAACCGCCGACCACAGTCCGGGCAGAACCGCGGTGGATCCAGGGCGCGCAGACAGCCGGCACAGGCGGGCGAGCCACAGCCCGTGCAGAACCCGCTCGGCACGGCCGGGCCCTCAGAGCACGCCCGTGAGGGCGGCGACCGGCATGCGCAGATCGGCAAGCATCTGGAGGTCCTCGTCGGCTGAACGTCCCAGGGTGGTGAGGTAGTTGCCGACGATAAGCGCGTTGATGCCCGAGGTCATCCCCATCGATTGCAGCTCGCGGAGGGTGACCTCGCGGCCACCGGCGTAGCGGAGGATCACACCGGGGAGCCCGAGACGGAAGAGCGCGATCCAGCGGATGGCCTCCCAGGCGGCGACGGGCTGCTCGTCCCCGAGGGGCGTGCCCGGTCGGGGGTTGAGGAAGTTGAGCGGCACCTCGGTCGGATCGAGCTCCTGCAGCTGCATGACCAGCTCGATGCGTTGCGCGGTCGTCTCACCCATCCCGAGGAGGGCGCCGCAGCACAGCTCCATGCCGTTTCGGCGGACCAGACAGCATGTGTCGTGGCGCTCCTCCCAGGTGTGGGACGTCACCACGTTCGGGAAGAACGACCGGGAGGTCTCGAGATTGTGGTTGTAGCGATGGACCCCGCCGGCGGCGAACCGCCGCGCCTGCTCGTCTGAGAGCAGACCGGCGCTGACCGCCACGTTGAGCCCGGTTTCTTCCCGGACCAGGGGCACGAGCTCCAGGATCCGCCGCATCGTCCGCTCGTCGGGGCCGCGCACGGCTAGCACGATGCAGAACTCCGTGGCGCCGGCGGCCCTGGTCTCCTCGGCGGCCCGCAGCACCTCGTCGGTGTCGAGGAAGGGGGTGGCCTTGACCGGGGTGTCGAACCGGGACGACTGCGAGCAGAAGTGGCAGTCCTCGGGGCAGCCGCCGGTCTTGGCCGACAGGATGCCCTCGACCTCGACCTCGGGCCCGCACCAGGCCAGCCGGACCTGGTGGGCGAGCGCGGCGAGCGAGGTCACCCACCCGTCGGGCAGCTCGGCCAGGGCTTCGAGCTCGAGGGTGGTGAGCAACCGACGCTCGTCGAGCAGGGCGGTCTCCGCCGACGCCAGACGCGCACGTGCCGTCGCCGGGTCGATGTCGGGGAGCGGGGAGCGCTCCGGGACGCGGCCCTGGTTGGGTGCGGTGAGGGTGACGGTGGTACGGATGGGGGTGGCAGGGACGTCGCCGGGCATGCCGTTACGGTAGTGGCCCGGGGCATCCGACAACAGACGAAGACCGGGAGATCGCCGTGGCATGGGACTTTTCCACCGAGGCGGAGTTCGAGGAGCAGCTGGCGTGGATGCGCCGGTTCGTCCGGGACGAGGTCTTCCCCCTCGAGACGCTCGACCTGGGGTATGACGCTTTGCTCGACGTGATCGCCCCGCTGCAGGCGGAGGTGAAGGACCGCGGGCTGTGGGCGTCGCACCTCCCGGTCGACCTGGGCGGCGGCGGGTTCGGCCAGGTGCGGCTCGGCCTGATGCACGAGATCCTCGGTCAGACCCCCTACGGACCGGTGGTCTTCGGCAACAACGCCCCCGACTCGGGCAACGCCGAACTCCTGGCGGTTGGTATCGAGGCGTCGGGCCGGGAGGAGCAGCGGGAGCGGTGGCTGCAGCCCCTGCTCGACGGATGGATGCGCAGCGGGTTCTCGATGACCGAACCGGGGGCGGGCGCCGATCCCACGATGATCTCCACCACCGCGGTCAGGGATGGCGACGAATGGGTCATCAACGGGCACAAGTGGTTCACCACCAACGGCTCCGTGGCCGACTTCCTCATCGTCATGGCGGTGACCAATCCGGACGTGCATCCTTACCAGGGGTGCTCGATGATCATCGTGCCCGCCGACGCGCCCGGGGTGGACGTCGTGCGCGACGTCGCCACCA
Organism: Acidimicrobiales bacterium; assembly: GCA_052143895.1. Lineage (GTDB taxonomy): Bacteria > Actinomycetota > Acidimicrobiia > Acidimicrobiales > RAAP-2 > Bog-756. The sequence continues at coordinate 33,452 of JBKQRT010000296.1, read as the reverse complement.
TGGAGGACCCGGTCGAGCACTTCGGCAAGTTCGGGGGCCACGCCGAGATCGTCTACCGCGAGGTGCGCGTCCCCTACGAGCACTTGGTGGGTCTCGAGGGCGAGGGCTTCGTGTTGGCCCAGAAGCGCCTGGGCCCGGGCCGCATCCACCACTGCATGCGGTGGCTCGGCCAGTCGAGGCGCGCGTTCGACATGCTGTGCGAGCGTGCCGTCTCCCGCACGACGCACCACTCGCTGCTGGCGGAGAAGCAGACGGTCCAGAACTGGGTGGCCGACTCGCTGGCGGAGATGACCGCTGCCCGACTCATGACCTTGTACGCGGCGTGGAAGATGGACAACGAGGGTGCGTCGGCGGCCCGGGTAGAGATCGCCATGATCAAGTACTACGGCGCCGGGGTCCTGTACAACGTGATCGATCGGGCCATCCAGGTGCACGGGGCGCTTGGGTTCTCGACCGATCTCCCGCTCGAGTCGATGTACCGCCATGCACGGGCGGCGCGCATCTACGACGGTCCCGACGAGGTCCACCGAGTCACCGTGGCCCGGCAGACCCTCAAGGGGTACCGGCCCACCGACGTCCCGAGCGAGCACGTGCCCACCCGCCGGATGGAGGCCCGGGAGCGCTTCGCCCACCTGCTTAACGTGGAGACCGCCGACCGCTGAGCGTGGCTCGAGGTGACAATCGGTGCCATCGGGTGTTGAATGGACGCAGCGGCGCCCGCACCTCTCGGGCACCGTGGGCGGAAGGCGGAGTGAGGTACCGCTTATCCGTAGGTCATGACCTGGATGTCTTCGTCAGCCCCCCGTCGAAGACCAAAGGGGAGACCGTGGCCGACCCCTGCTTCCGCCCGGGGTCGGTCGCGGTTGGGGACACCCGAACAGCCCACGGCGCCGTGCTTTGATGGACGGCATGCGAATCGGGATACTCACCGGGGGTGGCGACTGCCCCGGGCTCAACGCCGTCATCCGGGCGGTCGTCGTCGCCGGCGCCGTGCTCCACCAGGACTCGGCAGTGGGGTTCCTCGACGGATGGAACGGTGTGATCGAGGGCCGGACCGTCGATCTCGACCCCGAGCGCTGCCGGGGGATCCTCACACGCGGTGGGACCGTCCTGGGCACCTCCCGCACCAACCCCTTCGCCACCGACGACGGTGCCGACCGGGCACTGGCCACGATCGACGAACTCGGCATCGACGCGGTGGTGGCGATCGGGGGTGACGACACCCTCGGGGCAGCGGACCGGCTGTACCAGCTGGGCCTTCCGGTGGTGGGGGTACCGAAGACGATCGACAACGACCTGTCCGGCACCGAGGTGACCTTCGGGTTCGACACCGCCGTGCAGATCGCCACCGATGCCATCGACCGACTGCAGACGACGGCCGAGTCCCACCACCGGGTGATGGTCTGCGAGGTCATGGGGCGGAACGTCGGTCACATCGCTGTGCACGCGGGGATGGCGGGGGGTGCCGCGGAAATCCTCATCCCGGAGGTGCCGTTCTCGATCGACGACGTCTGCGAGCGGTTGATCCGGCGGCATGGCGGCGGTCGGTTCTTCTCGACCGTCGTCGTCGCCGAAGGGGCGCACCCGGTGGACGACGCTGCGGCGGCGGCGTCCCCGGGCTCCCCCGTCGACCAGTTCGGCCATGCGCGGCTCGGTGGGATCGGCTCGGTCCTTGCCTCGGAGATCGAGCGACGCACCGGGTTCGAGTGCCGGGCGACCGTCCTCGGGCACATCCAGCGGGGCGGCACGCCGACCGCCTACGACCGGGTCCTCGCCACCCGCTTCGGAACCGAGGCGCTCGCCGCCGTCCACGACGGAGCGTTCGGCACGATGGTCGCCCTCAACGCGGGTCGGATCGACAGGATCCCGCTGTCCGACGCGACGGGAACGCCGAAGACGGTCGACCTGCGGCTCTACCGCGAGGTCGCCGGTCCGTTCCTGGGGTAGGCGCCGATCGTCGTCGGCGGCGACGATCGGGACCAAAGACCCTAGTTTCGGCCGCATCCGTGTCCGTAGCCTGGCTGCAATATCCAGAGGCCACGGAACGAGGCAATCTCCATGAAACGAAGGACTTTCGACGCCATTCTCACCGCAGTCGGGGCGGCCCTCACGGTCTTCCTCATCGTCGCCGGCGCGCTGGGCCTGTGGGCCTACAGCTTCGCCAATTCGAACGTGCACAATCAGCTGGCCCAGCAGCAGATCACCTTCCCGGCTAGGGCGGCGTTCGCCCAGGCGAAGCAGGGCACCGAGATCGAGCCGGTGATGATCCCCTACATCGAGCAGTACGCCGGCCAGCAGCTGGTCACCGGCCAGCAGGCCGAAGCGTACGCCGACCACTTCATCGCGTACCACCTCCAAGAGATCGGTGGCGGCCTGAGCTACGCCCAGCTCTCCGAGAAGGCGATGGCCCTCCCCAAGGGGTCCCCGGCGTACACCGCAGCCGAGGCCAAGGTGCAGACCGTGTTCCAGGGCACGACCCTGCGCGGGCTGCTGCTCGAGGCCTACGCCTTCTGGCAGATGGGACAGATCGCCCTCTACGCCGCGATCACCTGCTTCGTGATCGCCGGTGTGATGCTGATCTTGACCATCCTCGGATTCGTGCACCTGCGCCGTGTACCGGACGAAGCGGAGCTCTGAGATCGGCTCCCAGCCCGGCACCACGACCGGGCCGGGCGCTCGGTCCGCTCAGCGGTTCGGGTCCTCTGACTGCAGTGCGATCGCCATCTTCTCGGTGTAGCGCACCGAGCCGAGGGGCCCGGTCGGCTGGGTGACCCGCACCGTCTCCTGCTCCCGAAGGACCAGGCCGGTGGTGGGGGTCACCCAGTAGTCGGTCGGATTGGTCCCCGACTCGGTGCCGGAGAAGGTGAGGGTGAGTCGGGTGTGCAGGGCCGGGACCTTGCGGCCGGCGACCGTCACCGAGCCGGTCCCGAGGACCTGGCCTGCGACCCTGACGCGCTGGCCGGACGTCGAGCAGGTGGCATACCACCGCCGGCCCGCCGTGGGGCCCGGCGGGACGAAGTAAGTGGTCGACGGGCAGCGGATGACCTCGGACGTGGCGATCCCCGCGATCTGTTCGTCCGAGAAGGTCGAGGGCATCACCATGGCGCCGTCCGGGAGGGGGCACTCCACCAGCCCTTCCACATGCTCCTCGAGCGGCTCCCAGGTGACGGTGGCGCAGCGGGCGTCGGTCACGATCATCTCGGTGGTGGTGGGGAAGGTCCGGACGAAGGTGCCGATGCTCAGGACCTCGTCCCCGGAGGTCCGGTAGCGGTAGACGCCGGGCGGCGGCAGTCGGGGGTCACCCTCGGTCCGGGCCGACCGTTGATCCTGCCGGTAGAGGCGGAGCGCCTGGCGCAGGTCGAGCTCGGTGCCGGGGCTGCGCAGCATGAAGAACCACACACCGGCGGCCACGGCGGCGAGCACCACGGCCACCCCCAGGCCGAGCGCCCAGATCCGATGGTGCGTCGCCCAGTGCAGTACCGGCATCCCGACCTCCCACGGCAGCGGCAGACTCCCCGCCTGCTCGCTCCGCCGTTCAATTTCGCACGCCGTCCCGGTCACCGCCAGCTGCGGCCGGCCCGCCGGAGTTGACCTGTGCCCCATATGGTCACTCATGCTCATGGGGTGGACCTGGTGTTCAAGGCACTTGCCGATGCGACCAGACGGGAGCTCCTCGACGAGCTCTACCGCGGCGACGGGCACACCCTGACCTCGCTCGAGGAGCGCTTCGAGATGTCCCGCTTCGGCGTGATGAAGCATCTGAAGCTGCTCGAGCAGGCAGGGCTGGTGGTCACTCGGAAGCGCGGTCGGGAGAAGCTCCACTTCTTGAACCCGGTTCCGATCCGGCTCGTCCACGACCGCTGGGTGAGCAAGTACGCCGAACCCTGGGCCGCAGGGCTCAGTGGCCTCAAGACCAGACTGGAGCAGCAGATGGAGGAGGAAGAGATGGAGGAGCGTCAGATGGAGAAGGTGTTCGAGATCTACATCCGTACGACGCCCGAGCGCCTGTGGGAGGCGATCACCGATCCCGACATCAGGAGCAAGTACAACTTCGGCGCCGGGGTCACCTCCGACTGGGAGGTGGGCTCGCCACTCGACATGGGTCTCCCGGGCATGCAGCTGGGCGAGGGCACGGTCCTGGAGGCGGAGCCTCCAGGACGGCTCGTCCACACCTTCGTCGCGCTGTGGAGCGACGACGTGCGACGCGAGGGAACCTCGGGTGACCTGGGAGATCGAGCCCGTCGGAGACTCGTGCCGGCTCCTGCTGACCCACGACCAGCTCCGTGACGGTGCCAACGAAGAACTCTTCGGAGGATGGCCGATGATCTTGTCCGGGCTCAAGACCTGGCTCGAGACGGGAGAGCTGCTCACCACCCCCGGCTCGCTCAAGTACGCCTCATGGCACCGGCCGGCCGGCCCGGCTCAGTACGGTGCGGCCGGGTCTCCGCCGTCTGGCAGGTCGCCGAAGACCGGGGGCCGCTTTTCGCGGAGGGCGGCCACACCCTCCCGGTAGTCGGCGCCGGCCATCATGGGGTCGAGGAGCTCCTCGGCCGCCCAGACCGACTCGGCCGCGGTGAGGTGGAAGGCGTCGTACACTTGCCGCTTCGACGCCGCCAGTGAGGCGGGTGACACCGTGGTGGCCAGCGCGTGTGCGTACTCGGCCACCCGTTCCTGGAGCAGTTCCGCCGGCACCGTCTCCACCATGAGGCCCATGGCGGCCGCCTCCTCGGCGGTGAAGACGCGGCTGGACAGGATGAGGTCCAGGGCCCGGGGGAGCCCGACCAGCTTGGGCAGCAGCCATGCCAGTCCGAACGCACACGGGAGGCCGAGCCTGCCGTGTGCGGTGGTGAACTTGGATCCCGACGCGGCGAAGCGCAGATCGCAGTAGCACGCGAGGGCGAAACCGATGCCGGCCGCCGGTCCGTTGACGGCGGCGATGATCGGCTTCGGGATGCCGAAGTGGTAGGCGAGCTCGGCGTCGAATTCCGGCCGCACGCCGTAGCCCGGTGTGTCCAGGTGGTCGGCGTCCCAGCTGCGGTAGGCGCCGCGCTCTGCGTGTCCGGCCAGATCATCCGATTCGGCTCCGGCACAGAACCCCCGCCCGGACCCGGTGACCACGATGACACGCACGCCGGGGTCATCGGATGCCCGCTGGAGGAGCGCCCGGTACTCGGCGTTCATGCGTGAGGTCCAGGCGTTGAGGCGCTCGGGACGGTCGAGGGTGACGGTGGCCACCCGGTCGACCACGTCGTACCGGGTCACCTCGAACGCAGGCGTGGTCATCGGTGCATCCCTCTTGGCGGCCGGCGCGCCGGAAGGGCAAGCCCGTGGCGACGTGTGGCCTGGTAGCGGTATGGCCTGGTAGCGGTATGGCCTGGTAGCGGTATGGCCTAGTAGCGGTAGGTGTCCGGCTTGTAGGGGCCGTCCACCGGCACCCCGATGTACTCCGCCTGCTCCTTGGTCAGGGAGGTCAACCGAACACCGAGGGCGTTGAGGTGGAGTCGCGCCACCTTCTCGTCGAGGTGCTTGGGCAGCACGTAGACCCGGTTCTCGTAGTCGGAAGCATTGTTGAACAGCTCCATCTGCGCCATGGTCTGGTTGGTGAAGGAGTTGGACATCACGAAGCTGGGATGTCCGGTGGCGTTACCGAGGTTGAGCAATCGGCCCTCGGAGAGGATGATCACGGCGTGGCCGTCGGGGAAGATCCACTTGTCGACCTGGGGCTTGATGTTGACACGCTCGACACCGTCGATCTCCATCAGCCCGGCCATGTCGATCTCGTTGTCGAAGTGCCCGATGTTGCCCACGATGGCCTGGTGCTTCATCCTGCTCATGTGGTCGGCGGTGATGACGTCCTTGTTGCCGGTCGTGGTCACGAAGATGTCGGCCGTGCCGACCACGTCCTCGAGGGTGGCGACCTGGTAGCCCTCCATGGCCGCCTGCAGGGCGCAGATCGGGTCGATCTCGGTGACCACCACGCGTGCCCCCTGGCCGTGGAGCGAGTCGGCACACCCCTTGCCGACATCGCCGAACCCGCACACCACCGCCACCTTTCCCCCGATCAGCACGTCGGTGGCCCGGTTGATGCCGTCGATGAGCGAGTGCCGGCACCCGTACTTGTTGTCGAACTTGGACTTGGTCACGGCGTCGTTGACGTTGATGGCGGTGAACAGCAGCTCACCCGACTGCTCCATCTCATTCAGCCGGTGCACCCCGGTCGTGGTCTCCTCGGAGACCCCCTTGATCCCGTTGGCGACGGTGCTCCACCGTCGCGGGTCCTCCGCCAGGCTCTTCGTCAGGACGCCCAGCACGACGGCGTACTCCCCGGAGTCGGCCGTCGAAGGGTCCGGGACGGCCCCAGCCTTCTCGTACTCGACCCCCTTGTGGACGAGGAGCGTCGCGTCGCCACCATCGTCGAGGATCATGGTCGGCCCTTCACCCGGCCACAGCAGTGCCTGCTCCGTGCACCACCAGTATTCCTCGAGCGTCTCGCCCTTCCACGCGAAGACGGGCACGCCTCGGGGGTCGTCGACGGTGCCGTCGGGTCCGACGGCGACGGCCGCGGCGGCGTGGTCCTGGGTCGAGAAGATGTTGCAGCTCGCCCAGCGGACCTCCGCGCCCAGCGCCGTCAGAGTCTCGATGAGGACGGCGGTCTGGATGGTCATGTGCAGCGACCCGGTGATGCGCGCCCCCCGCAGCGGCTGTGCGGCCGCGTGCTCGGCCCGCATCGCCATCAGGCCGGGCATCTCGTGCTCAGCCAGTTCGATCTCCTTGCGGCCGAACGCGGCGAGCGAGAGATCCGCCACCTTGAAGTCGTGTCGCTGCTGCTCGCTGGTCATGGGGCTCCTTTTGTGCCCGGCGCCGGGAGCGGAACCGGGGTCGTCTAAGCGCAACGTGAGGAAGGCCGCGCCGGTGCTGGTCGGAGCGGTACCGACCCCGCGGGGCGGACCGCGCGCGCCGGTGTCGGCTCTGCATCGTAGCCGAGGGGCGCAAACCACCGGTCTGGGAGGGTGGTCACGGCCGGCCGGTCCCGGACGGGGCGAACCCGGCCCGGTACCATCGTCCCCCAACGACGATTCAGGGGGAGCATCCATGGCGATTCGTACTGTCGGGGCGCGGTCCGGGCGGTCCCGTGGCCGCGGTCACCGAACCGGCGCCCTGCTCGGGGCGTGTGTGCTGACCGGCGCCCTGCTCACCGCCTGCAGCGCGTCATCCGGTTCGACCTCGACGCCAGGGTCCGGTGCCGTCCTGCTGGTGGGCACGTTCGACGGTCACGCCGGGGCGTACAAGACCATCCAGTCGGCCGTCGACGCGTCGAAGCCCGGCGACTGGATCCTCGTCGCTCCGGGCGACTACCACGAGGACGCCGACCAGTCCGGGGCGCACGCCGACCCATCCGTCGGTGACATGGGTGGGGTCATGATCACCACGTCCGGCATCCACCTGCGGGGCATGGACCGGTCCAGCGTGATCGTGGACGGCACCACGTCCGGCTCGTCCGGCACGTGCAGCTCGGCCCCGAGCGCCCAGAACTACGGCGCGGTGGGGAGCAACGGTCAGGCGGTGGGGCGCAACGGGATCATAGTGTGGAAGGCCGACAACGTGTCGGTCGAGAACCTCACCGTGTGCAACTTCCTCGCCGGCACCGGCGCATCGGGCAACGAGGTCTGGTGGAACGGTGGGGACGGCAGCGGAAAGATCGGCCTCACCGGGTACTCGGGCAGCTACCTCACGGCCACCTCCACCTTCTTCAGCAACCAGGGCACCCCCGACCAGCAGGAGGCGACCGCCGCCCAGTACGGCATCTTCTCGTCGAATTCAGGCGGTCCGGGTGTGTGGAACCAGCTCTACGCCAGCAACTTCAACGACTCGGGGATGTACGTGGGGGCGTGCCTCCAGTTGTGCGGGACGACCATCGACCACGCGTGGATGGAGTTCAACGCACTCGGGTACTCGGGCACCAACTCGGGCGGCTCGATCGTGGTCGAGAACTCGCAGTTCGACAACAACCAGGACGGCTTCGACACCAACACCCAGATCGCCGGCGATCCGCCGGCGCCCCAGAACGGTGCCTGCCCGGACGGCGGGACCAGCCCGATCACCCACACCCACTCGTGCTGGGTGTTCATCCACAACAACGTCCACGACAACAACAACCCGAACGTCCCCGAGGCGGGGAACGCCGCCGCCGGTCCGACCGGCACCGGCATGACCCTGTCCGGCGGCCGCAACGACACGGTCATGGACAACTCGTTCTCGAACAACGGGGCGTGGGGGTTCCTGATGGTGCCCTACCCCGACTCGGGCACCCCGTCGCTGAACCAGTCCTGCCCGGCCACCGGCGGCGTGGAGACCGCCGGCTTCGGCTGTGTCTACGATCCGGAGGGCGACGCGCTGCTGCACAACACCTTCAGTCACAACGCCTACTTCGGCAACCCGGGAAACGCCGACTACGGCCAGATCGTCCTCGACGCCGGCCAGGCTCAGAACTGTTTCGCCGGGAACGTCGCGCCCAACGGCAGCGTCCCCGCCGACCTGGAGCAGACGCAGCCCACCTGTGGCAAGACCACCACGGCGTCCAACACCGGCGGGCCCCTGCTGGCCCAGGTGCTGTGCGACACCGGGTTCGGGTCCTGCCCGGCGGGGGCCAGTTACCCGGCCCGCACCGGCGTCGTGATGCACCCGCTGCCCCCGGGGCTCCCCACCATGCCCGACCCGTGCGCCGGGGTGCCCGACAACGGCTGGTGCTCGGGGGGCAAGCCCATCTGAGCCGCCGGGTCCCGCCGCGCTGCGGGCGGGTACGGATCGGCCGTCAGGGGACGGGCACGGTGGTGGACAGGGGGAGGTCCGCCGAGGACTGCCCGACCGACACCGTGTAGTCGCCCGGGACGGTGGTCCACGCCCCTCCGAGGTAGGAACGGAGCATCGAATCGGGCACGGTGAGCGTTATCAGCCGGGACCGGCCGGCGCCGAGGGCCACCGGTGCGAAGGCCACCAACTGCGCCGGCGGCTCGTCGGCCGCCGGAGGGAACGTCAGGTACACCTGTGGCACCGCGGTGCCGGACCGCGTCCCGGTGTCGGTCACGCGGACACGGACGATCACCGCACCGCCGGTGCGGGTGGCGTGCAGCGCGCCCAACGAGAAGCCCGTGTACGAGAGCCCGAACCCGAAGGGGAACAGGGGCGCGACGCCGGTGGCGTGGCCGTAGCGGTACCCCACGTCCAGCCCTTCGGAGAAGGTGGAGCTCAGGTCCACCCCTGGCCACTGGGACAGGGTGTCGATCCCGGACCCGGCGGCCGAGGCCGGGAACGTCACCGGGAGGTGGCCGGACGGGTCGACGTCCCCGAACAGGACGGCGGCGATGGCGTTGCCGTCCTCCTCGCCCGGATACCACGCCTCGACCACGGCGCTCACCCGGTCGAGCCACGGCATGAGGACCGGGCCGCCCGTGTTGAGCACCACCACCGTGCGGGGGTTGGCGGCGGCCACGGCCGAGATGAGCTCGTCCTCGTCCCCGGGGAGGGACAGTGAGGGTCGGTCGAAGGCCTCGGCCGTGAAGTCACCGGCGAAGACCACAGCGACGTCGGCCTTGCGGGCGGCGGCCACGGCGGCGGCGATCTGGTCGCTCACGAACGCCCACCCGAGGGTCAGCGAATTGGTGGTCGTCGATTCGCCCGACGGGGTGAGGTTGTCGACCGGCTCCCAGTCAAGCTGCAGGCGGTAGGGGTGTCCCCCGGTGAGGGGGACGGTCTGGGACCACCGGCCCCGGGCATGACTAAGCGGGTCCGAGACGGCCGGCACGCCGTCGAGGTTGAGCGTGGCGGCCCCCGAGCCCTGCAAGGAGAAAGTGTAGAGCCCGGTGCGGGGCGGGGTGAGGGTGCCGGTCCAGACGGCACTCACGTCCGACCACCCGGCGGGCAGCACCACGCCCGACCGGGTGTGGGGTCCCGGGATCGTCAGCGACGGCAGCCCGGGGTTGGTGACCGACCGGCGGTGCCGGCGGTCGACAGGGGCGGAAGGCTCGGCGCCGGGCAGCAGGCGGCTGGTCGGGAGGTGGGGGCGGAGCGAGGTGTCGACGGTGGGTTGGACCGTCTGCATCGAGACGTGGACGCCACCGGTCTGGGTCAGGGTGAAGGTGAGGCCGTGCCCGATCCCGTCCGCGGGGGTCAGGGCGATCGGGGGGACGGCGGGGAGGACGTCGGTGGAGCTGCCGCCGTCCGAATAGGTCACGGTGACGCCGGTTCCGGCCCGGTGGCGGATGGCGGCCAGGGGAGTGGAGACGAACGGGGCGGTGACCGCCGAGCTGCCGTAGCCGGTGGTCGAGGGATCAGAGCCGGCGTCGGCGCCGATCACCGCGACCGAGCTGCCGGGGGAGGCGGCCAGGGGGAGGACGCCGCCACTGTCCTTGAGGAGGACGGCCGATCGCTCGGCCGTCTGGCGGGCGACCGCAGCGTGGGCGGCGGTGTCGACCGGCGTCCCCGACGAGCCGGTGGGCGGCCGGCCCACCAGGCCGTGGGTGAACATGGCAGTGAGCACGGTGGTCACGTCGGCGTCGAGCGCCGACGCTGGCAGGACCGTCGACTGCGCGAGGGCCGCGAGTCGGTCGAGCTGGGCCGGCTTCAGCAGGTCCGTTCCCGACTCGATGGCGGCCACCGGGTCGTGGACCGATCCGAGGTCGGAACGGACGAAGCCGGTGAATCCCCACTTCTGCAGCTGCCCGAGCAACGACGGATCCTGGCACTGGAAGGTGCCGTCGAGCTTCGGGTACGCGCACATGACCGACGCCACGTGCGCCTGGGAGACGGCTGCCTCGAAGGGTCGGAAGTAGAGCTCCTCGAGGGCCCGTGGCGAGACGAGGTCGTTGAGCTCGCCGCGATCGGTCTCCTGGCTGTAGACGGCGAAGTGCTTGGCCATGGCCATCGCCCCCTCGGACTGGATGCCCTCGATGTCGGCGACGCCCATCGCCGACACCAGCGTGGGGTCCTCACCGAAACCCTCATACGCGCGTCCGCTCTCGGGGACCCGGTCGATGTTGAGGTTGGGACCCTGGACGACGTCGATGCCCTGACCGGTCGCCTCCGCCCCCTCGACCTGGCCGTAGGCACGGGCGACGGACGGGTCGAAGGTGGCGGCCACGCCGAGCGGGGCAGGAAGCTGGGTCACCCCGATCGCACCGAACGCCACGCCCTGCGGACCGTCCTGCAGGGTGAGGGGTGGGATGCAGAGCCGGGGGACCCCGGCGTCGATGTTCTCGTACCGGTTCGTCTCGTCGAGGACGAGCTCGCCCAGCTTCTCGTCTGTGGTCATCCGGGCGACGACCGAGGCGGCCAGCTCGGCCGGCGACTCGTGCCGGTCCATGGCCCTCTCCAGCCAGGGGCAGCGGGAGGTGACCGCCGTGTCGTCGCCGACCGCGGTGCCACCGGGTGCCCCGTTTCCCGTGGAGGCTCCGTTTCCCGACATGGTGTGGGCGACGGCGTCCTGGCCGACCGGCTCGGGGGCGGGGTCTCCGACGGCCACCAGGCCGGTGACGGTGGCGACCCCGACGAGGGCGACAGCGCCGAGGAGGACGCGGTGACGTGACCACAATGACCGGCGGGTCCGCCCCGGCGGGGGAGAGTCGGTGGAGTCGTTCACGCAGCGGCCCAAGATAGTGACGGCATCACTCGAAGAGGCATCGCCACCCGGCTGCCCGGCCGACCCACCGGTGCCATCGCGCCGCCGTGCCATGATCGATGACGCGGATCGCCGGAGGACCCGGCGCCGGAGCGAAAGTTGACCAAATAAGTCATATTTGCCAGGATGGAGACGGCGATGCGGCTCGCGTTCCGGCGACCGACACGCCGGAAGCACCGTCAAGGAGGCCGCAGCCATGCCCGAGTGGGGTTTTGAGACCCGCCAGATCCACGCCGGCGCCGCGCCGGACCCCACCACCGGGGCCCGGGCCGTGCCCATCTACCAGACCACCAGTTACACCTTCCGCGACACGGCTCACGCCGCCGCGCTCTTCGGGCTCGAGGAGCTCGGCAACATCTACACCCGGATCATGAACCCGACCCAGGCGGTCTTCGAGGAGCGCGTGGCCGCGCTGGAGGGAGGGGTGGCGGCCCTGGCTGTGGCCAGCGGTCAGGCGGCCGAGACCATCACGCTCCTCAATTTGGCGGAGAACGGCGGCCACGTGGTGTCGTCGGCGTCCCTCTACGGCGGGACGTACAACCTGCTGCACTACACGCTGCCCAAGTTCGGGGTGGACGTGACCTTCGTCGATGACCCCGACGACCTCGACGCCTGGCGGGCCGCCGTCCGGCCCACCACCAAGGCCTTCTATGCCGAGACCCTCGGCAACCCGAAGGGAGACGTGCTCGACTTCGAGCACGTGTCGGCCATCGCCCACGAGCACCACGTCCCCCTCGTGGTGGACAACACCCTGGCGAGTCCGTACCTGGCCCAGCCCCTCCGGCACGGGGCCGACATCGTGGTCCACTCGGCCACCAAGTTCATCGGCGGTCACGGCACTTCGATCGGCGGGGTCATCGTCGACGGGGGGTTGTTCGACTACGAGGGCAGCGGCAGGTTCCCGGGCTTCACCGAACCCGACCCCAGCTACCACGGGCTGGTCTTCGGCCAGCTGCCCGAAGCTCTCTTTCCGGCCCGGTTCGTGCTCAAGGCCCGGCTGCAGTACCTGCGTGACACCGGGCCGGCCATCGCGCCGCTCAATTCCTTCCTCTTCCTCCAGGGCCTGGAGACCCTTAGCCTCCGCATGGAGCGTCACGTGCAGAACGCCACCACGGTGGCCGGCTGGCTGGAGGCGAGGGACGAGGTGGAATGGGTCGCGTACCCCGGGCTCGCCTCGAGCCCGTGGCACGAGCGCCAGCGGCGGTACCTCCCCAACGGGGGCGGCGCCATCCTGGCCTTCGGCATCAAGGGCGGTGCCGAGGCGGGTCGCACGTTCATCGAAGGGCTCGAGCTGTTCAGCCACCTGGCGAACGTCGGCGACGTCCGCAGCCTGGCCATCCATCCGGCGTCGACCACCCACTCGCAGCTGAACGAGGCGGAGCAGCTCACGGCCGGGGTCACCCCCGACCTGGTGCGCCTGTGCATCGGACTCGAGTCCATCGAGGACATTCTCGCCGACCTCGAAGCCGGGTTCCGCGCCGTCAAAGGGGCGTGACCCGCAGCCCGTACCCGGGTGTCTGGCTGCCGGGGGACGACGCGGGCGGCCGACGGTTCGCCAGGGTCTTCGGCGGCGACCGTCCGGCGCTGGACCTCGAGGGCGGGGGCTCGCTCCCCGAGGTGACGGTGGCGTATGAGACCTGGGGTGCGCTCAACCCCGACCGTGGCAACGCGCTCCTCGTCCTCCACGCCCTGACCGGCGACTCGCACGCGGCCGGGCCGGCCGGGCCCGGGCATCCCTCGGCCGGATGGTGGGCCGCACTGATCGGCCCCGGGGCCCCGATCGACACCGATCGGTACTTCGTGGTGTGCCCCAACGTGCTCGGTGGCTGCCAGGGGACCACCGGCCCGGCCTCGCCGGCGTCGAACGGCTTGCCCTACGGCGCCCGGTTCCCGGTGGTGACCATCCGCGATCAGGTCTGGGTGGAAGCCGGCCTCGCCGATCACCTGGGCATCGACCGGTGGGCGGCCGTGATCGGCGGATCGATGGGCGGCATGCGGGTGCTCGAGTGGTGCGTCGAGTACCCGGAGCGGGTGGGCCGTGCTGTGGTGCTGGCGGTGGGGGCGGCGGCCACCGCCGAACAGATCGGGCTCTGCTCGCTCCAGGGACGGGCCATCCGCTCGGATCCGGCATTTGCCGGTGGCGACTACTACGCCACGGGGGCCCGACCCTCGACGGGCCTGGCGCTCGCCCGCGGGATCGGACAGATCAGCTACCGCACGGGCCTAGAGTTCGAGAGACGCTTCGGCCGGAGCGCCCAGGCGGAGGAGGACCCGCTGAAGGGCGGGCGCTTCGCCGTCGAGTCGTACCTCGAGTATCACGGGGACAAGCTGGCCCGACGGTTCGACCCCAACTCCTACCTGGTGCTGAGCGAGGCGATGAACCTCCACGACGTGGGGAGGGGCCGCGGCGGGGTGGCCCGAGCCCTCGCGTCGGTGCGGGCCGAGGTCACCGTGGCCGGCATCACCTCCGATCGCCTGTACCCGCTCGGTCTCCAGGAGGAGCTGGTCCGCCACCTGCCCGGCGACCGACCGGTCGTCGTCATCGACTCGGTCTTCGGCCACGACGGGTTCCTCCTCGAGGTCGACCGCATCGGGGAGGTGGTGACCGCCGCGCTCGCCGGCTGAACGGCTCCCGTGCCCCGGTTCGGTCACCGCGCACGTCGATCATAATTCTTGTACTACTGTAATGATGTAATCATTACCACCGACGCAGAGGAGCGACCGATGAGCGGGACAGCAGCGAGTGGACGGCGGCGCGGTCCAGGAGGGCCGACGGCCGAGGAACGCCCGGCGGTGGACGGGCTGGAGGGTTGGTTGGCCGGCCGGTTGCCGGGTGGGTGGTTCGAGGGTCCACCGACGGTCACCGTGGACCGGGACGAGATCCTGGTGGTCGGTCGGCTGGCCGTGGACGATCTGCCGGAGGGGGACGACCCGACGTCCCGGTCGGCGGCGGAGGCGGGGAGGATCACCCGCTTCCGCGAGGAGACCCGCCACGAGCGGATGGCGATCGCCCGGGAGGCGGAGCACCGCTTCGGGCGTAGCGTCGCCTGGGGGGCCGAGGCGGGGGAGACCGCCACGGTGTTCACCAACCTGTCGGTGCCGGTGATGACCCGCCTCCGCCAACCCGAGCGCCGGGTACTCGACACCCTGGTCGACAGCGGGGTGGCCCGCAGCCGGTCTGACGCGCTGGCGTGGTGCGTGAAGCTGGTGGCCGCCAATGCCGACCAGTGGCTGGGCGAGCTCCGGACGGCCATGGAGGCCGTCGAGCGCGTGCGCCGTCAGGGCCCCGCCGTGGCGTAGGCAACCGATCGCTAGCCTCGGGGCGGTGGTCGCCCGCCTCCTGGCCGTTGTGATCGTCGCCACGGCACTCGTGGCCGGCGCGCCGGGCGTCGCCGGTGCCCAGACCGCCGGCCAGGGCCCCGGGTTGGACCCCGGAGCGTGGACCGTGTACCACCACGACCCCGCCGGCAGTGGGACGACGACGGCCGCCGCCGCCGTGGACACCGCGTCGCGCGTGTGGACCTCGCCGGTCCTCGCCGGCCAGCTCTATGGCGAGCCGCTCGTCGTCGGCGGCCGGGTGTTCGTGGCCACCGAGGCCGACACGGTGACGGCACTGTCGGGCGCCACGGGAGCCGTCATCTGGTCGACCCACCTCGGGACGCCGGTGCCGGCGGGCCTCCTGCCCTGCGGGGACATCGCTCCCACGGTGGGGGTGACCGGAACGCCGGTGCTCGACACCGGGAGCGACGAGCTGTTCGTCGTGGCCGACGAACTGGTATCGGGTAGGCCCACCCACCGGCTGATCGGCCTCGACGCCGGCACGGGCCGGGTCGAGGTCGCCACGGACGTCGACCCACCGGGCGCCGATCCCGCCGCCATCCTGCAGCGGACCGGGCTCACCCTCGCTGCCGGCCAGGTCGTCTTCGGGTTCGGCGGCAACTACGGAGACTGCGCCACCTACCAGGGTTGGGTGGTGGCGGTTGGCGAGCGCGGTGGGACCCCGAGGAACTTCGCCGTCGACGACGGTCCCGGCGAGTTGCAGGGTGCCGTCTGGATGGGTGGCGCGGCACCGACGGTGGACGCCGCCGGCGACATCTGGGTGAGCACCGGCAACGGCTCGGTCACGTCTCCGGACCACCCGTACGACGACAGCGACTCGGTGCTCGAGCTCTCGGCGTCGCTGCAGCTGCTCCAGTTCTTCGCGCCGACCACCTGGGCGTCGGACAACCGCCACGATCTCGACTTCTCGATGGCACCGGTCCTCCTCGCCGGTGACCAGGTGGTCATCGCCGGCAAGTCCCGGATCGCCTACCTCCTCGACGGCTCCCACCTCGACGGGATCGGCGGGCAGCTGGCCAAGCTGCCCGCGGTCTGCAGCCAGGACGTCGACGGCGGAGCCGCGGTCGTCGGGTCCACGGTCTACCTCCCGTGCGAGAGCGGCACGGTGGCGCTCCAGGTCACGGACACGCCGCCCGGCCTGCGGTTGGTCTGGCGATCGGCGGCCGGCGGCGGGCCGCCGATCGTGGCCGGCGGCCTGGTCTGGACCATCGGCCAGGACGGCACCCTCTCCGGCCTGGACCCGGCCACGGGCGAGGTGCGCCAGCAGGCGTCCGTCGGCGTGCCCGCCAACCACTTCCCCACGCCGAGCGTCGGCGACGGCCTGCTGCTGGCGCCGTCCGCCGACCAGGTGGTCGCCTTCCGCGCCCTGCCTCCCGGCGCCCCGGTCACCGGCACCACCGGTGCCGGCGGTCACCGGCCATCGCCGCCGCCGGCCGTCGCCGGCGGGTTGTCGCCGGGAGCACTCGCTGACATCGTGGTGGGCGCACTGGTGGTCGTCGGCGGGATCGGATGGGTGGTCCGGCGCCGGGCACGGCTCCGCTCGGGGCAGACCGGGTGACCGGCAGCGGGGTCGACGTCGTCGGGCTCGCCGGCGACGGCGGGATCCCGTGGGTTCAGGCGGGAGCCGACCAGGACCTGTCGAGCACCCGGCGCACCATCGGCACGAAGGTGGTCACCGGCTCGTTCGGGTAGTCCGGATCGAACGAGACCTCGTCGTAGCAGGCGGTGAACTCGACGGTCCTGTCGTAGTAGGGACTGGTGATGTAGGCATCACGCTCGTTGGGGTCGACGCCGATGTGCTGCCCGAAGAAGTAGACCTGGAACACCGGGTGGTGGGCCAGCATCCAGTAGTTGGCCTCGCTGATGAACGGCCGCAGGATGGCTGCCGCCACCTCGCCGTGGTTGAACGGCCCGAGCGCCTCACCGATGTCGTGGAAGAGTGCGCACACGACGTATTCGTCGTCACGGCCGTCGCGCAAGGCCCGGGTGGCCGCCTGCAGGCTGTGGGCCTGCCGGTCGATCGGGTACTCCACGTCCCCCTCGAGCTCGGTCAGCATGCCGAGGAGGAGGTCGGGAAGACGCTCGACGGCATGCTGGTGCGCGCGAGTGAGGATCCCGAATTCCTCGTCTGTGCCCTCGTCCATCCGCCGGAAGTGCATGCGGGCGCCGTCGTCGCCAGTCATCGCACCACGCTACCGTCGGTCCCCGGCGTCCGGGCGATTCGGTGCGGCCGACCGGACGGGGTCACTTCCCCCGCAGCGAGGCAGCGTCGAACGTCCGAATCGCGTCGTCGAGCGGGAGCACCACCCGGGGCGCCAGTCGGTGGTGGGCGTCCGCCACCAGCCGGACCACCGTTCCGTAGGTCCCGAACCCGACCGCGTGGTGGGCGAACTCCATCGGGCCCTCGGTCACCTTGACGTCTACCACCCCGGTCCCGCCCATGGCCAGCGCCGACTGCTGCATCCGCTCCATGGCCGCCTCCCGGGCAGCGTACATGGCCTCGGTGAAGTTGGTCAGCTCGATGTTCTGGGACTTCTGCTGCATGGCCGCGCCCATGGACCGGCGCGGCGCGTAGACGAAGCTGGCTCCCGAGGCTAGTCCGAGCGGCGCCCACCCCGACGACTGGAGCAGGGTGAAGTCGCGGCCGGACAGGTCGGAGACGAAGACCGAGGCCGCCGGCACCCGGTCGGCGCCGAGCGGTCGCACGGCCGTGCCCACCAGGACCACGTCGATGTGGTGGCGGCGGACGGCCCAGTCGACGCGGACACCGACCACACCGTGCCCACCGGCGGCGGCGCACTCGTGGTGGATCCGCTCGGTGGCCGCAGCGAAGGACCTCCCGTAGGCGGCCGAGGCCGCGGTGATCTCCCCCTGGCCCCAGTTCCACACCCCCACCGGCACCGAGTGGAGGGACACCCCGCACACCAACTCGACCGGCTCCCACCCGATCGAATGGAGGACGAGCTCCTCGTCGATCGACAGGTCCGACGTCATCCGGGTCGACGAGGCGCCGGCCTCCCGGGCGAGCGCCTCGGCAGCCGCCGCCATTTCGCCCCGGATGTCCGCGGCCGGCGTCCCCGGTGGACCGAGCGGGTCGGATGGCGACGACGGCCCGTTCACAGCAACCGCACCGTGGGCTGTGGCGCGGGCATCGGGTCGAAGCCCTTGAACCGCCGGACCCGGTTTCCACGGAGGACGCAGAGGAACTCGGCGTCCCCCTCCCCGAGCTCGCGCTCCGAGGAGGTCATCGAGGCGCCGTGCAGCGAGTCCCCGCCCAGCTGGGCCCGGACCCGCTCGCGGGCGATGCGCCGGACGGCCATGTGGGCCTTGGACGTCTGTTCGATCTCGGCGCCGGCCAGCTGGTAGCCCCAGGTCGTGGCCGTTCCCTCGGTCAGGTAGCCGGTCACGCAGTAGGCCCAGACCCGCACCGACGCCATGGCTGCGGCGATCGAGACCGGCGCGTACCCCGCTTCGATCAGCTTGGCCAGGCGCTGGCCGGCGAGGTAGGTGGTCCACGGCCGGCCGTCGTGGGGCGGCGTTCCGTCGTGCACCTTCACTGCCGTTCCCTGGACGCGGAATTCGAGCACACCCAGCTCCCCGAGGGGCCCAGTCGTGTCGACCAGACCGATGATGCCGTGGGCGCCGAGCGACGTGGCCTCCTCGACCATGCGGCCGTAGGCGGCGCCGAAGCCGGTGGCCCAGGCCTGCTCGACCCACGACTGCTCGAAGTTCTGCCCCCAGGAGCGGTGCTCCATCGAGACGAAGCCGTGAGGGCACTGCCAGCTCTCCGAGTAGCCTTGCCCAGCGGCGGCCGGTCCCGACCGGTACCCCACGGCGCCGAACCCGGGCGGGTTCGGGCCCCCGTACCCCTGCCAGCCCCACTGCATGACGCAGAAGCCCTGCACGTAGCCGACCGGCTCGAGGCCCATCTGCAGGCAGGCGGCGAAGTCGGGCACGGTGAGCGCCGAGGTGAAGGCACCGCCGGCGAAGCGGCGCCCGGCGGCCTCGGGAAGGTCCCCGGGGAGCTCGGACATCAATTGTCGAGCGAGATGATCGTGGTCGGGGTGGGCAGCGTCACCTGCTCGGTGGTCCGCACCACGGCGGTGCCGAGGGACAGGAACTCGATGGTGTGGCTGCCCCACTGGTGCGACTTCTCCTCGAGCCGCACGCCGACGATTCCCGACGCCCCGAGCCGGTTCGACTCGTCCTGCATGCGGGTCATCGCCAGCTCGCGTGCCTCGTAGAGCGCCTGGGTGAAGTTGGGGAGCTCGACGTTCTGCCCAGCTGAGCCCAGCGTCTGGCCCAGGCCGCGGTGGGCGATGTGGTAGACGCACGTCCCCATCACCAGGCCCTGGGGAATGTAGCCCGTCTGCATCAACGTCCAGAAGTCCTGGCCGGAGAGATCCGAGGTGAACGGCTTCCCGAGCTTGTTCCGGTGGGACACGCCGCTCTCCGCTTTCACCGCGGTGCCGACGGCGATGAACTCGGCGGCGTCCTTGCCCCACTCGTAGTAGTTGACGTCGAGCCGGACCCCGACCACCCCGTCGGCGCCGAGCTCGGCTGCCTCTTCCTCCATGCGGGTCATGGCCAGCTCGCGTGCCTCGTACATGGCACCGGTCAGCTTGGTGAGCTCCTGGCTCTGGCTCCAGCGGCGGGTCTGGATGCCGGTGTGGTAGATCGACGACCCCATCACGAACCCGAGGGGGTGGAACCCCACCTCCTTGATGAGGAGGAACTCATTGACCGACAGGTCCGAGGTGAACAGGCCGTGCTCGAGCTCCTCGAGCCGGTGGCTCGCACCCTCGGGTAGGTCGGGTGGTGTCTCGCTCATGAAGTCCCTCCGATGACGATGGATTCGAGGGCCCGCCGGACCGACTGGCTCCGGCCGGCCTCGTCCTGCAGCCCCGCCAGCAGGCGGGCCAGCCACTCGTCAACCCCGACTTTCTCGCTGCGGATGCGGATGCCCCCCGACGAGTGGCCGATCGAGCACTGTAACGACTCCCCGTCGACCTGGGTGTCGAACTGGTCGTCGCCGAGGGAGATGCGCAGCGAGCGGACCTCCTCGGACTTCCGGAGGAGGCCGCCGGCCCGCTTGACCTCCAGCCGTGACCCGAGGGCGTCGGCGAGCTGGTCGGCGAGGACCTTCACGAGGATGCGCACGTCCGAGCTGTCGGCCCGGAGGGACGCGGCGGCCAACTCGAGGTCCATCGGGTCGCCCTGTTCGGTCACCTCTCGAACCCTACCGCTCCCGATGGCGACCGGCGCTCGGCGGAAGGGGCCGCCACCCATCGCAGCGCCGCGCTGAGCGCCCGCGCCGCCGGGCGGACGGCCAGCCGGTCGCCGGCGGGGACCGGCGGGAGCCGGAGCTGGTGCCGTGCCCACCGGGGCAGTACCCCCCGGGCCGCCGCCACCAGGACGCCGTAGGTGGTGATCTCGTGCGGCCACCGACCCACCCCCCGGAGCACGAAGTTCCGCGCCGTGCGGGCCTCCGGGGTCAGTCGCAGTTCGGGACGCACCGCCGCGAAGTAGGCGTCGAGCTCGTCGACGCTCCGGGGGACGCCCGGCGCCCCGAGGGCGCTCGCCACCCGGCCCATCTCCTCCAGGTAGCCGTCCTGCTCCTCGTCGGTGAGCGGCCGGGGCCCGTAGGCGATCGAGGCGCTGAGGACACTGCGGACCTCGGCGGCATGGACCCAGGTCAGGAGGGCCGGGTCGTCTGCCGAGTACGGTCGGCCGTCGGGTGCGACGCCGACCACGGCGCCGTGGATCCTCCGGACCGTGGCGATCGCCGCCTCGGCGTCCCTTCGTGAGCCGAAGGTGGTCGTCGCCAGGAACGCCGCCGTCCGCTCGAGGCGACCGAGGGGATCGACGCGGTAATTCGAGTGGTCGGAGACCCCGGCCATGGCCAGCGGGTGCAGCATCTGGAACAGGAGGGCGGCGAGGCCCCCGATCAGCATGGACGGAAGGTCCCCGTGGACCTGCCTGGTGATCGATCCGGGTGCGAAGAACGCCTCGTCCGGGTCCTCGCACGCCGGCGCGGGCGGTTCGGTGATGCCCATCGAACGGCGGAGCTGGGCCTGGACCTGCAGACGGAGCCGTTCGATCCCCTGGGTGGTGACCGCCTCGCCGAGCGCCCGTGCCTCGCCGACCTGCGTCCGAGCATCCACGGTCGAGGACCCTACCGGCCGGACGGACGGGCGCGACCTCGGGCCCTACTCGGCATCGATCCCTCAGGGGATGCCCCCGGACGACCGGTGACCCGGCTCCAGAGGACGGCCGGGACGAAGGAGGGGTCGCGCGCCAGGCTGACTGCCATCGACCGTGCCGTTCCGACGAGGTCACCCCGTCGTCTCGCCGCCCGGCCGTCGTCGAACGCGGCGCGTGACGCGTTGTGGCGGTTGCGGCGCAGGCCGAGGTCGGCGGCGGCGACGAGGTCGGGCCGTCCCACGCTCGTCGCCCACCACCGGTGCTTCTGGATGACCGGGTAGACGTCGAGGGGGCCCGTGGACGTGTTCTCCCGATGCCGCCGGTAGTCGACGACGACCTCCGGGACGAAGACCAACCTGGTCCGCATGCCCGCCCGCAGCATGAATTCGACGTCCTCGCCCCGCAGCAGGGCCGGGTCGAACCCGCCGCACTCGTCGAGCGTCGTGCGACGGACCATGAGCGTGGACAGGCGGGGGAAGCTGAGCGCCAGCATGTCGGCGTACTGCACGTCGCTGCCGTAGGGACCCGACCGGACGACGCCTCCGGCGTCGACCACCTGGTAGCGACAATGGCAGACGCCGGCGCCGGGTGCCGACCGGAAGGCCGCCAGCTGTAGCCCGAGCCGCGCCGGATGGGCCCGGTCGTCTTCGTCGAGGAACGCCACGAACAGCCCCCGGCTGCGGGCGATCCCGACGTTCCGTGCGACCGAGACGCCCGCGTGGTCCTGCCGGATCAGTCGGACCCGTGGGTCGCCGGTCTCGAGATCCTCCAGGTCGTCCGGGCAGCCGTCGGCGACGACCACGACCTCGAGGTCCACCACGGTCTGTTCGAGGAGCGAGGACACCGCCGTCCGCAGGTGGGCGCCGCCGCGACGGGCGGGAACGACCACGCTGACCAGCTCCTGGGGCGACGAACCCTCGCCGGACGCCGATGTGGTGGGCACGCACGCTCCCTGTCGATGGCGGGACTCTCCGCTCCGTCCCGGTCAATGGTAGGCCGCATCGGGGCCGCTCCGTCCGGCGCCGTTCCGGTGGGTCAGTGCGGGAGCGAGCGCCTCGTCAGGCCGAGGCCACCGGCGGGCTCCACGTGTGTTCGGTCCACCGGCCCCCGTCCCACCAGCGGAGCTCATGCTGTCCGGCCGGATCCGGGTGCCACCCGGGCGGCGGCATCCACCCCCAGGCGGGCGGCGGAGGCCCGGGCTCCCAGCCCGACAACGTCAGGTGGCCCGGCCCGAAGTGGCCGGCCGCCGCCGCCTGCTCCACGGCGATCAACGACCTCCGGATCCTGAACCAATAGATGAGCGACGGGATGGCGAGCACGTTGACCAGGATCACCAACAGGAGCCACAGCACCTTCTCCTGGCCGGCGATCCTCCACTGCCACTCCGGGCGCCGCACGATGTCCACCAGCGCCACCACCATCATCACGACGGAGCCGATGATCGCCACGAAGTACAAGACGAACAGGAGGACGAGACCCGTCCCGGTGGCCGCCGAACCGATCGAACCAGCCACCATGGGGACCACGCTACCGGCCCGGTCTGCCGACGCCCGGCCACCCCGCGTCACCGGGCCGCAGGGCCACGATCACTCGTCGGTGCCGAGGAGCCGACGCTCGTCGTCGCGGCCGACCGGGCGTCCAGGCGCTCGGGGGAGATCGGATGGCCCCACCGCACGCAGGCCCCGCAGCGGCCTGCGTCGAGTCGATCCAGCGCACGCTCCACCTCGTCCAGGTATGCGTTTGTCGCCACCACCAGCCCGCCCACCTGCGCCCGCTCGTAAGCGATGGTCGCACCTTCGGAATCGTGCTCGTCGTCGGCACCGGCGTCCCTCGACGCATCCACGATCCGTCGAAGTCGTCGTTCAGCTGCCGGATGCGGTCGGCGGCGGTTCGGCGTTCGGCGTCGAGCCGGAGACGCGCGGCCGGCTCGTCCACCGGCACTACGACTGGGCGCCGGCCAACAGCTCGACACGTCGGGCGAGGTTGACGGCATGGTCGCCCAGTCGCTCGTAGAAGCGGGCGAGGAGCGTCACCTGGGCGGCGATGGCCACCGGCATCTCCTCGGCGGCCACCTCGCGGGTCAGGCGCTGGTGCAGGGTGTCCATCTCCTCGTCCGCCCTGGCCAGCCGCTCACCGACCTGGGCCCGCTCCCCGAAGGCGTCGGCGGCCTGCTGCCACATCTCGGTGGCCACCTCGGTCATCAGCTGGACGATGCCGCGACTGCGGGCGCTCATCTGGGTGCCCAGGTGGTCCACGGCCCGCTGTGCGATGTGCTCGGCCAGATCGGCGCTTCGCTCGAGTTCGGGAATGATCAGGAGCAGCGCCACCAAGTAGCGGAGCTCGTCGCCCCGGACCGGCCGGGCTTGGAGCTCCTCCCAGATCAGCAGCTCGACCCCGGCGGTCAGGTCGTCCACGTCCTGGTCCCCGTCGATGACCTCCTGCCCCAGTCGGGCGTCGCCGGCGAGCAGGGCATGGGTGGCCCGGGAGAGCGCCTCCGACACGAGCGCGAAGAGCTCGATCACCTTGTGCTCGATCGCATCGACGCCTGATCCGGGGAGGCTCATGACACTGGCAGAGTACCCTCGACACACGAATGTCACCTGGCCATCTGGAGTTAACCCTCCGTTCACCTTCCGTTCGTCTCGATCGGTGGCGCCGGAGCCCGACCTACGTCCCCCGGACGACGGGGACCGGGCTGTCGACGTCGACCGTCCCGTCCCTCCACGCCGCAACGGTGATCGGACCATGGGGGCTCGGCACCGTCGCCCGTGCCCAGTCGAGGTCGCCGAGTGCCGGGGCCACGCGGACCGACGCGAAGCCCGGCTCCGCAGGGGAGATGCCGAGCGTGTGCACGATCAGGTCCCTGGTCGGTGTCGACGACCAACCGTGACAGCGGGTGCCGCCGACCCAGCACTCCGGCCAGGATGTCTCCCCGGCGTCGAGGAACACCCCCCAGTCGCGGCAGAGGCCGGCTACGAGGTCGGCGTGGCCCGAGCGGGCCAGACCGTCGTGGAGCACGTACCGGAAGAACGGCTCCGCCTCGACCATCTGACGCTCGACGTCCCAGTCCGGCTCCGGATAGCCGGTCACCAGGTGGAGGAATCCGCCGGCATCGCCACCGACGACGACCGTGTCCATCACCCACGAGTGCCGGATCAGCCGGGACCGGTCGGTCAGGCCGGCGACGACACGTTCCACCCGTCCCTCGGGGACGAGTCCCGCGGCCAGCGCGGCCGCGCCGCCGTGCTGCGCCGCCGGCCGCCGTGGCGTGCCGTCGACCGCGTGGTCGACGTACACCCCCCGCCGCTCGTCCCAGAACAGCTCGAACCCGGCGCGGACGCCCTCGCGGCGCGACATGGCCCACGCGGCCGTGCCCGTGTTCCCCAGCCACGCCGCCATGTCCGCCAGGTCGTCGAGGGCGCGGGCCCACAGCGCGTTGAGCGCGGACGACCGACCGGAGGCGTACACGCTCGCCCAGTCGAGGAGCACCCAACCGGAGACGTCGTCCAGCAGCCCGTCATCGCCCAGGTACGCCTCAAACCAGCGCAGGGCTCGCTCGGCCACGGGCACCAGGTCTGCGACCACGTCGCGGTCACCGGTGTAGCGGTAGAGGTTGTGGACCGAGCGCACCCAGTGCAGCGACCAGTCGGGAAGGATCGTCCGGTCGGCCGCCGCGAAGTCCGAGGCGGGCGCCATGGCCAGCATGCCGTCGCTGCGGGGTGCGGCGGCGAGCCGCGGGTGCCACCGGGCCATCGACCAGTCCGGGTTGGCCACCAGGTCGACCATCTGGTGGACGACCGAGTCGCCGGTCCAGGCCCGTTGTTCCCGTGTCGGACAGTCCACGTAGGCGTCGAGCGCGCAGAGGTCGACGGTGCGTAGGCCGACCGCATGGATGAGCTCCAGCAGCGGATCCGAACAGGCGAATGCCGCGCCGTCGGGACGGGGCCGCAGGCGGTCGTGGACGGCGAGCCCGATCACCGGATCGGGGCCGGTCGTCCGCACCGAGGCGTGCAGATGGCGGGCGCCGACGATGTCGAGCGACTCGAAACGCTCCTCCTCGGCGCCCCGGCAGACGTAGCGGAACCCGGCGTGCTGCCCCAGCGGGGCCAGCGCACCGGTCGCATCCAGATGCTCGGCCGCGGCCACGTCGACGACGGTCCCCGCCGCCGCGCCGCGGACGATCAGCTCGACGGTGCCGGCGGCGATGTGCCCGAGGTCGAACGAGGACACGACCACCCCGTCCGACGGGGGGCCGGCACCGGGCTGCCGCTCGTCGGCGACCACCTGGAACACGGGATCGTCCACCGGCGTCGCTGCCCGAACGGTCCTGGTGCCGGACGGGACCGCTCGGTGGGTCCGGCCGTCGGGGAACCGCCTCCGCACGGGCGTCCCGAGGGCGCCGAACGGCTCGCTCGGGGGGTGTGGGTCCCCGCGGGTGCCGGTGTCGAAGGCGGTGATCTCGAACGCCGGCCGCCAGTCGCCGTGGTCGAACCCGGGGAGCTCCCATCCGTGCGGGTGGACCCGGGCGTCGAAGGACTCGACCGGGAGGCTCGCCACGTCGCCGGGCACGGCGACCGGCGACCAGGCGGTCCCGGCCCGGCCCCGCCACGACCGGTCGCTGACCACCCACCGGTCGCCGAACAGGGCTTCGAGGACAACCGAGCCGGCGCCGAGCGAGTATGTGGGTGCCACCGGCACCCACCACGAGGTCGCCTTGCCGAAATGGCGGGCCGTCACCGCCAGGACGTTGGCGCCCCGGCGCAGCAGCGGCGCCAGGTCCACCACGTCGTAGTGCGCCTGTCGTGGGTCCGAGCGGACCGGTCCGCGGGCGGCCTCGAGGCCGTTGACCCGCAGGAGGTAGCGACCGTCAGCCCAGATGCGGCACGGGACCCGCTCGGGGATGTCGGCCACCTCCACCTCGCGGCGCAGGAGGCTCACCGCGTCGGTCGGATCGAGCAGGACCGGTCGTGTCGCACTCTCCGCGCCGATCTTCGGCCGTTCGTGCCAGATCCAGGCGCCACGCCATCGTGGCGCGAACGGCCCGGGATGGTGGGGGCGCATCGCAGGAGCATACGGCCGGCCGACCGGGAACCTCGTCCCCGTCCACCGGTCCGGACTGCTAGCGCTCGAGGACGCGGAAGGCGAGCTGGCGCCCGCGCTGCTGCCCGATGGCCAGGGCGATCCAGAGCCGGAAGACCCCGTCGACGACCGCCGGGTCGTCGCCCACGTACACCGGGCGCAACCCCACGTCGCCCACCAGGCCCTCGACCGTCGCCCGGTCGCCGTCGATGCAGGAGAAGAACATGTCTGCAGGCTCGTTCCCGAAGAGAGGATCCTCGAGCAGCTCGACCCCGAGGCAGTTGAACGCCCGGGCGTAGCGGGCACCGGGTGCGAGCTCCTCGAACGCCATCCGGCTGTTGGCCACCGGTACACCCATCTTGTTGGAGGCGTCGATGACCAGCGTTCCGGCCAACGCCGTTCCGTAGGCGCCGGCAAACTCCTCGACCGACGGGCCCGGGATGGCCACGACGATCACCTCGGCACCGTCGAGGGCCGAATCCATGTCCGCTGTCCGCGTCCCGTCCACCCCGACCTGTTCGTCCGGATGCCTCGAGCCGAACGTGACGTCGTGACCGGCCCGGGCGAGTGCCCCCCCGAGCGCCGTGCCGATCGATCCGGTTCCGATGATGGCGATCCTGCTCATGCGGCGCTCCTCGCTGCCGGCTGCGGCCGCTCGTCCGTGGCGCTCGGGGTACGAACCTACCGGGGCGGGTGCATCACACCGGTCCGTCGTCAGCCGACGTCGCGGTGATGGGCCCCGATCAGGGTGATTGCGATGACGGCGGGAACGTCACCGGTGTTCGACCACCGGTGACGGGTCCCGTTCTGGATGTAGGTGTCCCCCGGGCCCAGGGTCACCGTCGCCCCGTCGTCCAGCTCGAGGTTGGCATGCCCCGAAATGACGATGCCATAATCGATGGTGGCGGTGGTGTGCATCCCGGGGTGGTCCAATTCGAGGTACTCCGCCATGCCGGGCAGCTTTTCCTCGAATTCGGCGAGCGCCGCAGCGAGGTCGAGGTCGGACGGGGCGCCGGCGCCCGCGTCCGGGGGGATGGTGAAGAACCCGAACCGGAAGCCACCGACCGGCGGGAAGTAGCGCTCGGCGTCGGGTCTCGTCCCGTGGTCGGGGTACGACACGGGAGCGTCGGCGCCCCATAGCCGGTGGAACTCGCTTCCGGGCAGCAGGGTCAACGTCACGGGCGGCACCTGTTCGTCGCTCACGAACACGGCCTTGCCCTCGTCATCGTGGCCGGTCACAACCCGTCGTGCGTCCATGGTGGCTCCTGTGTGTCGTCGAAGGGCTCGCCCGTGGGCAGATCTGCCGAGGGGCGTCCCCTGGAAGATAGACGGACGGCAGCCGCAGCGCGGTGAGCCCCGGTTGCGGCGGCGACCCCGGTGCGCGCCGGCAGCGGGTCCGAGCGCCCAAACTGCAGCGGCGGCGGCGGGCGTTCGGCCCCCGGAAAGGCGTTCCATCTCGTCAATTCTTGGGTTGGCAGCCGACGGACGACGACACCCAGTCGTTCACCCTGACGGTGAACGGGCTGCACGTGACCACCTCCTCGTTGCCGACGCTGACCGAAGGCGCTCCCTACAGCCAGCAACTGGCGGCCGTCGGGGGCGTCACCCCCTTCGCCTGGAAGAAGGTGGGCAAGCTGCCCAAGGGCCTCAGCCCGTCCAAGTCGGGACTGCTGTCGGGCACGGTCAAGGTCGGCAACGTGGTCCCCGGCAACTACACGATCGAGGTCCAGGTCACCGACGCCACGACGCCGAAGCCGCACCAGACGGCTACCGCGTCCTTCACCCTCACGGTCGCCTCCTAGCGCTACCCTCGGTGTCCGGCCAGCTGGGCCACGAGGGCCTCGGCGTCGACGGCGCCGGCAGGCGTCCGGGTCCCACGGGGGATCCGTGAGATCGCAGGGAGGATGAGGAGACCCCATGAGACGGCTGAGAGGACTGCTGGGCATCGTCCCACTGGCGGTGGCAGTGGCCGCGTGCTCGTCGAACACCGCCACGTCGACGTCTCCGAGCTCGGCATCCGCTGCCAAGCCGGGTCTCGCCGTGCTCGGTGCGACCGATGCCGTCTGGCGATCCGGGCACATGCAGGGACCGGACATGAGCGGCGGGTCGGACTACGGGCCGACGGTGTCCATCAACGGGCACACGGTCGACCGGTTCACCGCGGTCCGCGAGCAGGGCGGCAAGGTGACCGGCTGGCACATGACCTTCCCGCCGGGGACCCACCTGGCCGAGGCGGAGGCGCTGGTGCGGGCCCAGCTGCCGTCCGACGTCCGTCAGACCGCCTCGGGTAGGAACTCGTTCGCAACCGGGGGAGGGTACTGCGAGTTCGTCGACTACCAGAGCGACAAGCTGGCCACCGCGCTCGGCACGAAGCCCCCCACCGGTTCACAGGCGAACATCGGGGTCACCCTCTACGATGTGACCCCCCAAAGCACCGGCACCACGAGCATCGTCACGGTCGACTCGGCCGACATCGGCACCGTGCCCCGGGCGGCCGGTCAGGGCTGCTGAACGGGCCGCCAGCTCGGCCCCCGGACGGATGTCCTGGCGGATGGCCGCTCGGGCGATCTGACCGGGTCGGCCTTGTGGGCCTTCGGGGCCACACGCGGAGCTCCGCTGTGCCGCGTCCGACTCACCCGCCCGGCTCCTCGGTCACTACGGTGTGGCCGTGAACGTGCACGACCTGACCACCCCGGCTCTGGTCGTCCGGCACGACCTCTTCGAGGGCAACCTGGCCACCATGGCCGCCGCCCTGCCGGGACGACGACTGCGGCCCCATGTCAAGGCTCACAAGTGCACAGCGCATGCCGCCCGCCAAGCCGCACTCGGCCAAACTGGATTCACGTGCGCCACCATCGCCGAGATGGAGGGCATGACCCGTGCCGGGTTGGACGATGACCTCCTGTTGGCCAACGAGGTGGTGGACGCCACCCGGCTCGGTGTGCTCGCGCGCGCCGGAGCCCGGGTGACGGTTGCCGTCGACTCCGACGAGACCGTCGACGCGGCTGCTTCCGCCGGCGTGCCCGAGGTGGTGATCGACGTCAACGTCGGCCTGCCTCGGTGCGGGTGCCGGCCCGATGACGCCGGCCGCTTGGCCGACCGTGCACGCAGCCGAGGACTGGAGGTCCGTGGTGTGATGGGCTACGAAGGCCATGTCGTGGGTCTCGAGGACCGGGACACGAGGACCGAGCTGGTGGAGGTGGCCATGGACCTGCTCCTGGCTGCCCACCGGGACGTCGGCGGGGAGCTCGTCTCGGCCGGCGGTACGGGCACCTACGACATCAACCGTTGTGCCACGGAGATCCAGGCAGGCTCGTATGCCCTCATGGACACCGCCTACGGCCGGCTGGGCCTCCCGTTCGGCCAGGCGCTCTCCGTGCTGGCCACGGTCATCTCCGTGTCACCTGACTGGGCCGTCGCCGACGCCGGCCTGAAGGCCCTCGGCATGGACCATGGGAACCCGTCGATCGACGGGGCGTCGGTCCTGTTCTGCTCCGACGAGCACGTCGTCTTCGCCCCCGAGCGACCGGTGCGCGTCGGCGACCGGATCGCCGTGATCCCGGCACACGTCGATCCGACCGTCGCGTACCACGAGCGCATGCACGTACTCGACGGCGACGAGGTAGTGGAGACCTGGGCGGTCGACCTCCGGGGCTGGTAGGCCCCGGAGGTCTGGAGCCCAGCTCCCGATCGACCCTGCTACCAACGAATCTGACTCCGAAGCGCTCCCCCGGACCATGCGTGGCAGCTGACCGTGCCCAGTCGGCTCTCACCAGCAATCTGAAGCGGGTCGGGCGCGACACGATTCCGTCGCGGCGCCCGACCCTCAGATGCCTCGGCGGCTGGCCCCCGAGGCGGGTCTCGGAGCACTGCCTCCGTCAGCGGCTCCCGTCGAGCTCAGGGGAAGGTCACCACGATGCGGGTGTTGGGTTGCAGCATCACGGTGTCGATGCCCGAGGGCTTGGGAACTCCGATGTAGCAGAGCTCGGACAAGTCGGCAGGGCCGGTGGGCGAAGAACCAGTGCATGCCTCCGCCTTGAACTTGACCTTGAACGCGCCCTTTCGGTTTGCGGTCGCTGTGACCGAGTTGTCCGAGTTGCAGGGGTAATTCGGCACGATCCATGACGTCGCTGAGCATTCGATCAGATCGACTGTCATGCCAGGCGTGAAGTTGCGACCGATCACGGTTGTTTCCTTGTTCACCATCACGTTGTCTGGCTTTGCGGTGAGAGTCGGTGGAACAACTGTGGCAGCTGTCGCAGGAGTCGCTGCGACCGCCAGGGGGACGGCCAGCATCAGCCAAGCGAGTCCGCCTAGCAAGCTTACGAGGACGGTCCGTCGGGACATTCGCTTCTCCATTCGCTCAGTGCCCCTCTGGACGCCCCGCCATCGCCACAGTTGGCGCGCCGAGAGCTCTTCGATGCAGAACGTTTCGACCGGATCATCGTTACAAACGTGCCCGGAGTACCTGAACTCCCTGTGAACTCTTCCGGGTCTCAGGTCTCACGGTGCGGAGAGCAGACTCGAGCACGAAGGTGGGTCCATTCGCATGGCTCCCCAGACGGCCGATTCCGGTGGAACCCCGCGATCGTTTGGTTCGAGTCCGGGACCAGCTGAGCCAGCTACTGGTGCGCCGACTTGAGCGGTGGCAGGCACGGCCCGCGCACTGGCGGGCCTTGGACCGCACTACCCCGATCCTCGATGGCCAGGCGCTACCCCTGACCACCAAGGTGGGCCACGACAAGGTCGACAGGAGCGGCACGGTGACCCTCCGCTGCCGCTCGAAGCTCCACCACCGTGGGCTGAGACGAGCCAAGACGGGTAGGCGGGTCCTGGTCCTCGTCCGCGACCTCCATATCCGGGTCACCGCCGAGGACGGAGACGTGCTCCGTCGATCGACCCCGGATCCCTCGGTTGACGATCAGACACGCTCGAGAGCTACCGTCTGAGGGTTCGTCTGTCCGAAATTTCCGCGACATCACAGGTTGGAGGTAACGCGACATTGTTCGAACCCCCCGGTGCCTTCTGAACTGGGAAGACACCTGACCGATCACCGTCGGACATGGTCATCGTGACCTGAATCCGACCCCGAGACCGGCTCAGCCACCGCTCTCCGCCTGGATACGACGCGCCTTCGGTGGCTTCGTGCACGGTGCGCGTCAGGCGGGGTCAGCCGCAGGGACCGAGGATTGCGCCCATTCGCTGATCCAGGCACATGCGGCGTCCCGAGGTCGTCGACCCGGAGTGTCGGTCGGATGGATCTCGCTCCACTCAGGCCGACGGGCCACCGCCTCGACCGAACGGGCATCTCGAACGAACACCTGCGAAGGGTCCTCCGATGTCGGCCAACTGCATCTTCCCTGGTCACCACTGTGCTCATCCCGGTCGGACATGGGCCATTCGGCCCTAGGCCTTGTCCGACCAGTGCACCATGATCATCGCTAGAGGGTAAGGGTGAAATGCTCAAGCCTCAGTAGTGGAGTTGGTGGTGAAGAGCGAGATCAGCATGTTTCCGAAGGTTCCGGAGCTCCGAGTACCTGAGTTCGGCCCCGATCACCGAGTGGGTCGGTTCATGCACTCGGTCAAGGAACCAGCGTCCCCCGATCAGGAAGACCCCGGCGACGTCGACGTCGAGGTCGTGCTCCCCGCGACAGGGGCTCTCGCCGGATGTAGCCGGCGCACCACAGACCGTCGGGCGGGGCCACCATGTTGAGCACAGTCCTCGATGTCTTCCGGCTCCGTCAGTACTTCAATGTGATTACTGCTGCCCGCGAATGGATCGATGGCATCCATGAGGACGCCGGCCTTCTGGCCGATGTCCGTCGAGCACTGGTCACGCTGCCCTTCGACCGGCCGAGACAGGTGGAGCGGCAACCGTTCCCTCCGCCCGAGCCGTACGACGTGTCCTGGCTCGAGGGCCGACGGTTGGCACTGGTCGTCACGGGTGGGAGCGGGGCGTTGGCCTCGGTGGTCGGGGCAGCCCGCAGTCTCGAGGAGGCCGGTGTCCGCCCGGCTGTCATCTCGCTGTGTTCTGGATCAGCCCTCTTCGGCTTTCCGATCGCGGCCGGGATTCCGGCTGAGGAAGTGGCCCAATTCGTCTTGTCGTTCCGGCCAGAGGACTACGTGGACGTTGACTGGAACGGTCTGGTCAAGCTCGTGCCGACCCGGGCCCGTGGGTTTGCTGGCCTGATCGAGGGCGAGCGGATCGAGGCGACCTACCGCCGGCTGGTGGGCGACATGACCCTGTCCGAGATGCCCATACCGGCGTATGCGCCGATCTGGAACGTCGAGGAGAATCGCATCGAGTACATCGGTCCACGAACCCATCCGGAGCTCGCGGTGGCACGGGCCATCCATCTGGCCATCGCCCTGCCGTTGTTCGTCGCTCCGGTCCAATTCGATGGCGGCTACTGGTGTGACGGTGGCATCGTCGACATCTTCCCGGTGCGTCCGGTCCTCGACATCGAGGAGACGTGTGACGTTGCCCTGGCCATCAACGGCTTCTACCCACCTGGCTTCGTGGGCGAAGATGCGACGGGCTGGCAGGAGCGTCCGGCAAGCATCCTCTACCTCGCAAGCCAGGTCCGGACCTGCCAGCAGGCGGAACTCGCCCGGGTGAACCTGGACCGCCTGAGTGACGCGACGGAATTGATGATGATCGAACCGGTCCCCTACCGAAAGGTCCGGGGCGTGGGCTTCTACCGCCAGTTCCTCAGCCCGGCGGAGTGGCCATCGTTCATGCGGGACGGACGGGTCGAGACCCGACGTGCCTTGGTGGCACGGGGTACCCAACTCGCTCAGACCGCCCGAGCTTCGAGCGCGCCGTCAGAGGCCGCCGCCCGGAACGGCGCGGCCGACGGATCGGGCGCTAGGACGGTGACCGCGACACCCGCTGGGAACGACCCGACCCCGAAGTAGCTGGAGCGGGGTACCGCGGCCCCTCATCCACGTTGCCCGTGTCGTCAGGCATGGCGAACCGAGCATGTCGTAGGTGCCGGTGCCATACTGTGGCGAGCAGCCTCAATGTTGGGGGGGTAGCCATGAGACCTGATGAGGCGCGTGCTGTTGGTCACTTGGCAGCTCGAACGGTGGCTGACACGGTTTCGCACGTCGAGCACGTGCATCGCGCCCTTGCCTCCAGGGCATTCTCCTTGAC
>JBKQRT010000295.1:0-5360 GCA_052143895.1 Acidimicrobiales bacterium | reverse complement strand
ATCGATGGAGGAGGCGGCTGAGTGCAGCGAGCAGCGCCCGATCGGCAGGCCGATACCGGACGCGTCCGCGAAGCTGGCGCTCGAGAATTCGCACCTGGTGCCGGAGCACCATGATCTCGATGTCCTTGTCCGACTCCGTGCGCCGGGCCGACACGACGAGGCCGAGGACGCGAAGCAAGCCGGCGATAGACGAGTGAGAAGGCCACACTGGATGATGGCCGAGCATCGATGAGAAGTGCCAGTCCAGCGGCCCAATTGGGGTTTTAGTGCCCCACAGCTCTCGATGACAGGGCGGTTCGACTCCGCCTCTTGCCCCAAGTGCAAGCAGACAACACGGAATGCGGCTGGTTCTACGCCGCAAGTCGATCGTTGGTCTCCGGTGACGGCTTTGGACCGAAGGGGCGCGACAAGACCGAAACGGTCCATTGACATCACCGGTGTCGACGAGAAGCATGTGGTGCCAATGTGGTTTATGTGGTTTCGGGAGAAGCGAGGGGGAAGACTCGTGCGGGATATTCAATCCATCGGAAAGAACCCAAGGTCCGTTCCCGCTTGGATTCGCCCGAATACATCGAGCACCTACCCGACTACGGGTCCCTCGTAGGCGTCGGTCCACACGGCCCAGGCACGCATCACACCCTGGGCATCTCAAGGTGGAGCGCTCGAGGAGGCCGAGCAGTGGTTGGCGCAGTGGGGATGAGGCCGACCCTCAGGATGCACCACACGCATAAGCGCTCGATGACTTGCTGGCGATCCTTGGTGACCGACGGCGCCGAGAATTGGCTTTTGTCTCCGAGTATCGTCTCATGGTGTGACCTGATCGGCCGGCATCCTCAGAACTGACATGTCGAGCGTTGGCGTTGCAGGCGACGGGGATCAGGCCAGGTCGGAGCTGCGTGGGTACGCGTCGTTTGGATCGGTAACGATGTTGACCAAGTAAGGGACATCGGCTGCGAAAGCGCGGTCCAGGGCTGGGCCGATGTCGTTCGGATCCACCACCATTTCGCCGCCGCCCCCGAGCGCCTCCACTACTCGGTCATAGCGGCACTGTGGTTGGAGGTCGCAGGCTGCATCCCAGCCGTAGATGGCACGCATGGGATGCTTCTCGAGTCCCCAGATTCCGTTGTTGCCGACGATCAGAACGGCAGGCAGCCGGTGACGGACCATGGTGTCGACCTCCATGAGCGAGAACCCCGCCGCTCCATCGCCCAAAACGGCCACGACCTGGGCGGAGGGGTGGGCCAGCCGGGCGGCGATGGCGTATCCGGGGCCGTTTCCCAGGCACCCGTAGGGCCCGGTATCGAGCCAGGTCCCGGGGTTGAAGGCCTCGATGTGCTTGCCCGCGTATGAGGCGAAGTCTCCGCCGTCGCAGATGACAATCGCGTCGCGGGCCAACCTCCGCTTCAGCTCTCCGAAGACGCGCGTCGGCTTGATGGGCTCAGATGCCGTTTCGAGGAGGGTCCGGTCGGCCCGCGCCGCGGCGCGCTCGGAATCGCGGAGCCGGGCAATCCACGGCTCGTGGTCCACCCGGTGGCCTGTCCATGCTGCCAGGCCGTCCAAGATCAGCCCGAGGTTGCCGGAGGGCGCAGCTGCCGTGGGGACGTGCATGGCCCGACCATGAGGATGGTCGGTGATGTGAATCACACGGGCGTCACCGTATCGGCCGAAGCCGAGCCGGAAGTCGAGGGGCGTGCCTATCACCACAACCACGTCCGCCTCCGACTTGAGCAAACCTCGTGTGCGGTTGAACGACAGCTTGTGGTCCGCAGGCAAGCACCCTCGCCCCATGCCGTTCACGAAGCACGGAACCCGCAAGTGCTCGACGGCACGTGCCAGTGCATCCCATGCGCCCGCCCAGTACACGTCGCTGCCGGCGATGACGGCGGGACACGAGGCAGCGGCGATCATGGCCGCCGCCCGCGTAATCTCCTCGGGGTCGGGATTGATGTCAGGCGGGTGACCGGGGTCGGGCACCTCGGCCTCGGCGCTGGCGAACAGCACGTCTACGGGAATATCCACGAACACCGGGCCCCGATGGGGCGTTAGGGCGGCGAGCACCGCCGATTGGATCGCCTTGGCGGTATCGGCGGGGTCGATGACGGTAGAAGCGGTCTTGGTGACGGCGGCGACGATCGGGACATGGTCGAGCTCCTGGAGCGATCCCGAACCCCACTGGGCTTGCGGGGCGCGCCCGCCGATCACCACCAGTGGTGCACCGTTGAAATAGGCGGAGGTGATCGCGCTGACACCGTTTGTGACTCCCGGGCCTGCGGTAAGTACGGCCACACCCGGTCCGCGGGTGAGCTTGGCCCATGCCTCGGCAGCCCAGGTCGCGGATTGCTCGTGCCGGGTGTCGATGATGCGCATGCCGTGTGTGCGGGCACCATCGTAAAGTGGCCAAACATGCCCGCCGTTGAGCGTGAAGATTGTGTCGACTCCGAAGCCGGCGAGAGCGGCGATCGCCAGCTCCCCTGCCTGACACGTGACGCGTTCTTCCACCCCGGCGACCCTATCTGACAGGTGCGGGGTCTCCAAACTCCGAACCGACCCTCGGATCACCAGGCCAAAGTCATCTCCGTGCCTGTATCCATGCGCTATTAGAGCGCGTAAGGTCCGAATATTCGATGCGCCCTCAAGCGGCGAGCTCGTAACCGTGGATCAGCCCTCCGAGTCGGTCCCGTCGACGGACATGTCGTGCGCGGGTGCGCACGGGCTGCCAAGGCGTCGTTAGCACCAGGGGAGGGCGTCTTTGCGGACCGGGATGCCCTGGGAAAGTCCCTGATGCGGGCGACGGTTGTTGTAGTGCCTGGCATAGCTCCGAAGGATGCGCTCGAGATGGCGCTCATTGACGATGAGAAGGTGGTCGAGGCACTCGGATCTGATAGTCCGAACGAACCGCTCCGCATAGGCGTTCGCGTTCGGCGTCCGGAATGGGGTTAGCAGGATCTGGGCTTCCTCGGACCGAAAGACCTCGTCACCGCTAGGGTGGGTGAGCCCGGGCGAGTCGGCGGAGCAGTCTTTGGACTTTCGGCCCTGTCGTCCGGCAGGCCGGATGGGTGAGACTGACATGGGAGGGGAGGAGGTGAGGGTATTGGCCCATCACCGGGGCCTCGAAGCCGACCTGTGCAGAGTGGTCGCCGATTCCACGGTGGTGGTGACAGGCGCCTCCTCAGGCATCGGTGAGGCGACCGCCCGGATGCTGGGTGCGGCCGGCGCCCGGACGGTCCTGGTGGCGCGGTCGAAGGAGCGTCTTGAGGCGCTCCGACACGAGATCGAGGCTGCCGGTGGGCGGGCGTGCCCGCACTCAGCAGACCTATCGGATGTCGCCGCGGTGGAGCAGCTGGTCGAGGGTATCGGCAAATGCCACGGCGACGTCGACGTGCTTGTGAACAATGCAGGGCACTCCATCCGGCGCTCAATTGTGCTGTCGTACAACCGCTTCCACGACTTCGAGCGCACGATCGATGTCAACTATCTCGGACCTGTGCGCCTCGTGCTGGGTGTCCTGCCCGGCATGCGTGAACGGAGGCGTGGCCATATCCTCAATGTCTCGTCCCTCGGCGTGCTCTTCAGCGCGCCGCGTTTCTCCGCCTACCTCGCATCCAAGTCGGCGTTCGAGTCGTTCTTGCGATGCATCGCGCCCGAGGTCCGCGGAGATGGGATAGCGGTGACGAACATCTACATGCCATTGGTTCACACTCCGATGGTCGAGGCAACACGGGTGTACGGGCTCATGCCCGGGCTCACCGCTGTGGAGGCAGCCGAGCGCATCTGCCGGGCGATTGTGGAGCGCCCGAGGCGCGTAGCACCTCCGCTGGGGCTGATGGGACGCCTGCTCGCCGACGCCGCACCTGCGCCCTTCGACGGCCTTCTCCGCCTCACCTATAGGTGGTCGAGTGACTCATCGGCCGCGCGGGGTGAGGACAGCTACGAATTGGAAGCTCCTGCATTCGCGCAGGGCGTTCTTCGACGCCTCGAGAGACTCACCGCGAGGAGGGAGAGATGAACATGCGACAGGCGGTATCCGCCGCTCACGCTCTCGGACGGACCGGGATCTTTCGACCCATGAGGCCCCTAGAGTACCTGCGGATGGCCCAGCTGACCCTCCAGTGGGGACCGGGCCTCGCCACCGCGTCGGCGATCGCCGCTCTGCGGGCGCCTCATCGGAAGGCCGTCGCCGACGACATCGGTTCGCTGTCCTGGCAGAAGGTCGACGGTGAGGCCAATGCGGTTGCGCACGCGATGGCGCGTCTCGGAGTGGGTCCCGGGAGAACCGTAGGCCTGATGTGCCGCAACAATCGGTACTTCCTCGAGGCGACTTTGGCCGTATCGAAGCTCGGCGCCGATCTTGTGCTCCTCAACACCGACTTCGGACCGCACCAACTCGGAGAGGTCCTGAAACGCGAGGGAGTCGGTGTGGCGGTCTTCGACGACGAGTTTGTGCCCACCTTCAGCATGGCTGGGTTCGAAGGATCTTCCGTTCCGGAGACGCAGATTCGAGAAGCGTCGATCACCGAAGACCGCGCGTCGCCCGGGCCGCCACAGCGACCTGGGCGGATCGTGATCATGACGTCGGGAACGACCGGGTTGCCAAAAGGTGCCCAGCGCGCCACGCTCACTCCTCCTGTCGACATGGTCGTGAGCGCCTTTTCCCAGCTCCCGTTGCGGGCATGGGAGCCAGTGATCGTCGCGCCGCCACTTTTCCACTTATTAGGATTCGGCTTCATGGGATTCGCCCTGGGCCTCCAGGGCACCCTCGTCGTGCGAAGCAGGTTCGACCCTGAGACCGTGCTGGCCGACGTTGCCGATCACCGGGCAACGACGCTCGTCGCAGTGCCCGTCATGCTCCAACGCATCCTGGGATTGCCAGAGAAGACTCGTCGCCAATACGACACGTCCTCGCTTCGCGTGATCGTGTGCAGCGGATCCAGGCTCGGCGCTGAGTTGGCGAGGTCGGTGATGGACGCTTTTGGCGACATCCTCTACAACTTCTATGGTTCCACCGAAACGGGCTGGGCCACGGTAGCCGGACCGTCCGACCTGAGGTTGGCACCGGGAACGGTGGGTCGGCCACCGAGAGGAACGCAGGTGGCCATCCTCGACGACGAGGGCGTGCCGGTCGCCAAGGGAGCGAGCGGCCGCATCTTCGTCGGTAGTGGGATGACCTTTGAGGGGTACACAGGCGGTGGCAGGAAGGAGGTCATCGCCGGACTGATGAGCACGGGCGACACCGGTTATGTCGACGAAGCAGGTCGCCTGTTCGTCGAAGGCCGAGACGACGAGATGGTCGTCTCGGGCGGCGAGAATGTCTTCCCAGGCGAGGTGGAGGAGCTCCTTCGGGGCCACGACGCGGTCGTCGA
>JBKQRT010000294.1:0-17626 GCA_052143895.1 Acidimicrobiales bacterium | reverse complement strand
TCCGGCCACAGTTTGGGAAACCGCCTTGTCAACGCGCCCTGATTCCAGGTCATCAATCAGAGAGTGCTGCCGCCGGGCTTCTCCGGGTGCCACTGGGAGAAGCTCTTCAAGGTTCTCCATCAGACTGCGGAGCAGTTCGTAACCCTCACACCCCAGTCGGTCGACGTTCATGCCCAAGGCCCCGGCAAGCCAGTCGAGCGCGACGACGTACTGGACGTGACCGCCATGGGCGGTGAATCCTCCTGCCCGAGACAGCGCCTCGGGCACCAGCACATAGTTCTCCAGCCAGTCCTGGCACTCCGTAAGAGCCACGAATCAAGATTACACCCTTGTAATCCTAGTCAGTCCGGTGGGTTTGGCAACCCGTAACTTCCCCACCCATGGGTCCCGAAAGCCCCATGCCATGCCATGCCATGCCATGCCATGCCATGCCGAGCCAGATCCTGTGGGCGTCAATGAGCTTTCGTGCCGGTCCCGATGGAGAACGTGAGGTCGAGCAGGGAGACCTCATGAGCCTCTCCTTCTCGGTGGATCGAGGCGACACGGCCTCGGTGTTCGTCACCGTTGAAGTCGAAGCCATCGACCTCCACGGTGACGTGGACCAGTGTGCTCAGTCAGGCCCGGGGGAACGCCGGATCGGTTCAGGTGTCGACGGGGGCGAGCCGCCGGAAGCTGGAGACGGTGGGTTCTTCGAAGCCGCCGACTCGTGGGCCAGGAACGAGCTGAGCTCGGCGATCGTGCTCATCAGGGGTGCGGGGAACACCACGGTCGAGTTCTTGTCGACCGCGATCTCGATCAAGGACTGGAGGTTGCGCAACTGGAGGGCCAGGGGGTGGGCCATCATGACATCCGAAGCCTCACCGAGTGCCGCTGCGGCCATCGCCTCGCCCTCGGCGGCGATGATCTTGGCCCGCTTCTCCCGCTCTGCCTCCGCCTGCTTGGCCATGGCCCGCTTCATGGTTTCGGGTAGCTGGATGTCCTTCAGCTCCACCAGGGTGACTTCGACCCCCCACTCGGTGGCGGTAAGTTCGAGGATCTCCCGGATGTCGACGTTGATGCGCTCGGTCTCGGCCAGGGCCTCGTCGAGTGTGTGCTTGCCGACCACCATGCGTAGCGTTGTCTGAGCGATCTGGTTGATGGCGACCCCGACGTTCTCGATGGCCACGATGGATTTCACCGCATCGATGACCCGGTAGTAGGCGACGGCGGCGATGTCGACGCTGACGTTGTCCCTGGTGATGATCCCCTGTGACTGGATGGGCTGCGTCACGATCCGCAGCGAGACTCGGGGGAGCCGGTCGATCAGCGGGATGATCACACGCAGACCCGGCTCCTTGGTTCCTATGACCCGGCCCAGCCGGAAGTGGACGCCTCGCTCGTACTGCGTCACCACCTTGAGTGCTAGTGCCAGCACGAAGAGAACAACAACGACGGCTGCGATGATCACGCCGACCAAAATGCCCATAGGTGCAGTGTGCCCCGAATTGGGCCGGGAAGTCGACACGGGAAGCCTGCCGCCCTCGATCATCGACGGTTGCCCTCTGCGTCCACAACGAGTGATACCAGCGGAGCACGGTGCCGATAGGGGGTTGCACCAGGAGCGCAGCGAACGAATCGGGCGGATGATCCGGGCGAGTGGTTCGAACGAGCAGATGCCGAAGCACGGCTCTTCGTCACCGCTGGGCGACGTTGGCGCAGGAGCAGCGGGCCAGGGTCAACCACTGGATGTCAGGTCGTTCCAGGCCGGGACCGCAGCGGCCGCGGGCCACCGGGGCGAGGAGGACGAGCGCCACGCCGCCGCACGGCCTGGCGGAAACGGAGCCAGAGAATCGAAGTGCCGCCGGTTCCCATGTGGCGTGTGTGGCTCTGGACTGGTATCGGAGTCCCCCCGTTGGTCTTGATCTGCACTCGGCAGAACCTGGGTGACCTGAGGCGTCTTGAGTTCCGGTTTTGCACCATCAGACGAAAGGAGGCGTCGATGCCCGAGTTCCCGACGATTACCCATGTGGCGCTCACGGTCAGCGATCTCAACCGCAGCGTGCCGTGGTACGAACAGCTACTTGAGGCAAAGCCCCTTATCGACGAAGACACTTGTCCCTTCCGGCATGTGGTCTGGAGTGTCGGAGGCCAAACCCTGGTCGGTCTCCACCAGTTCCCCGACCCGGCTGACACCCTCCCATTCAATGAATGCAGGTTGGGTCTGGACCACTTGGCCTTTGCGTGCAGCAATCGAGACGAGCTCGAGCGGTGGCAACGAAGGCTGAATGAGCTCGGAATCGCCAATGGGGGCGTCGTCGACGAACCTTATGGATCAGGCTTGTCGTTCAGGGACCCTGACAACATCGCCCTGGAGTTCTTCGCACCTCCTTCGTAGGAGTTCGGTCGGGGCCCCGCCCGAGGTATTCCATGTCGGCGTCAGAACCGGTTCAGACCAGATACCGCGAGCGTCCGGATCACAACCGGCGCGCATCGGACGGTCTCATATGATCGACCGATGACGGAGAATGAGCCCTATCTGCTCGATAACCAGCAGGCTCAAGCCGGGCAGCGCTTCGATGCGCTCTCAGCGTTGTTCGATGCGTCGACATTCCGACACGCTCTAGACCTGGGGCTGGGACCTGGTTGGAGGGTGTGGGAAGTGGGCGCAGGCGGTCCAAGTGTTCCCACCTGGCTGGCCGAGCAGGTCGGTCCCACCGGTCAGGTTGTGGCAACCGATATTGACACCTCATGGATCGATAGGGGCGCCCTGGGCTACGAGGTCCAACGCCACGATGTCGGTACGGAACCGGCCCCGGGGGGTCCGTTCGACCTGGTGCATGCTCGGCTCGTCCTGGTGCACGTCCGGGAGCGCACGCAGGCGCTCACCACCATGGTCGGCGCACTGCGACCGGGAGGCTGGTTGTTCGTGGAGGAGGCCGATCCCGAATTGCAACCGCTGGTCTGCGTCGACGAGCGGGGACCCGAGGAGCA
Source organism: Acidimicrobiales bacterium (assembly GCA_052143895.1). GTDB lineage: Bacteria > Actinomycetota > Acidimicrobiia > Acidimicrobiales > RAAP-2 > Bog-756. The sequence continues at coordinate 14,656 of JBKQRT010000294.1, read as the reverse complement.
GGTGGCGAACAAGCTCAAGCAGGGGTTCCGGTCTCTGCTTGCTGAGCGAGGAGTCGACCTCGCCTACGGTCGGACACTGCCTCGGCTATTGCGTGAAGCAGGGCTTGTCGAGGTGGGAGCCGACGCCTACTTCCCTATGGGCGGGCCATCATGTAGCCAGCTTGAACAGGCCACCGTCGAGCAGGTTCGCGATCAGCTCATTTCGGCGGGACTCGCTACGCTCGACGAGATCGAGTGTCACCTGGCCAATGTCGCAAGCGGCCGACTCGACCTGGCCACCTCGCCCATGATCTCGGCGTGGGGGCGAGCGCCGATGGATGCAGCACGGTAGCTGTCCATGTGGTTCGGCCGTCCGCTACTGCCGGAACCCGGATGCACCGGCGAGGACGCTTCACTCGACCGGCATCGCCTGGTACTGGGGAACTTCGGCCTGACAGGGCACATGTTGCTGGTCGCGGCACTGGCCGCGGTTCTCGCGGCGGGGTCGCTCGGCGGCTGTAGCAAGGCAAGCCATGTGGCCGCTGGTCGGACATCGCCATCGACAGCCGTGCTCCCAAGCTCGACAGCTTCTGCCTCGTCAGCCACCACGGCTCGTTCGGCGTCGCCAACCTCCGTGGCCGCCGCCATGACGACCTCATCGGTATCGGCTCCCGAACCACTCGGCTTGCGCTTGCGCGCAAGTCCCACTCCGGTTGCAGCCGGCCAGACACTCGTCTACACGATTACCGTGACCAACGCGGGCTCGTCGCCCCTGGTGGGGGTGAGGACCAGGCTGGCCCTCCCGGATTACGTGCAGTGGACGAGTTGGTCGTTCAATTGCGAGGGCCAAGGTCCGACGTTCTTCTGCACGTTCGGTGACACGACCGGCACTGCTCCGCCAGGCCCCCGAGCCCAGCTGCCGGCGAGCAGCAGCGAGACCGCCACGATCACCACCATGGTCGAGGCCACGCCGACGGTCTCTTCCTTCTCCGCGACCGTGACCGCATCGGCGACAGCACCGTCGGGGACAGTGACCGCGTCTGCTCCGGCCACCACAACTGAGTCCTGACGACCTGGCCTCCCCCTTCGGCACGGCGACCGATGACCCTCCGGTCCCAGGTGGCTCGCACGATGGGTTCGGGGGTTCGGTTCGACCTGGGCTCCTCCGCCAGACCTGGACTCGTTCGGACGACATCTCCGGAGCGCCCCAGGTGGGGCCGCGAACTGGCTCCTCTGGTCACTGCTCACTTGCCGGCCCTCACGGAGCGAAGGTGATCGGACTTCAGCGACAGCCCCATTCGCCCCATTGGCCGCACCAAGAACGCATCGGGTGGTGCACGTCGCGGTCGGTCCTGTGGAGGGCGCAGCGCCAGTGGCCTCCGCTGTCACCACGAATGTCCCCTTCCCACCGCCGTGTTCGATCTCGATGAAGGGCGTAGGCTTCGAGCTGAGTGCCGCAGCCCAGCGGATTCACGTCGGTGGCCGAGCCGCACTCCGACAGACGGGCCTTGCCCGGTGGGAAGCCCGACACGGCGACGTGGACCAACTCACCGTCGTGCAGGCTCGTGGCGGGCTTCACGACGAGCTTTGGAGCGGGCCGGGGCGTGGTGCCGACTGGGTCGGGCAATGGCTACCCGCGCCGTTCGGGCAGGCAGGGACACGGCCGGACTGAATAGGTTCTCGTCGCGCCGCATCCGCTCGTGCCACAGGGTCCTGGCAGGGGCCGATGGCGCCAGCCCTCGAGACGGGGTAGGGACCCAGACGGTGGCTCAGCCCTGGATGACGTTGTGGACGGTCGCCACCATTGGTTCCTTGAGCTCGACGCCGAGCTCAGCGAGGATCGGCATGAGGGTCGATCCAAACGCATCGAAGTCCTCCTGCGACTCCCGGATTTCGAATACCTGGATCTCACCGTTGGACTCGAGGGCGACGTGATACGTGCGACCCTTCGGTGAACCTGCACCGGATGCCTCGAGTTTCTTGATTGCTTCGCCGTACTTTTCCGGGGTGAATCCGCCGTGCACGAAATAAATGCCGAGTGCCATTCCGCACCGCACCTCTCCGCCTCACAGGCGAGCGGTCTGCTGCACCGAGCGTACCAAGGTGCTACCGGAGCATCAACGGGTCCCCACGGGTGGAGGAGATCGGGCAGCTGCCACTCCCCACGCGTCCGATGGGCGGCCGTGACCCGTTTCGCGGCAACCCGCGTCAGACGTGGGGCCGGTCCACGACGAACGGGTGACCGCCGGCTGCTGGCCGGTCAGATGGTGAAGGCCAGGTTGGCCACCAGCTGCCCGGACAGGTCCCGGTCGCCCCGGACGACGATCTGCGAGCCCGGATCGGGCCCGTCGACCCTGCCGCCCGTGAGGCGCAGGAACAACATGGCCGGTAGCTCGAGGCCCACGGTGGGCGGCTGGTCGAAGGAGTCCACGACCGCGGCCCGCCCGTCGACCTGCACCCGGTAGGTGGCCTCCACGGGGCCGGTCAGGTCGATCTCCACCCTCGAGCCGTCGGGCAGTGCCGCCCGTCGGCCGACGATGTAGCCGAGCCCGGTGGCCACCTCGTCCAGCGACGACCGGATGGCGGCCGCGTCGGCACGGGGTGGCGCACCGAGGGCTCCCCGGATGTCATGCTCGTGCATGAAGCAGTCGTAGTGCCTGATCCTCATGAACCGGCCGTAGGTCTCGTCGGGTCCGGCCGGCGTCCACGACGGGGCGTCGAAGTCGGTCTGGGTCATGCCCTCGAGGGCAGTGAGGCGGCGCCCGGTGACGTCGCCGAACCGGGCGAGCATCGCCGAGCCGCTCAAGTGGCGCATCGACACCACCCACACCTCGTTGGCCTCGGCGATGGCGTTCCGCATGTGGTCGAGATGGGAGACATCGGCCTCGGGGGGCGCCTCGCCGGACAGCATCGACTCGGCCCCGATGACATGGGCGAAGACGTCCCGGACCGTCCAGCCGGGCAGGCAGGTCGCCGCGTCCCACTGCTCGTCGGACAGGCTCGCACCCAGCGTCGCGAGCGCCTCGTACTCACGGCGGAGGAGCTCGACGGCCTCCGATTTGTCGATGATGGTTGGCACGGGGCCCACCGTAGCGGCCCCGTACGGCATCGGAAGCGGGGCGGGAAGCGGGGCGGGAAACGGCCAGATTCAATCAAACCCCAGTTCCGGCCGATAGCGGAAGGGGAAAGGGAGTCGGACGACGCCATGCGAGCACGAGCGAACATCTGGAAGTACGTCTTGGCCGGTGGGGCGTGCGCCGTCGCCGGGTACACCGCGCTGTCCGGGGGGATTGGCAAGGATCTCGCCTACTCGTTGATCGGCCTCGGTTCGGTGACGTGCGTGCTGCTGGGTGTCCGACTCCACCGGCCCGCCGACCGGCTCGGCTGGTGCCTGGTGGCGCTGGCTGCACTGTGCTTCCTCCTCGGCGACGGAGTGGACGCCATCTACCGCCTGACACTCCACACCGACGTGCCGTTCCCCTCGGCAGCCGACGCCTGCTACCTGGCCGGGTACCCCTTCCTCTTCGTGGGCGTGCTGCGGCTCGCCAGGAACCCCAACCACACCGCCCAGCGGGAGGACTACGCCGACGCCGCCATCGTGGCCGTGGGCGCCCTCGCCGTGTCGTGGCAGTTTCTCATGAGCTCCTACGTCCATGAGACGTCGATGGGCACCCTCGGCGCGGTCGTCCTCCTCGCCTACCCGATCATGGACATCGCCCTCCTCTTCGTCGTCGCCCGGGCGCTGGTGTTCGGCGACGCCCAGCAGCCCTTCCAGAGGATCCTGGCCCTGGCGCTGCTCGTCCTGTTCGGCGCCGACTTCGCTTATAGCCTGGTCACCTTGCACGGCGCCTCGCCGACCGGCAACCCGGCCTCCGGCAGCTCGCTCGACACGGCCTTCCTCGCCGTCTACGTGCTGCTCGGAGTGGCCGCTCTCCACCCCTCGATAGCCGAGCCCGTCCCCGTGGCTCCCAAGCCGGTCCCGAACATCTACCGGCGCGAGACCAACGGGCGCCGGCGCATTCCGGTGGTCGCCTTCGCCGGCTTCATCCCCCCGTGCATCCTCCTCGTCTGCAGCAGGTTCGGGATGGCGGTCAACGTCCCGGTCATGGCCGGCCTCTGCATCGCCGTGTTCGCCCTCATCTACCTGCGGATGATGTGGCTCATCGCCCGGATCACCGGCCAGACCAACGAAATCGAAGCGCACGCCCGCGCCCTCGAGGCCTCCCACCAGCAGCGCGACGCCCTCGAGGCGGACCTCCGTCACCTGGCCTTCCACGACGAGTTGACCGGTCTGGCCAACCGTGCCCTGCTGCACGACCGGGTCGAGCACGCGCTGGCCGCGGCCCCCCGGGACGGGTCGTCGGTAGCGCTGTGCTTCGGGGACCTCGACGGGTTCAAGACGGTCAACGACACCCTCGGGCACCACGTGGGAGACAGCGTGCTGGTACGGGCCAGCCGGCTGCTCTCGTCGATCGTCCGGCCGGGGGACACCGTTGCCCGGCTCGGCGGCGACGAGTTCGCCGTCCTCATGGTCGACGTCCCGCGCCCCGAGACGGCGGTCGATTTCGCCCACCGGATCGTCTCGGTCCTCCAGGACGCGCCCGACTTCGAGGGCAACCAAGTGGGCCTCTCGATCAGCGTCGGAGTCGCCTACGGCGAGCCGGGCAAGACCACCGAACAGCTCCTGAGCGAGGCGGACTCCGCCATGTACGAGGCGAAGGAGACCGGGAAGAACCGTGTCGAGGTCTTCCGTTCGTCGATGCGCTCCCGCATGCTCGAACGGCTGGACCTGACCAACGGCTTCCGCTGGGCGCTCGGGCGTTCGGAGTTCTTCCTGCAGTACCAACCGATCGTCTCGCTGTCCGACAACGGCCTGCAGGGATTCGAGGCGCTCGTTCGGTGGAACCATCCCAGCCTGGGCGAGGTCGAGCCGCTCCGGTTCATCCCCATCGCCGAGGAGACGGGCTTCATCGTGCCACTCGGCCGGTGGGTGCTGGTCGAGGCCTGTGAACAGCTCGGCGCGTGGAACGAGACCTCCAACCAGAACCTCACGTTGTCGGTCAACCTCTCGCGGCGGCAGCTGATCTCTCCCCACCTGACCGACGAGGTCCGGACCGTGCTCGGCCTGAGCGGCATCGACCCCCAACGGCTCATGCTCGAGGTGACCGAGAGCGTCCTCATGGAGGACCCAGAGCGGGCCACCATGGCCCTCTCCGAGCTCCGGGACCTGGGGATCCGGATCGCCGTGGACGACTTCGGCACCGGCTACTCCTCCCTCAGCCACCTGCAACGCTTCCCGGTCGACGTCCTGAAGATCGACAAGTCGTTCATCGATCCCCTCGTGCGGCGGGATCCGGGCAGCCTGGCGCTGGTGACCGCCATCATCGGATTGGCCCAGAGCCTCGGGCTGGACGTGATCGCCGAGGGCATCGAGCACGAGAGCCAGCTCCGCCACCTGGTCGACCTTGGCTGTGACCAGGGCCAGGGATTCCTCATGCACCGGCCACTCGACCCCACGGCGGCCGCCGAACTGGTCGCCGACCGTGCCGGATCCGCCGCGCTGCGCTGAGCCACCGGGCACGGGCCGCTCACCTACACTCGGCAGGGCCGGCACTCGTTCCGGCGGGCGCGGCACCTCGCCACGGAGCGAGGTCCCGTCCTGGGGGAAGGCAGGCCTGCGTCCGATGACCACCACACAGACCGAGTTCAGCGAGGCCGAGCTCCTGGCCGGCCACGACGTGGTCGAACCCCTGTTGGCCGACGGCGTGCGTTGCCACGGCGGCTTCGACGCCGAGGGGACCTACGTCTCACCACGGACGAAGTACCGCTGGCCGGCCATCCGTGCCTGGGAGGAGCAGCGCCGGGAGCAGTTCGGCACGCCCCTCCTCGACGTCCCGCTCGAGACGTGGCCGGAGAACTTCCCGAACGTGGAGCAGTCGGCGTTCCTCATCCGCAACGGTGCGCCGCAACCCACCATCAGCGCGTTGACCCGGATCGGCACGGTGGAGGGGTTCGGCGGGATGCTCCGACTCCTGCCCATCCCCGACTTCCGGCGGTGCTTCGAGGAGGACGCCACCGGCACCGCCATCGCCCACATCGACGGCGGCCTCTTCGAGGCCCACGCCCGCGACGAGGCCGGCTTCGGCGACGTCGCCGGGCACGACCGCATGTGGTTCGTCGCCCGTGACATCGCCTTCGAGCACCCGGTCACGGCGGACGAGACCTCGCACATGCTGGCCCGGATGGGTATCGGGCACGCCGCACGGACCACCGCGCAGCTCCAACGGGAGCGCCGACAGGCCGAGGCGGCTCGCGTCCTGCCCGACGATGTCGACTTCACGCTGGAGGTGCTCGTCGGGCGGATGATCGGCCTGCTGCTGATCGAGATCTCCGCCTTCCACGGATTCCGCTGGGCCGAAGCCGTCCTCGGCGACACCGACCTGGTGGCGGGCGACGGCGAGGCAGGCCGCCTGGTCTCCTTCATCCGTTCGGACGAGACGCCCCACGTGGCCTGGTTGCGGACGGCGCTGTCGGAGATGCGGGACCGAACCTGGATCGGCGCCACCCGCACCCATCCGGGAACCGAGATGGTCGGCCTGCTGTGGGACCGCGCCCTGCGCGACTCTCTCTTGGTCCGGCGCCAGGACAACCTCGACTTCGCCATGGGCGAGATCGAGCTGGCCCTGGCCGGACGGCCGGGCGCTGCGGACCTCATCGAGGAGCTGCTGTCCCTCGGCCCGGTCACCCGGGGCGACGGCGGGAGAATCACCGATCCGGCCGTCAGTCCCTTGTTGGGCTGAGCGGCCCCACCGAGCATCGGAGCCGAACGTGCGTTTCGGGATCTTCTACGAGCACCAACTACCCCGCCCCTGGACCGAGACCAGCGAACGCCAGCTCATCAGCGACGCGCTCGACCAGATCGAGCTGGCCGACCGGCTCGGGGTGCAGTACCTCTGGGAGGTCGAGCACCACTTCCTCGAGGAGTACTCCCACTCGAGCGCACCTGAGGTCTTCCTGGCCGCGGCCAGCCAGCGGACCACCCGCATGCGCATCGGCCACGGGGTCGTCCAGACCGCGCCCGGCTACAACCATCCGGCTCGGACCGCCGAGCGGATCGCCATGCTCGACCTGGTGTCGGGGGGCCGGGTCGAGTTCGGCTCGGGGGAGTCCTCCTCGGAGGCGGAGCTGGCCGGGTTCGGCGTGGACCGCGAGACCAAGCGGGAGGCGTGGCTCGAGGGCCTGGAGGTCGCCACCCGCTGCATGACCGAGACGCCCTTTGGCGGCGTGGATGGCCGGTTCGTCTCGATGCCACCACGCAACGTCGTGCCCAAGCCCGTGCAGAAACCCCATCCCCCGCTCTGGGTGGCGTGCAGTCGGCGGGACACCATCCTGCTCGCCGCCGAGAAGGGCATCGGCGCCCTCAGCTTCGCCTTCGTTGAGCCGGAGGACGCCCGGCAGTGGGTCGAGGACTACGAGGCCGTGCTGCGGGACCGGTGCGTGCCGGTCGGGCTGGCGGTCAACCCGCAGGTGGCCTGCGTGACCCCGATGATGTGCGCGCGGAGCGAGGAGGACGCCCTCGGCCGCGGGCTGGAAGGAGCCAACTTCTTCGGGTACTCGCTGGCCCACTTCTACGTGTTCGGCGACCACGTGCCCGCCACCACCGACGTCTGGGCCGAGTTCCTGGAGCGCCGGGGCAAGATGGGGTACTCGCCCGAGGCGGCGCTGGCCACCCGGCACGAGGTCCTCGGGGCGAAGGTGGCGGCCGGCGACCACACTGGCCTGCGGGGCGCGATCGGGACGCCGGCCCAGTTGCGGGCGTTCCTCAGGCGGTACGAGGAGGCCGGCGTCGACCAGCTGATCTTCGTCATGCAGGCGGGGCACAACCGACACGAGGACATCATGGAGTCGATCGAGCTCTTCGGGCAGGAGGTGCTCCCGGAGTTCCTCGAGCGTGACGAGGCCGCTACCCGGGCCAAGGCCGCCCGGCTGGCACCGGTCATCGAACAGGCCCTCGCCCGCAAGGACCGGGCCGTCCCCCGCATGCCTCTCGACTATGTGATGCGGGCCATCCCCAAGCAAATGGTGGAGGCCCTGGCCAGCGAGCCCGCCCAGCAGTGGCTGGAGTCGCTCGCCGACAAGCAGGCGGCCGGCGTGCACGACGAGGAGTTCCAGCGCTTGGTGGACGGGTGAGCGCGCCTCGCCTCCGGTCGCAAGCAATTACGCTGGTCAGGTGACCTCCGCCCCCTCGTCTCCCTCGTCCCCCTCGTCCCCCTCTGCCGACGTCGCCGGGACGGACGGTGCCTCGGCCACCCTGACCATCGACGGCATGCACTGCGGATCGTGCGTGGCACTCGTCGAAGAGACGCTGACCGAGCAGGACGGAGTCAGCGCCGCCTCGGTCGATCTCGAGTCGGGTCGTGCCGAGGTGCGGTACGACCCGTCCCGGGTGACGCTGGACGACCTCACCGCGGCGGTCGCCGAGGCCGGGTACTCGGCCACACCGGCCGGCTAGGAACCCGGTCCACCCGATGGTCGCCACCACCTCCGAGGCACCGCCGGCCGGACATGACCCTGGCACGCTGGCGACCGCCGAGCTCGAGCTCGGCGGCATGCACTGCAGCGCGTGCGCCACCAGGATCCAGAAGACCCTCGGGAAGCTTCCGGCGGTGGCCAGCGCCGCGGTCAATCTCGCCACCAACCAGGCGTTCGTCTCGTACGACCCGACCGAGGTCACGACCGAGGACCTGTGCCGGGCCGTGGCCGACGTGGGCTACACGGCGTCGCCCATCGACGAGGCCAGACCCGAGGAGCACGACCAGGATCCCGACCACTGGAGCCTCCGGGCGGCCATCTCGTGGCCGCTGGCCATCGCCGCCCTGCTGGTCGCCCTGCTGTCCCCGGAGACGGCCACGGCCGGTTGGACGGTGCTCATCCTGGCCGTCGTGGTCGAGTTCGCCGGCGGATGGCCGTTCCTCCGGGACAGCGCCCGGCTGCTGCGCCACGGCGCCACCAGCATGGACACGCTGATCGCGCTCGGGACCCTGGCGGCACTGGCGGTCAGCGCGGTCGAGGCGATCGCCCTCGGCGGCCGCCACCTCCACCTCGGTGGAAGCGGCGCCTTCGCCGCCCGCCTCCACGGTGTCATGGCCCCCCTCATCGTGGCCATCCTGGTCACCGGTCGGGCGATCGAGGCCAGGGTGCGGGCACGGGCGGCGAGCGCGATGCACTCGCTGCTCGCCCTACGACCGCCCACCGCCCGCGTGGTGTCCAGCGTCGACGACGAGGAGGGCGAGCTCGTCTCGCCCGAGAGCGTGCCGGTGCGTGCCCTGGTCCGGGTCCGGCCGGGCGAGGCACTGCCCCTCGACGGCACCGTCGTCGCCGGTTGGTCGCCGGTGGACGAGTCCATGCTCACCGGCGAGCCGCTGCCGGTGGACCGGGGCCCGGGCAGCACGGTGACCGGCGGTACCCGAAACGGCAGCGGGGTCCTCGTGGTGCGGGTAGACGCCGTCGCCGCCGAGTCGGTGCTCGCCCGCCTCCAGCGACTGGTCGAGGACGCACAGCGGGACAAGGCCCCGCTCCAGCGCATCGCCGACCGCATCAGCAGCGTGTTCGTGCCGGCGGTCCTGCTCGGGGCGGCGGTCACCTTCTTCGCCTGGTGGCTCGTCGTCGGCAACCTCGGCACCGCGGTGCTGAGCGGACTGGCCGTCCTGCTGGTGGCGTGCCCCTGCGCCATGGGCCTGGCCGCCCCGGTGGCCATGATGGTCGGGTGTGGCCGGGCCGCCGCGCTCGGCATCTTCATCCGCAGCGGCGATGTGCTCGAGCGGCTGGCCAAGGTCGACGAGGTGGTCTTCGACAAGACCGGCACCCTCACCGAGCGGCACGCGGAGGTCACGTTCGTGGCGGGCGTCCCGGGCGTTTCGGATGAACAGGTTCTGACAGCGGCGGCAGCCGTCGAAGCCGAGAGCGACCACCCCATCGCTGTCGCCATCCGGGCCGCCGGCGCGAACGGCATCCGGGCCACCGACCTGCGTGCCGTCCCCGGGATCGGGGTGCGCGGGACGGTCGCCGGGCACCTGATCGAAGTCAGCCGGCTGGTGGGGTCGCGGCTGCCCACCGACCTCCAGCGCCCGGTGGCCGAGCGGTTCGAGCGCGGTGAGACGGTGGTGGTGGTGGACCGGGACGGTGAGGTGTTCGGCGCCATCGCCGTCACCACGCCGCTCCGGCCGGAGGCCGAGCCGGCCGTGAGCCACCTGTGGTCCATGGGGCTGCCGTCCAGCATCCTGAGCGGCGACAGCGAGCCGGCGGTCCGAACCGTGGCCGCCGAGCTCGGCATCGAGTCGGCACGGTCCGGCCTGAGCCCCGAGGGGAAGGTCGAGGCCCTGGAGCACCTCCGTTACTCCTCCCGCCAGGTGGTGATGGTGGGCGACGGGGTCAACGACGCGCCTGCGCTGGCGGCCGCCGACGTGGGCTGTGCAATCGGCAGCGGCTCGGAGGCGGCCCTGGCCAACAGCGACGTCGCTCTGTTGGGCAACGACCTCGAGGGAGTACCGGCGGCGATCGGTGTCGCCGGCTCCACCTACTCGGTCATCGTCCAGAACTTCGGGTGGGCCATGGGCTACAACGTGGCGGCGTTACCGCTGGCCGCCTTCGGGCTCCTCGATCCCCTGGTGGCCGCCGTGGCCATGGGGCTCTCGAGCGTCATCGTGGTCCTCAACAGCCTGCGCCTGACCCGGCTGGGGCGGTCGGGCCTGGACCAGATCCGGGTGCCCCGCGTCCTGCACGGACGCCGCGGAGTGGCCGTCTCGGTCGTTCTCCCGGTCGTGTTGTTCGCCGGCCTCACCGCGGTCAGCCAGCTGGTGTCGCCGGCCCGGGGCGAGTCGCTCCTCCCCGCCCTTCCCTCCCTCACCACGCAGGCGCTACCTCGGGGCGGCTCGGCCGGGACCTACCTCGATCCCGGCGGGGTCGGGGTCAACCAGCTCCACCTCATCGTGAGCGGCCAGACGTCCGACGTGGCCACGGTCGATCCGCGGGTCACCGCCAGCGTCGACGGCGGCCCGCCGATACCGCTGCGCCAGCTCAAGGTCGGACCCGGGCACTTCACCGACTTCGTGGTCCTGACCCCCGGGCAGTGGCGCTTCCACATCGCCACGCCGTTCGGACGGGAGCCGCTGTCCTTCGTGATCACCCGCACGGTGCCCTGAGCGGGCCGTCCGCCAGGCGCCGACCCGATGACGTACAACTGTCAGCCGGACCGACACCATCGGGCCCTACCCGGTAGGCTCGTCCGATGATCCTTCGTGGGGGACGCCTCGCTCTCGTCGGCATGCTCGTCACCGCGGGCCTCGCCGTCGGCGCCACCGGCCCGGCGGCCGGGGCGTCCTCTCTTCCGGTGACCTCCATCACGATGCATGCGGCCCACGCCTACACCCCGCACGCCCCACCCGGGGCCACCGACGACTACCACTGCACGCTGGTCAATCCCCACGTGAAGCACAACTCTTTCATCGTCTCGAGCCACTTCTACCCGAACAGCATCGAGGTCCACCACGCGATCCTGTTCCTCATCCCTCCCTCCCTGGCCCCGGCGGCGAGGAAAGCCGACCAGAGCGGAAAGGGATGGACCTGCTTCGGGGAGAGCGCGCTGCCCGACACCGAGGCCTCCAACCACATCTCGAACACACCGTGGCTGACGGCCTGGGCCCCCGGGCACGGCAAGGACGTCGAGCCGCCCGGCACGGGCGTCAAGTTCCCGGCCGGGAGCATGGTCGTCATGCAGATCCACTACAACCTCCTGCGCGGCGACAAGCCGGTCCGAGCCAAGCTCGTCCTCAACACGGTTCCGGCGTCGACGCCGTTGAAGCCCCTCAGCCTCGACCTCATGCCGGCGCCGCCGGACATCCCGTGCCCGGCGGGTGTGACCGGGCCGCTGTGCGACCGCGCCGCCTCGCTCACCGATCTGGGCCAGCGGTTCGGGCCCAGTGCCGCCATCTTCGTCGACGCCATCGAGTCCATCTGCGGCCGGGACCCGGCCGACCCGCCGGCCGGGGACACCACGTCCTGCACCTGGGGCATCCCCGGCGGTCAGGACATCGTCCGCCTCGGGGTGCACATGCACCTCCTGGGCCGGGGCATGAAGATCGTGCTCAACCCCGGGACGCCCGGGGCGAAGACCCTGCTCGACGTCACGGACTACAACTTCGACTACCAGCGCTCGTACACGCTCAAGACACCGGTACCCACCGCCCCCGGGGACAAGATCGGGATCACCTGCTCCTACGACCCGGCCCTCCGCCAAGAACTCCCCCAGCTGCGGAAGCTGCCACCGCGCTTTGTCACCTGGGGCGACGGTTCCTCGGACGAGATGTGCCTGGCGCTCGTCCAGACGGTGACGGCGTCGAACAAAGTGGGCTACAACTCCGTCGACGTCGGCTACTAACGGGCACCTCCCGCCTCGGTGCGGTCCGGAGCCGGGCGGTCCGGCACGGTCGGCGGGGCCAGGACGGCCACCAGCTCCACGTGTTCGGTCATCGGGAACAGGTCGAAGCACCGGAGCGACGGCATGTCCCACCCGGCGTCGAGCAGCACCCGGAGGTCCCTGGCGAACGAGGCCGGGTCGCAGGAGACATAGGCGACCGCCCGGGGTGGCGGGTCGAGTGCGGCCAGGGCGGCCATGACGTCCCGACCGGCACCCAGGCGGGCAGGGTCGAGCACCACCAGGTTCAGCGCACCGAGGGCGGCGACCGTCCGGGCGTTCACGTCGGACCGGAGGATCTCCACCTGGTGGAGCCCGGAGGCGTTGCGGGCGGCATCGCCACAGGCCCGGGCGTTCCGCTCCACGGCCACCACCGATCCGCGGGCACCGACCGCGACGGCCAGCGGCACCGTGAACAGTCCGGCACCAGCGTAGAGGTCGGCCACCCGCTCCCCTGGCCATGGCGCGAGGCCATCCAGGACACAGTGGGTGAGCCGCGCCGCCGCACCCGGGTGGACCTGCCAGAAGACGCCCGGCCGTACCTCGAACCGGTGCCCGAGCACCTGGAAGCGGACCCGGTCGGGACGCCGGACGGTCCGGCCGTCCACCACCAGCCCGGCGGCCACGCCGGGCCGGGCGACCAGTCGGCTGCGGCCGGTCTCGACCGAGACGACCGGGGTGCCGCCATCCGGCGAGGCCGTCACCTCCACCTGCTTCGCCCCCTTCCACAGGAACGCGCCGACGTCCACCCGGTCCACCGCCGGGGAAGCGATGGCACAGTGCGCCACGGGCTCGACGTGGTGGGAGCGGTGGCGGTGGAGTCCGATCCGGCCGGCACGGTCCACGGCGAACGTCACCCTGGTCCTCCACCCCAGCCCGCCGGGTGCCCCGTCCACCTCCTCGATCTCGACGTGTCGGTCGACGCCGGCCAGGCGCCCGAGCTGCTCGGCCACCAGCGCTCTCTTGAACGCCCGCTGCGCCGGGAGCGCCACGTGCTGCCAGTCGCACCCACCGCACCGTCCGGGCCCGGCATGGGGACACGGCGCCGGGACGCGGTCGGTGGACGGCTCGAGGACCTCCACGGCGTCGGCCCGGAGGAACGACCGCGACTCCGAGGTGACGCCGGCAACCACCCGTTCGCCGGGTAGTGCATGACGCACGAACACGACCCGTCCGTCGTCGGCGCGGGCCACACACCCGCCACCGGCGGCGATCCCACCCGTGACGAGCTCCATCGTGGTCCCGACCAAGGAGGGTGGAGCGGCGTCCCCGCCGGCCCCGTTCACGCCCACGTCCCCGTCGGCACGGTGACGTCCGCTGCCCTGCTCCGTGCCCGTCGTCCGCGCCATCCACCGGTCATAGCACCGATGGGCCGGTGCCGAGCCGGTGCTCGGGCCGGTGCCGAGCCGGTGCTCGGCGGTACGGTGGCGGCCACACGGGGCAAGCCGCGGGCCGCGGCCGCCATGGCCCCGGGCCGATCGCCGACAGGGGAGGACTCCATGGACATCACCGAGGCGCTTTACACCACTCGGGCCATGCGGAGGGTGAGGCCTGATCCGGTGCCCCTCGACGTGCAAGCCAGGATCCTGGATGCGGCCATCCGCGCCCCGACCGGCGGGAACGCCCAGAACTGGCGGTTCCTCCTGGTGGACGACCGCGAGGTGGTGTCGCGGATCGGGCCGCTCTACCGGCACGCCATCGACCAGCTCTGGCTGACGGTCTACGCCGACCGACTGGCTGCGGCGGCCGCCGACCCCGAGGCCGCGGAGAGCCGTCAGATGGTGAGCGTGCAGCGGTCCGCCCAGTGGCTGGCCGACCACTTCGAGGAGGTGCCCCTCTACCTCTTCGGCTTCGTGCAGGCCGACCCGACCGGCGGTTCGATCTTCCCGGCAGTGTGGAGCGCCCAACTGGCGGCTCGGGCTGAAGGGGTCGGCAGCTCGCTCACCGTGGTGCTCAGCTTCTTCCATCCGGACGAGGTCTTCGACATCCTGGGCGTGCCCGCCGACGAACACTGGGTGATGGCCTGCTGCGTGAGCTTCGGGTACCCGACCGGTCGATGGGGGGTGGCCTCCCGTCGGCCTGTCCACGAGGTGTCGTACCGCAACGGGTGGGGCGAACCCGTGGGCTTCACCGTCGACCAGCCCCTCTGGCCGCCCGGCTAACGTGATCGTCTGATCGGTGCCGGTGGCTGAAGCCACCGGCACC
>JBKQRT010000293.1:0-6596 GCA_052143895.1 Acidimicrobiales bacterium | reverse complement strand
TTCGGGTGCAGGGCGAACGCCCCTCCACCCGTGTTCCCGGCAAGCAGTGACCCGTTGGGGCTGAGCTCGACGTTGCCCTCCCACCACGAAACCTGTTGATCCGCCGAGGTGGGCTTCGGGGCCTTGTAGCGCCACAGAATCCGTTGCTGGGCGGGCAGGCTGCCGGGTCCGGTCCGTAGGTGGTAGATGTACTCGTCCCCCGAACCGAAAGTGACGGTGCTCGACGCCGGGGCGCCGTCGTTTCCGAGCACTGCGGCCGAGTCGATGAGGTGCCCGGTCTTGAGACGCCAATCGAGCTTGCCCGAGGGCGAGACCGCGTAGAAGTAGTCGTCGGCTGACCCCACATAGACGGTTCCGTCCCCGCCGATGACCGGGGTGGAGAAGATGCTGTTGCCGGTGGCGTACGACCAGGGCTTGTCGCCGTAGTAGTGCGCCGCGATCGGACTCTGCCCGGTGTTGCTCGCGTCATGGCGCATCTCCGGCCATGGCGACGACGGGTCGACAGGGATTGTGTAGTGATACGCCCTGGGAGCCGTGGGGGCGGTCGAGGCGGGGCTCGCTACCGGGCCGGAGCTGCTGCAGGACGCGAGCACGACCCCCCCGAGGGCGGTGGCAAGCCACCTCGCTGGACGAGCCCTTCGTCGCCGTTCCCTTCCGGCTGCACTTCGCTCAGTGGCCAGATGGGCGACGTCCATGAGCTGAAGTGTCTGTCCGTCACCTTTCTGGGGCTAGGGCTGAAGGTCCCGAGTTCCATGACCGGGCCTGGAATTGCTGGGGCGGCCCATCAGCGACCGGTCACGGCAGCGGGCTTGATCCCGCCGCCCGTCCGGACCGGCCCTGATCCATCACTGCCGAAGAGTAACGGCGGTCAACGCGCTCAGAGGGCCTGTCGGAACAGCGTGAGCACCTCACCAGGATGGTTGACCGGTCGTGCATTGAACAACACGGCGGCGTCGCCAAGGGCGTGCATCGCATCGGCCTCCAATGCACTCTCCGTGATGCCGAGTTCCCGCAGGGTCATCGGATGGTGGATCTTCCGCATCAGATCCTCGACCGCGTCCGCGGCAGCCAGTGCCGCGTCGTGCTCGGTCATAGCAGACGTGTCGACTCCGAGGGCTTGCGCCGCCATGGCGAGCTTGTCGGCAGCGTGGTCGGCGTTGAAGCGCATCACCTTGGGCAGTACGATCCCGCACGCGGTGCCGTGGTGGAGGTGGTGCAGCGCCCCCAGGGTGTGCGCCATGGAGTGAGCGAGTCCGACTTGGGCCGTCGAGAAGGCCCAGCCTGCCATGCATGCCGCCACCGATACCTCGATGCGCGCTCGTTCGTCCTGACCGTCGGCCACCGCGCGAGGCAGGTATTCCTTCATGAGCCGAAGCGCGTGGAGCGCCTGCCCATCACAGACTGTCTGCGAAAGCGTGCTGGTCAGCGCCTCGATGGCGTGTGTGACCGCGTCCATGCCCGTCGCCGCGGTCAGCCGGGCCGGAAGCGAAGTCGTCATGCACGGGTCGAGAATGGCGACGTTGGGGATGATGTGGGGGTCGACGATGTAGACCTTCCGGTTGAGCATCGAGTTGTGAATGACCGCAACGTTGGTCACTTCGCTGCCCGTCCCAGCGGTGGTCGGGATGGCGATGTGCGGGATCTGCGGCTCGCCGAGGCGCATCAGGGCGATGTGGTCGTTCGCCTCGCCGCCGTTCTTGAGCGTCACGCACACCGCCTTTGCCGTGTCGATGACACTGCCACCGCCGACGCTCACGATGCAATCGACGTCGAGCTCGCGGGCCATTGCCGTGGCGGCATCGACCGTGCTCAGATCGCTGTCTGCCGGGATGTCGTCGAACACCCCTACCCAGAAGTCGGAGAGTGCGTTCCTGACGAGTTGGGCGAGCCCTGCCTGGCGGACGCCTGCATCGGTGAGGACCATGACCCGGTGACCGCCGAGGGTGACCACCGCCTGCGGGAGGCCGGCGAGTGTGCCGTGCCCGGCCAAGACGTTGGTGGGCGCCTTGTACTGCAACGCGTCGAGCCGCGGATCGTCCGAGAAGAGGTTCATCGTGAAATTCGCCCGGCGCGAGGCGACGACGTTCAGGTGGATCCGCTTGACCTGGGTGTACTCCGCAAGGCCTGTGGCGCCCAGCTCGCGGCCGACGCCGGACTGCTTGTAGCCCCCGAACGGTGCATAGTCGCCGAAGATGTGGAAGTCATTGATCCACACGGTGCCGGTACGGACCTGGCGGGCAATCCGCTCGGCCCTGGCGTTGTTGTTGGAGAACACGCCCCCCGCCAGCCCGTACATGGAGTCGTTGGCGATGCTGATGGCCTCTTCATCGGAGTCGAATCGTTCAACGCACACGACCGGACCGAAGATCTCCTCTTGGGCGATGCGCATCCCGTTGTCCACGTTGGCGAAGATGGTCGGTGCATAGTAGAAGCCGCCCTCGTATCCGGGAGGATGAACGCGGGAACCGCCGGTGACGATCTCGGCACCTTCGTCGATTCCGAGCCGGACGTAGCGCTCGACGGTCGACAGCTGTTCGGCGCTGACCAGCGGCCCCTGATGGGAGCCCGGAAGGAGCTGGTAACCCACCTGCAACTCTTCTGCCCGCTTCGCCATGCGCTCGACGAACTCGTCATGGATGCCCCCGGCGACCAGCACCCGGGTACCTGACTCACAGACCTGTCCTTGATGGAAGAACGTACCGAAGATGGCGCCCTCGACCGCCAACTCGAGATCGGCATCGTCGAGGATGATGTTGGCCGACTTTCCACCGAGCTCCAGCGTGACCTTCTTCACCGTGTCCGACGCCATCCGCATGATCTGGGCGCCGACCACGGTGCTCCCGGTAAACGCGATCTTGTCGACATCGGGATGCGTACAAAGTGTCTCCCCCAACTCAGCACCGGGGCCGGTGAGGACGTTGATGACGCCCGGCGGGATACCGGCACTCTGGGCGGCCTCGGCCATGATGAGAGCAGTCAGCGGAGTGGCCGACGCTGGCTTCAGGACGATCGTGTTCCCCATGACGATGGCCTGTGCGATCTTCCAGGAGGCCATGCTGATCGGGAAGTTCCAGGGGATGATGCCGATGCAGACGCCGATCGGCTCGCGACGGATGTACTCGCGTGCCGGTGCGAAGGGGTTGCCGGAATACGGGATCTCTTCTTCCCACGGAAACGTTGTCGCGGCGAGAAAGCCGAGGTTGCGCAAGGTCCCCGAAGCGAGCATCCCCCAGAACTTGCTGAGCCCGATGATCTGACCCGAATCCATCGACTCCGTCACGGCCAATCGGATGCCCTGGGCTGAGATGTGGTCCGCGAAGTCATAGCACTTGCGTGCTCGGGCATCCGGCGCCAGGCCGCTCCACTCCCCATTGTCGAAGGTGCGCCGGGCCGCAGCGATCGCCGCCTCGGCGTCCGCGGTCCCCGCACGGGCGACGTTGGCGATGACCTCGCCACTCCCGGGGTCGATGGATTCGAACGACTCACCGCTTGCGGCATCCACAAATTCGCCGTTGACGAACAGCTTGTAGGCATCCATGACATCCTCCAATTGCGACCGGCCCGGGTAGTGCCCCCTCGTGCAATTACGGGCGCCGCTGGTCAGGCTGGGTAGGGGCAAGAGACCCTATGGGTCACAGGGTCCCGAATCAGGCCGTTGGCCGGTGACCGTTCATGGTGGAGCAACGGGCCGATCGGCGCGCCGGCCCTGTGGCACACCACTGTGCGTCAGAGCGAGCTCACACTGGGTGATCCGCTCCACTCTTCCTCAGTCCTTTCGTGATCCTGGTCGCGTCAAGGCCGCAGTGCCCTCATCCGGAGCGCAGAGGTCAGCGGATCGAACAGGTTCAGTTGCCAAAATGAAGGAGCAGGGCCGGCCCCCGACCAGGAAGGCGCCAATGACCGTGTCATTCACTGTTCAATCCTGAGCCCGGGGCGAGTCGACTGACCAAACTGGCGACACCGGGAGGACTCGTGGCGACCGAGGCGGCTGTGGCGATGTTGCCGGCCGATCGGTGGGAAATCACGGAGCTCGACACGCAACCGGTTCCAGGCGTGGAGGATCCCATCGGAACCTTTCCTGTCTCCGGCAAGGAGCAAGGTGTGGATTCGCGGTAAGTCGGGTCTCTGGCGAGAATCTCCAGGTCGGCGGACCGGATGACGGCGTCGGCGCGCCTAGTTCCTGGAGGTAGGGGTCGCGCTCAGAACGACGGGCGGGCGAAGGACGGACGACGAAGTCATAGGCGTGTCATGACTTCGGGTCACGCCGAGCATTTGAAGCCAGAGATGCATCGAAGGCCCGATAATCAACGCGGTGATCACAGTGCCCACACCGATGGTGCCGCCCAGCGCCCACCCGAGCACCAACATGGTGCCTTCCATGGCCAATCGGATCACCACGATCGGGCCACGGAGCCTGCGGTGGAACCCCATCATGACGGCGTCATAGGCCACCGCACCCAGTGCTCCCTTGATGACCAGGGAACCGCCGAGGCCCATGAACCAGCTCGCTACAACGACGGTCACGAGCTGGACCGCTGAACCGTGCAGTGTCGGCAGGTGGGGGAGGATCAGATCCAAGAGCACACCACCGAGGAAGGGCAGGCACACGGTGGCCGGTCCGATGCAGCTTCGCATCGCCACGGCCAGCACGACGAAGGCGAACCCGACCAGCATGACCGAAGAACCGATGGAGATACCCATCCGGCTGGCGACACCATCCTGGACAGCGAACAGGGGGCCGAGACCCAGGCCGGCACGGATCGTCAGGGCATAGCAGAAGGTGGCGAGCGCGCAGCCCGCTACCACCAGAACCGTCCGGGCGGCAGCATCCTGGAATCGGCTTACCAGCCGTCTCCAGCCAAGCTCGGATCGTCCTGCGACCGCTCGGTTGGTCACGGGGGCGTCCACCGCCCCAGTGAACCGTTGCGTCGACCCATCGTCAACTCTTCGTCAGGGGCTGCGCCTCGTGCCGGCGCCGATGGCAAAGAGCCCCAGTTCAGGTGGGTGGTTGGGAATCCTGCTACGACGCGGTGGTAGGACTTCGGACATGGACACGCGACGGGTCGGCTCGCTCGAGGTCTCCCTGATCGGCCTCGGGACCAACAACTTCGGGTTCTTCATGGAGGAAGGCGCGGTTCGACCCGTGGTGGACGCCGCTCTCGAAGTAGGCATCAACTTCTTTGACACGGCTGACTCCTATGCCGAAAGCGAGGTCCGCCTGGGGAAGGCGCTGGGTGATCGGCGTGACCAGGTGGTCATCGCCACGAAGTTCGGGAGCCCCGTTGACGGCGGACCCGGCGGTGCAGCCCCCGACTACCTGCGCTCCGCAGTGGAACGGAGCCTGGCCCGGCTGGGTACTGACCGGATCGACCTCTACCAACTCCATCGACCGGACCCCGAGACGCCGATCGGTGACACGCTCGGCGTCCTCGACGAACTGGTCAGAGAGGGCAAGGTCCGGGAGATCGGCTGCTCCAACTTCTCGGCCGCCCAACTTCGTGAGGCGGAGGCAGCCGTCCAGCCCGATGGAGCTCAGTTCGTCAGCGTCCAGAACCAATGGAACCTGTTGCACCGTGTGGACGAGGCCGAGGCCGTCCCCGAGTGCGAACGACTGGGAATGGCCTATCTTCCCTACTTCCCTCTGGCCAGCGGCCTGCTCTCCGGGAAGTACACCCGGGGCCAGGGCGCCCCTCCAGGGACCCGTCTCGTGCACTTCGGGAGCGATGGTGGGGGGCTGTTCTCCGACCGCAACTTCGACATCATCGACTCATTGAACGCCTGGGCCGTCACACGGGGCCACGCCATCCTCGAGCTGGCCCTTGCCTGGTTGGCGTCCAAGCCGGTGGTGGCATCGGTCATCGCCGGGGCCACATCACGCGAGCAGGTGCTGGCCAACGCCGCAGCTGGTGCATGGAAGCTCACCTCCGAAGAAGTCGCTGAAGTCGATCGACTTGCCCCGCCAGCGGCAGAGTAGAGAACCACCAGGGCCGAGCGCGCCACCTGGCGACGGAGGGCCGTTCCCGGTTGACTCGGCTGGTGGACCGGTGCGTCCAGCGGGGTCAGCCGCAGACGCGCCGCCCCACGCCTTCTCGAGCAGCCGATCACTTCTCGGAGTGTTCGTACATGAGGGCCCAGGTCTTGCTGAGCAGGTCCATGACTCCGTCGACCTCGCGGACGATCCTTCTGGCATTTGGGCGCCGACGCCCGGATTCCTCAAAGAGCAGGGCGCCAACTGATTCCACAGAGCGGAACAGCCGGGACAGGGCGGTGTCGATGTCACCGACCGGGCAGCGGTGCTCGGGCAGCCAGCCGGCGAACTCGGTCGCGGCCGCATGGAATTGGTCACCGGTTGCAAGCAAGCCGGCAGGGTCTCCCGCGATGGTGCGATCGAGCATGTTGAGCGTCGACATCAACGACCGGAGAATCGGCACGCACTCGGACTTCCACTGACCGAACTCAGCCCCCCTGTCACTACCCATGAATTCCACCCCATCGAGTGACGGTGATCAACGGTACCGATGTCGAAACATCCCCCGTTCCGGTCGGGACCACTTCATCGATTGCCATAGGCAGTGAGCGGCGCCTCCAGGCGCCGC
>JBKQRT010000292.1:0-2955 GCA_052143895.1 Acidimicrobiales bacterium | reverse complement strand
CGGCGCCCGGGCCACCCACTCGACAGGCGGCGCTCAGAGCTTGTAACCGATCTCCCTCAAGAGACGTTTGCGGTCGGCCTCGTCAGCCTGGGTCTGATCCCCGCGGGCCGAGGTTGGAGCACCTGGGCCTGCAGGACATGTACCCAGATCGGGCGATCTGGCGCGCTCGCATATCGACGCGGTGGAGATTACGCGGAGCTACGTCAATTCATTCACTACGGGCAGATGCCAGACTCAATGCCACTGCGGCCGCCTCACACGGATCCTCCATCGGCACGATCCCCGTGTCGACTTCACCGTCGGGCCGGGTGAGGGACCACGTGCCGATGCCGATGACAGGAGTGCCGGCGCGAAGAGCCAAGACGATCTCGGAAAGGGTGCCGTATTCTCCGTCGAGAGCGATCACGACCGCGGCGGAGCCAACAACCAGGACGTTGCGCGCCTCACCGAGTCCGGTGGCAATGACCACGTCGACCCACGGGTTCGCGGCCGATGGGTCTGTGCCCGGCAGGATTCCCACTGTCAGCCCGCCTGCCGACTTGGCACCCCGGCAGGCCGCGGCCATGACCCCTCCGAGGCCACCGCAGATCACGATCGCTCCGGCGGATGCGAGGGTGGCGCCGACCGCCTCGGCCGCCGTAATCACGGGAGCCGTTGCCTCGGACCCACCGACGACTGCGATCTGGGTCGCCATAGTGAAGCCAGCGTACGCCGCCACGGCCTTTTTGTCGTCGCCTGGGTGGGCTGCCCCTCTCATGTCCCAGCGATCGATGTCCGCCTCTGCCGTGCGACGACCCAGTAGGACCGAGGAGGATACGACGAATGCCGGCAGACCGGTTCTCCACTCGACGTCGTCACGGGCCGGTGCTCTGGAGGTTCGCTCGACCACGACCGACAGGACAGCCAGGCGATACACCGTTCTCTAGACGGAGGATGTCCCGACCGGTGTGGAAATTCGGTGACGGCCACCGGCTTGTTGGCTATGCGGCCACCTCCTTCTTCGTAGCGTAGATGGGTGCTGTGACATCGGCCGCCACGTGAGCTTCGAGCGCGGTGCGCAGAGCCTTGAGATGCAGGTGACCGTTGACACGTCGGAACTGTTTCTTGGCCTCGAGCATCCCGGCGGCGCACCAGCGCAGTGCCATCTGCCCGTCGCGCCAGCGCTTTACGTTGGTCGCGTGATCGCGGCAGATCTCGATCATCGACTCGATCGCGTTTGTCGAGCGCAAGGTGCGCGCCAACGTCGGTGCGACACCGAGGCGGCTGATCGTGAAGGTCTCGGCCAGTCCCTCGCGCAGGGAAGCGGCAGCGCCGGGATGGGAGCGATCGAGTTCCTTCACCAAGGCTTCGAGATCGCCTTGGCCCGCCAGCGGGTCAGGGTTGCGATAGGCGGCGCGCATGCGGCGCTCGACGATGGTGGCCACACCCTTGGGCAGATGACGGCGGACGTTGCGCACCTTGTGCTCTTCACAGCGGGCGATGACCGGGTGGTCGAAGACCGCGTTGACCGCCGAGCTCAGTGCCTTGGCGCCGTCCAGGACGAACAAGGTGGGCTTGGTCACGTCGAGCCCCCGTTCGCGCAGGTCGACCAAGAGGCGCTTGACGACGGTGGCGTTCTCGGTGTCACCTTCGACCAGGGCGAGCGGATGCTTGGTGCCGTCGATGCCGATCCCGAGGGCGACGACGCACAAATGCTGGGAGAAATGGACCCCGTCGATCATGATGGCCACCAGGTCGAGCCCCGAGAGATCGGCTGTCATCAGCTCGGCCAGCGCGGACTCGGTGGCGGCAACGAAGCGGCGCGACACGGCCGACTTGGACACCGATCGGGTCTGGGCCGTCACCTTTTCACCCATAGGTTCGAGACCGACCCCGTAGCGGCGGGTGGACAGCTTGGCCAGCATCTTGGCCATGGCTTCGCGTCCGAGCAGCTCGGTCGACGATGCCAGCTGGTAGGTGGGCAGGGCCACCTCGGCCGAGCGGTCAGCGCTGCGCAGCCGAGGCCGGGTGATCGGTACCTGGCGGCCCCCGAGCGTTACCAGCCCGGCGTCGCTCCCGTGGCGCACGGCGGCCCGGTCGGGGTCGTGGCGGCCCTTGACCCCGGCCAGGGCGGTGGCCTCGGACTCGAGCACCACGTCGAGCACCTTGAGCCCGGTGCCGACGACGAAGGCCAGCAAGCCCTCCTCGAGCTCGTTGGCCAGCTCAGCGATGGCCACAGTGACGGTGTCGGGCAGCGTGACCGCCGCCTCGTGCGCTGCTCGGCCGGGATCCAGCCTGGCCTTCTTCGGCGTCGTGCGCCCGGTGCGCGCGCGACGGGTGGTGGTCTGATAGTTCTTCATGTTGACGGTCCCCTTCTTGGTCGGTGTGTTTTTGACGGACGCCCGAGACCTACCATCTGGCAGGCATCAGGCGGGGGACCGTCACCTCAATTCACACGCTCAGCGGGACAACCTCCACATTCATGCCGGGAGTCCCAGAAATCTTTGCTGCCGCAGTGTGCGCCATACGTGTTCATGAAGGATCGAATCGAAGTATCTCGTGAAGTCATATTCCGCGACAAAGATTCGCGGCTTGTCTCTAATATCTGCAGCTATGTGCTGGATTGCATCGTGAACCGTGAGATCGGATCTGTACGCGAAGGAGTAAGCGGATAGCCGCTGTCTGTTCTTTCGAAGCAGGCTATTGAATACGACTCGTGATACCGCGCTGTCTGCGACCTGAAATACCGAGATAAATACCGAGACCTCACGCATCGTCCCGTCTGGTTTTGGTACTTCGAAGCAAACGGCATTTCGTGGTTCGTATTCCCTTCCGCGAAGTCTTGCTCGGATAGATCTTCCTATTCGCTCATTCCGGGCACGAACCAGGTATGGGTTGAATCCTGGGTCGACATCCCAGTAGCTCGGTCTGAGAACATTCGGCACATCCGCGGCACCAGTACGACGGTTGCGGCGG